>JBBRTY010000162.1:0-9720 GCA_038248285.1 Aggregatilineales bacterium
CGACATTGCTGCTACCCAAATACGCGCCTTGCTTCAACAGGGGAAGCTAGAGGCTGCTACCTCGTTGGCGTTGACCTATGACCTGCCCCTCAGCCAAGCGCGGAAACTGATCGCCCAAAGGGAAGCCTCAGCAGCGCTGGCGCTCTTGGAGCCAATGCACCGCCGTGCAAAAACAAAGGGTGATGTCGATGAACAGCTCAAAATCATGGTGCTACAAGCCCTCGCGCACCATGTCATTGGAGAGCAAAGTCAGGCATTGCAACAGCTTGACGATGCACTCGTACTAGCAGAACCAAGCGGTTTCATTCGCACCTTTATCGATGAAGGGGCACCTATGGCGCAACTTCTGTCCGACGCCTCTGGGCGCGGCATGATGCCAGCCTACACCAACACCTTATTGGGTGCCTTTGCAGTAGAACATGGCAGCAGCAAAAAAACCGGTCCCTGCACCTGCCGCGCCTGTGCAACCCCTTCACGAGATGTTGAGCGAACGCGAATTAGAAGTGTTGCAATTGATCGCCCAAGGCTTCTCGAATCAAGAAATAAGCGAGCAACTCTTCGTCGCCTTAAGTACCGTAAAAGGGCACAACCAGAAAATTTTTGACAAGCTCCAAGTTCAACGACGCACCGAAGCGGTTGCCCTTGCCCGAAAATTAGGGATTTTGTGATCTACGACTGATCTTCATTCAACCTCAAACGGCATTATCGAAATCTCCCCGTGTCCTACCCGTTTATGCCCCTCAAACAAAACAGTACCCCAAACAATACTTTAGTAGCTATGTCCTGAACCGACATTGGCGCTATGCTGTTTGCATAAGAAACAAGCAGCGCAGATTGTCCGCATCGCCCAGCATAGGGATAGGCTAATGGCAAACGAACTCCCCTCCCCAACCAATCCACAAGAACCGTTGATCTATCAAATTAGGATCAAGGGACATTTGGGTCATCAGTGGACTGGCTGGTTTGAAGGTTTGGATATCAGGCTGGAAGACAACGGTGAGACTCTTTAAACCGGCGTTGTGGTCGATCAGTCGGCATTACACGGATTGCTCAAAAAAGTGCGCGATTTGGGTATGCCCTTGATCTCCGTCTTTCGGGTGACTTTAGGATAAGCATCAAAGTTCCCTATCAAAATATATCGTGATACATGCAGGGCAGCCCATTGCCTTTCATCATATTTCCAGCGACTTCACAATCAAATCGAGGTAGTTGCCCTCATGAAAGCCATGATTTACACGCAATACGGTTCACCAGATGTACTTCACTATCAAGAAGTAGCAAAACCAGCTCCCAAAGCGCATGAAGTCTTGATCAAAATCGTTGCCGCCACCGTCACCACCGGCGATTGTGAAATTCGGAGTTCCAAAATGCCTTGGTTCATTTGGCTACCCATGGACGTTATCTACTTGCCAATCCCGGCTTGTCCCATTTTTTCCAAGGAGTATGGGTTTCGAGGACAAGCGACAAAAAAGTTATCTTCGCAACGACCGAAGAAAAAAGCGCAGACTTAACCCTGCTCAAGACCTGATCGAAGCGGGGACATTGAAGTCGGTCATCGATAGATATTATCCCTTAGAACACCTTGTCGAGGCGCATCGTTATGTCGATAGTGGACATAAAAAAGGAAATGTGGTCATCACCATAAACCACAACGACCAAACGCCTCTAACGCTCTCGCTATAAAGCGATATTGATCGACCTAATCAAACCAACCAACGCATAATCAACCTTGGAGAAAACCCCATGAAAGCTATGCTCTGCCCAAAATACGGCTCCACCGATGTCCTTCAGTTCGCCGAAATCGTAACCCCTAGCCCCACCTCAAAGACAATGAAATTCGGATCAAAATTCATGCCGCAGTCGTCGGTCCGTCAGACTGTTCCTTTCGTAAGGGCGAGCCATTTATCATCAAACTGATTTATGGTCTCAACAAACCGAAGTTTCCGGTGCTAGGGACGGAGTTTGCGGGGGAAGTCGAAGCCATCAGCAAAGATGTAAAGCTTTTCAAGAAGGGGGATCAAGTTTTTGCGATCAGCCCCGACACCTTTGGCGGTCATGCCGAATATAAATGCCTGCCCGAAGACAAACCCATCGTTGTCAAATCCCCCAATATGACCTATGAAGAAGCTGCCAGCATCTGTGACGGGGCGTTGACCGCATTGACCTTTCTTCGCGATACCGCTCACATCAAAAGCGGGCAAAAAGTCCTGATCAAGGGGGCATCGGGAGCAGTCGGGGTTTACGCGGTTCAACTTGCCAAATATTATGGCGCAGAAGTCAAAGGAGTATGCAGTGGTGCGAATGTGGCGTTGGTAAAATCGCTAGGAGCCGATAAAGTCATTGACTACACGCAAACGGATTTCACCAAAACGGGTCAGAAATATGACATTATCTTCGACGCGGTAGGCAAAAGTTCCTTTTCCAACTGCAAAAGTGCGCTCACACAACAGGGGTCCTATTTGACAACCGTGCCAAGCTTAGCGATCATTCGCCAAATTCTGTTGACCTCATTGGGCAGAGGCAAAAAAGCTAAATTCGCGACGGCGAGCTTGGTGCAAAATAAAGGCAATCTCAACTTCCTCAACGAGTTGTTTGATGCCGGGAAGATGAAAGCAGTGATTGATCGACGTTACCCTTTAGCACAAGTCGCCGAGGCGCATCGTTATGTGGACACTGGGCGCAAAAAAGGAAATGTTGTCGTCACTGTATTGGGCTGATGGCTACAAAATAGACAAATATCAACAGGCATAAGCTACTTTCCTAAATCCTATGAAACCACTTGGCAACTCCGAACTGAACACTTTTGGGCTGCGCGTGTGGGGTGGGCGGGTTGATACGATGTACCCGCCCCACCGTCACAACGAAATTGAAATCAACGCGCTCGAAACGGGGGCGCTCACCTATATGCTTGCCGGGCAGCAAACGACCGTTCAGCCCGGTGAAGTGGCATTGTTCTGGGGGGCTATTCCCCATCAGGTCATTCAATACGCCCCCAACACCCAGCTTTATTGGGCGACGATCCCGCTCGAATACCTACTTCAATGGGATCTTCCCCGTGCATTTTTGCTGACGATTTTGTCCGGCAACTTGTTTCGGGGCGTCCTCCCCTTGTATAGCCTAGATTTTTTTCGCCAGTGGGCGCTAGATTTAGAACGGGGTGAGCCTACGGTCGCGCTCATGGAGATGCGAACCTTGTTCTTTCGGGCGGCGGCAGTCTTGGATTTCGCGACACCCATGCCCAACGACCCGCCTATTGTCGAGATATCCGACCGGCGCGCACGCGACATGGCACTGCTGATGAGCCGCCGTTTTCAAGAACCCCTCACCGTGCGCGAGATCGCCTCGGCAGTGGCGCTCCACCCAAACTATGCAATGAACATTTTTAAGACCGCCTTCGGCTTAAGCTTGATCGAATACCTCACTCATCAGCGCGTCGCCCACGCCCAACAACTCCTCATCATGAAGGATATGACCATCGCTGATATCGCTTTAGAATCCGGTTTCCAAACACTGAGCCACTTTTATACCGCCTTTTACCGTTTGGTCGGTATCTCCCCCGGAAAATACCGCGCCTCGCTTCGCCCCCAAAACGGGCACATCTCATAAGCGCAAAATCATAGGGCACAACCCTTGTAGACGAAGTGCCACCGTACCTACACACCCCTCACCCTAAATCCCTCTCCCACAAGGGGCGAGGGACTTTCTACTGCGTTTCTCCCCTCAGCCTCTTGTGGGAGAAGGGGTCGGGGGATGAGGGGTAGCTGTATAGTTACGTGCCACCGTACCTATAACAAGGTACAATCATCGTCGACACTCTGGGCAGTGTCTCAATAGTGGTTATCGTAGAAAGAACAAATGATGACTCAAAATATTGTTTCGACCGTGATCCGTCAGTCACGATTAGTCGCGATTATTCGCCTTGCTGATTTGAGCGAAGCTATCGCTTTATCGCAAGCACTCATCGATGGGGGCGTCAAAGCGCTTGAATTTACGCTGACCAATCGCGACTCCATTGCCGCGATTCGCTCCGTTAAAGAAGCCATCCCCGCCTTTGCCAACGGCGAAGCGGTCATTGGCGCGGGTACCGTCGTCACCCTTGAAGATTTAGATGCTGTCTTAGAGGCAGGGGCGCAATTCATCGTGTCGCCCGTCCTCAAAATTCCGATGATAAAGGCATGTCAGGATGCCAATATCGCCGTCATGCCCGGTGCCTATACCCCTACAGAAATCTTGAGCGCATGGGAGCATGGCGCGACCTTTGTAAAGGTCTTCCCCGCACGCGCCCTAGGACCCAGTTTCGTCAAAGACCTGTTGGCAGCCCTGCCCGCCTTGCAATTGATGCCGACGGGCGGGGTCGATCCGAGCAATGTCAGTGCCTATCTAAGCAGCGGTGCAGCGGCGGTCGGCATAGGGGGCAACCTTGTCAACGGGCAACGTGTGGCGGCACACGATTGGGCACACATCACAGCCACTGCCCGCGAAATCATGGAAGTCATTCGGCAAGTACCCCATCGCGAAGCTGGTTAGCGCGATGAGTACGCAGCGCTACGATGTATTGACATTGGGCGAAACCATGATCCGGCTCACGCCCCCTTCTATGGAAAGAATCGAAACCACCCGCCAATTTGACCTCCATGTCGGCGGGAGCGAATCCAACACGGCGGTTGGACTGGCGCGGTTGGGCATGAAAACCGCATGGCTGTCGCGCCTCACGGACAACGCCTTGGGGCACATGATCACCAACACGCTCAGCGGTTTTGGGGTCGATACCAGCCATGTGATCTGGACGAATGAAGATCGCATTGGCACCTATTATTTTGAACCGGCGGTTGCGCCCCGCAGCAGCCGCGTGATTTACGACCGCGCCCATTCCGCTTTTAGTAAGATTACCGCCAACGATCTGCCCTTGGGCTTGTTTCAGGCGGCGGGAGCGCGATTGCTCCATCTTACGGGCATCACCCCGGCAGTCGGTGTGATCGAGGCGGCACACCAAGCCTTGCGGTTGGCACAACAGGCAGGGTGGGCGATCAGTTTTGACATGAACTATCGCGCCAAATTGTGGACGGCGGAACGTGCCTTAACAATTTGCGAACCATTCATCGCCGCCGCCGACATCTTCTTGATCTCGCTCAACGATGTAGGCATCTTGTTCGGCAACGCCACCAGTGGTGAGGATGCACTGAAGATGCTGGCTGCCCGCTATCCCAAGCCGTTGATTGTCCTGACAATGGGGTCACTGGGCGCAATGGCGCGCACCCGTGATGGTGAAATGCTCCAACAAGGCATTTTCCCAAGCCACGAGATCGGACGGCTGGGACGTGGGGATTCTTTCTCAGCGGGTTTTCTGTATGGTTATCTCAAAACTGAGGGCACAGATGCCGCGCTTGCCTTACGCTGGGGGGCAGCCTGTGCCGCGCTCAAAGGAACAATTCCGGGCGATTTAGCCCTGTTTGAATTTGCCGAAGTACAGGCATTGGCAGAACAACAAGGCAACACGCCCCAGTCCCTTCAGCGCTAAAGGCAAAAGCGCATTCACTTTCAACAACTTGGTCGCAAAATAGGATAGCCACTGGATGCACACCATGATGTGTCCGATAGCTATCCTATCTTCCCAATAAACCCCTAATGATATTGCGGCAAATAACTCCCGTGCGCTTCGATCAACTCATCGACCAATGACCAAATTTGATCCAACGATAGTTCCGCCGCCGTATGCGGATCAAGCATCGCAGCATGATAAATATGTTCCCGCTTGCCCGTCAGTGCCGCCTCCACCGTCAACGATTGCACATTGATATTGGTTTGCATCAATGCCGCCAAATGGGGTGGAAGCGCGCCAATATGGGTCGCCTGAATGCCGTTTGCATCCACCAAACACGGGACTTCGACCGAGCAACCGGTCGGCAAATTGGTGATGATACCCGTATTTGGGACATTGCCATAAATCGTGCGGGGTATGCCTGTTTCCATGCTGTGAACGATCAGCGAACCATATTCGACACTGCGGTTGATGGTGATCTCTTTGCCTTCGTCCTCAAGCTCGTGGCGCATCAGGTTCCAGCCTTCGATCTGGACCTCGCACCGACGGATATATTCATCCAACGGGATATTGAAGCGCTCGATCATGTCGGCACGGTCGCGCTTAATAAACCAAGGCACATACTCGCTAAAATGCTCGCTGCTTTCGGTGACGAAGTAGCCCAAGCGCTTGAACATCTCATAACGCACCTGATTCGCGGGCGGCACGCGCCCCTCATCCAACACTTGACGGATCAACGGGTAGAGGTCTTCTCCCGTGTTTTTACGTTCAAACTTGAGATAAAACGCCATGTGATTGATGCCGGCAACTAGATAATTGATGTCCTCATCGGGTACCCCAATATCTTTGGCAAGCTCGTGCGCGGTATGCGGGACGCTGTGGCATAATCCGACCGTTTTAATCGGGGTCGCACGGCTCAGCGCCCATTGATTCATCACCATCGGGTTAACATAATTAATGAACAACGCATGCGGGCACAGTTCCTCCATATCGCGGCAGATATCCACCAAAACGGGGATCGTCCGCAAAGCCCGCATGATGCCGCCGATGCCCAACGTGTCGGCGATAGTTTGACGCAAACCGTATTTCTTCGGGATTTCAAAATCGATCACAGTGCCCGGCTTATACCCCGCCACCTGTATCATGCAAATCACATAATCCGCGCCCTTCAAGGCTTCGCGGCGATCCGTCGTCGCTTCGATAACGGGGTTCGCCCCCAGCGCCCGCGCCACTTTATGCGCCACAATCTTCGATGTGCGTAAGCGTTCTTCGTTGATGTCCATCAACATGAGTGTGCTGTTGGCAAGTTCGGGGAAACCGAGCAGATCGCCCATTAAATTTTTGGCGAAGACGGTACTTCCCGCCCCAATAAAGACGATTTTTGGCATAGGGTGTTGTCCTTTCGATAGTAATGAGGGTGATTTTACCCTGTACAGCGGTTTCAGGCATGTTTACGCAAACGCCGTGCCCTCACTCGTCTCCCCGACGCATAGGGGTTCAACACGAGCGCCAACAAAGATTATTGCCGGATATTAGCCCGAAGCAGACAGCGCTTGATGGCGCGTCCCCCATAAGTAGATCACCCGCGCAGCGATCAATATCACGGTGATCAACGCCGCCGAAATCGTCCCGAATGCCCACACGCCGCCCAAGAGATTGACGAACTGAAACAGCACCACGATGTAGACGATATCCCCCAACAAATACCCTTCTAGCACAAAGCGGAGTGCCCGTTCGTCACGGCTCAAAAGGCTGCGCACCATGATATATGTGATGACAAGGACCAGCACTGCAAACCACCGAAATCCTTCGAGAACTAGCGGTTGCGGATCCGGCACACCGAGCATCGCAACACCATTGGACCCCATAAACAAATACAACACCACCGAAATCAAATTGATCACGACCTCAATGTAAAAGACGATTTTCACCCGTTGAATCATATCGACACCCTCTTATAAGTGACGGGGATGTACCCGACGCGCGGTGCTTTCGACCATGTGTCGATATGCCCAGTCGTGATGTCAAGCAATTGTTGTAGATGAGGCGCGACCGCCTCTTTGGAATATCCGGGACGGAGAATCTTTCGCAAATGACGATGCGTCTCCCCTTCCATCGCCGGCAAGAAGTTGTCGCTATCACATTGCTCGGCAAAGCCGCCGAAAACACCTTCGCCTGTGAATAGCGTATTGCCCTCTTTGCTCAACAGACGATTGGCGTCGATCCCCCCAAGAATAAAATATTCTTGGTTCAGGACGCGGATGCGAAAGACACTGCCATGCTGATGATAGTTGCGCACTAAAAATGCTGTCATATCACTGCGCAAAGACAGGGCATTGCCGATGAAGGGCAAACCGCTCACAAAGGGCGGTAGTTGTTTTTCTCGGAGCGCAACCGCCATTATGAGAGGTTCCCGTTTGATGGGTGCCGTAACCCCGCCACCCGCACATAAAAGTCTTGTCCCGGATTGGGCACTGGCACCCCAATCACTTTCATATTAAAGTCAGCGGGATCAATGACCAGTTCCACCGTGTGAAAAATGGTCGCCAGTGACAGCGTAATGAGGACATCAGCAAGCCCTGCCCCCATGCACGTATGTGCGCCCATCCCAAACGGCGCATACGCAAAGGCGGGGGGTGATGGGCGGTCAATGTTGAAAGTTTGCGGGTCTTCAAAGTGTTCCGGTAGATAATGAGTCAACGCCGTAACCATCATCACACTCGTACCAGGATCAACACGATAGCCGCCAAATTCAAACTGCGTCGTCGCATGGCGCGGCATGATCGGCGCAACAGGATACATGCGCATCGTTTCGATGACCGCCCCATGCAGCGCTTTCAACTTTCGCAAATCTTGGACGCCAAAATCCCCCGCAAAAAGTTCATCCACTTCGGCGATCACGCGCTGCAACACTTCTGGATGTTTCAGGATGGAATAGAGCGCAAAACTCGTCGTATGCGAAGCCGTATCCATGCCCGCAAAAAACGCCCCAAAGCCAATGGCGTTCAAATCACCGGGGGTCAACGGGTTGCCATCATGCCCAATGCCGCGCAACGCCGCATCGATGAGATCACCCGCCTCTGGAGTGGCAGCGGCGGCGCGGTGCGTCTCCAAAAGATGCCGCATAAAGCCCATCGACTGCGCTTTAGCGCGCTTGTAGGCGGGCAACTTGAGCATGATTTCGGGCGCGCTCCGCATCAGCTTGGTCATAATCAAATAGCGCAGCGTATCGCGCAGGGCATCAAAATTTTCGCCGCTGGCTTCCCCCGCCAGCGAAAACCCTAACTGATCCGTGATGATCTTTTGCACTGTCGGCACGACGCGAATCCGTTCACCATTGCCCCACGAGTGAATGCGCTTGCTGGTGAGTGCTGCCAGTTCGCCAAAGCGCGGCGCGATCATCTCCCGCGAGTAGGAGGGGCGGAACAATTTACGGTAGTGACTGTGAACATCCCCATCAAGCGCGGGGAAAACCAGCGAACTGCCTAGTTCTTCGTTCAAGCCCCCGAAAAATTCACGTCCACTCAATACATCGTCACCGTCTCGCGACATAAATTCATTTGCCCGTGTGCCCCCTAGTACCGTAAAGTAACGAGTTAGTGCCCGAATGCGAAAGATCGGTCCTAATTCCTGATAAATACGCGCCAAGAAGGCAACCTGATCACCGCCCATTTCAATGGCATTGCCCAAAATTAGGTTGCCTTTTGCCATCAGCGGAAGGGGTGCGGAAGTCGTGCCAATATGCCAAGTGGTTTGTGCTTGCATTTCTGCCATGACGATTGAGTCCCCATCACTATTATGACTGCCACTGATGAACATGCACAAGAGCATAACGCATATTTTCACGTTGTCATTAAAGTAGCGAAAATTGTCAATCAACCCTATTGCTTGGGGGTGCATTTCACTTTAGTGCAAAATATGCTCGTCATGGTAACGGGGGAAATGTGGGGTTTCAAAGGGCGGATATTCGGCGCGGGGACAATATGAGTTGATAACATTTGACAAGCGCCTAATCCGCCCCTACAACGATCTCCGTTGCGTGCCCCTAACCACAATAGGGCGGGTTTGTTTTTTGTTGCCAACCCCTATCGTCTCATCAACGTAAATGTAGGGGCGGATTAGGCGCTCGTGGAAAAATCCCCAACCCCAAGAGTCGCCGCGCCGAATATCCGCCCGTTTAC
>JBBRTY010000163.1:0-9659 GCA_038248285.1 Aggregatilineales bacterium
CAGTGCCCGTGCCACAAACGGGCGTGATTCCGCGAGTAGGGCTTCGCCCGCGTCCAGCGCTACGCGAAAATCCGCCGCCCCACCGATCCCGCTCATGCCGCTGATAGCGCCGCTGACTGCGCCCGCGTCGCCTGTCAAACCGATGCGGGTTTCGGCGTTGTCGGCAAATTGGATCACCCCCACGCGCGCATTGCCCATCGGCAGGGAGGCGACAATACCGTTGGCGAGCGCTTTGATTTGCTCAAAATCATCCGTCGCCAAACTGCCTGCGCTGTCGATTAGCAATACGGCGTCGATCACGCAATTGCTAGGAATTTGGGCATGGCTGGGCAGGGTGCCCATCAAGCCGCTGATCACGATCACAATTATCAACCCGATACGCATTCACTTTACTCCGAGGGATCAGGAAAAACAGGTCACGATATGTTAAGCATACCGTAGATCAATCGCACTCTAAGCGACGATTGCCGTTCGCCTTCCTGATGCTAAGATAATATGCGACCGATGCGTGCGAGTTTTTGAGGGTATACCGTCCATGTTGGCATTTTATTCCGACACTTTTGTGCTGCCGTTGCCGTCAAAGCACACCTTCCCGATGACCAAATACCGCCGTCTGCGGGAGCAGGTGATCGCCGAGGGCATCGTGGGCACCGAAGATTTGCGCTTGCCCGAAGCCGCCACCGATGATCAAATTTTGCGGGCGCATGATGCCGAGTATCTGCGCCGAGTCATCGCCGGTGAACTGACGCCACTGGAACAGCGGCGCATCGGGTTTCCGTGGTCGCCGGATATGGTCGAACGGTCACGGCGCTCCTCTGGCGGCACGATTGGGGCAGGTCGGGCAGCGCTAACTGACGGCGTGGCGGTCAACCTTGCGGGGGGCACCCATCACGCTTTCCGCGATCACGGCGAAGGCTATTGCGTCTTCAACGATAGCGCCATCGCCGCCCGTGCGCTGCAAGACGAAAAACGCATCCGCTGCGCCGTCATCCTCGATTGTGATGTCCATCAGGGCAACGGCACCGCCGCGATTTTGGCGGGCGACTCCAGTATTTTCACCTTTTCGGTGCATGGCGCGAAGAACTTTCCGCTTTATAAAGAAGTGAGCGACCTTGATGTTGAATTACCCGACGGCACGACCGATGCTGATTATCTGATCGCGGTCGAAGAAGGGGCACGGCGCGCCATTGCGGTATCCGGCGCGGATATCGCCATTTATCTGGCGGGTGCCGACCCATTTTGGGATGATCGCTACGGGCGCATGAAAGTGAGTAAAGCGGGCTTGGCGGAACGTGACCGGATCATTTTTTCGTTGTGTCAAGCGGCGGGGCTGCCCGTCGTGGTAACAATGGCGGGGGGCTATGCCCGCAATGTTGAGGATATTGTCGATATTCATGTGCAAACCGTGCGCACGGCGGCACAGTTTGCGCACATGAGTTTATGAGAAAAAACAGACATGAAAAAGATATTCACTCAGTTGCGCACATTGAAGCGGTGGCAGCGCATCGCCCTGCTCGTAGGGATGATTTTGCTCGTCAGCAGCGTGGGGAGCGGCATTTGGTTATTGGCGGATTTGCCCCCCATCGACCGTATTTATGCGGGGATGGCGCTGCCGTCCACGCGCATCTATGACCGTCACGGACGCTTGTTGTATGAGATTCTTGCCGACAGCGCAACGGGCGGGCGCAACAACGCCATCCCCCTCGCCGACATCCCGCTCCATTGCCAAAATGCCGTGATCGCCACCGAAGATGCCAACTTTTACGCGCATCCCGGCGTTGATCTTGTGGGGGTTATCCGTGCCGTGTGGATCAACCTGCAAGGGCGCGAGGTGATCGCCGGGGGCAGCACCATCACCCAACAAATCGCCCGTACCCTGTTGTTCGACCCCGAACAACGCGCCGAACGCTCGCTCCGCCGCAAATTGCGCGAGATGGTCCTCGCGGTGCAACTCCAGAACGCCTACAGCAAATCTGATGTGCTGGCGCTCTATCTCAATCAAGTCTATTTCGGCAATTTAGCCTATGGCATTGACGCCGCCGCCCGCGCCTATTTCGGCAAAAGCGCGCCAGAGCTATCCCTCGCGGAATGTGCTTTGCTGGCGGGCTTGGTGCAAGCGCCCGCGCTCTACGACCCGCTGACCGACTTGGAGGCAGCCCAAACACGCCAAGTCATCGTCCTCGATTTGATGGTGGGCACGGGCGCGTTGACCACCCAAGCCGCCGAGAGCGCCAAAGCCGAAACGCTGCAATTTGCGGCGGCACCCTTCCCCATCGAAGCGCCCCATTTTGTCATGGCGGTGATCAAACGGCTGGAACGCGAATATGCCGAGGCACTCTATCGCGACGGCTTAGAAGTGACCACGACGATGGATCTGGACTGGACGCGCGCCGCCCAAGACATCGTTGGACGGCAGATCACAGGCTTGAACAGCCCGGATCGCAATGCTGCCGTAGCCGCCAATGCCAACAATGCCGCGCTCGTGGCGCTCGATCCCTATACCGGGCAAGTCTTGACGATGCTAGGCAGCCCCAATTACTTTAATGAAGCCATCGACGGATCGGTCAATGCCGCGCTCGCCAACCGACAACCGGGCAGCACGCTTAAACCCTTTACCTATGCCGCCGCCATGAATCCGACGCAATCGACCCCCTACACCGCCGCGACAATGCTGCTAGATATCGAAACGCCATTCATCACCCGCCGCCTCGAAAGTTATACCCCTGCCAATTATGGACAAGTCGAATATGGTCCGGTCTTGGTGCGCGAGGCGTTGGCGTCATCCTTTAATATCCCGGCGGTCAGCACGTTGAACGATATCGGCATCAGCGCCTTGATCGATTTGGCGGTAGACGCCGGACTTGCCACACTGGGACGCAATACCAGCATTGATCTGTCGGTGACGCTGGGGGGTGGGGAAGTACGCCTGTTGGATTTGGTGCAGGCATATAGTATTTTCCCCAATGGCGGGTGCCGCATCGAACCAGAACTGCTGCTGCGCGTGACCGACAAAAACGGTGGGGTTCTCTATGAGACGCGCCCCACGCCACCCTGTAACAGTGACGGTAGTACGCGCGTCATTGACGCCCGCGTCGCCTATGTGATCAGCGATATCCTGAGCGACGACTCGGCGCGGGTGCGCGCTTTTGGGCAAAACAGCGCCCTCAACATCGGGCGACCCGCCGCCGCTAAAACCGGCACCACCACCGATTTTCGCGATAACTGGGTGGTCGGCTATACCCCCAATTTGGTGGTGGGCGTATGGGTGGGCAATGCTGACAATACGCCCATGATCGAAGTGACGGGTATCAGCGGAGCCGCACCGATTTGGAATGCCTTCATGCGCGCCGCGTTGATCGGTCAGCCGGAGCTTGATTTTGTCGAGCCGCCGGGGATCACCCGCCGCGAGGTGTGTTTGCTGAGCGGCAAATTGGCGACGCCAGAATGTCCACGTCGGCGGGTGGAGTTGTTCCTCGAAGGGACAGAGCCAAGCGCCTTTGACGACTTTTATCAAACCTTCACGATTGACCGCGCTACGGGTTTGCTGGCGGATGAGAACACGACGGCAGCGCAACAGGCGGCGCGGGTGGTCGTGGTACTGCCGCAAGAGGCGCGCGATTGGGGGCTACGGCATGGATTTTTGCCTCCACCCAGCGGGGCGCAGGTCATCTTGACCGATCAAGTCATGGGGGTGCGCTTGCTGGAACCCGACCCGTATACGGTCTACGAACTGTCACCGGTGTTGCCCGCCAGCGCCCAACGCTTGCGCTTGACGGTGGGCGCACCGCCGGAAACCATCGCTGTGACTTATCTACTCAATGGGGAAAGCATCGGCACCGTGGGCGATTCCCCATGGACGTTGTGGTGGACGCTGGCGAGTGGGGCACATGAACTGATCGCTCGGGCGACATTGGCGGATGGCAGCACCCAAGAGAGCGCGCCCGTGCCCTTCAATGTCACCGAGTTCACGCCGCCCACCACGCGCGAGGAGATCGCCCGCCCGTGATCGGGAGCGGCGCGCGCCTCCTGTAGTAGTCAATAAAAATTTGGGAGGTAACGATTTAACGCTATAATGATCGAGAATGGTTGGTGAAATCCTATCGACATTCGCTTTTTCGGGAAGCTAGCGGCATTTGGGAGGGGTTCATGACGATGGACTTACGACAGATCGGCGGGGATTGGCTCTTTAAGGACCTATGGGGATTTAAACACCCATTTTCTGAAGAGGTTTCACTGGTGTATGGGAAGGCAATTCTCATTTGCGCGCATGGGGGCAGTTATCTCGCCAAAGAAGAACTGGCGTGGGTAGTGGGTTATTTCGCCGCGCTTGGCTTCTCTGAGCCTATTGTACATGAACTTGAACAGTATCAGCCGCGAGACCATCCAGACGACTTACAAGGCTTCATCCGCACCACGTTGATTGCTACCCAACCGGATGCGCGCCTCTCCCTGATTTATGATGGTATTCGCGCGGCATCGGCAGACCAAATTCTCGATGATGGTGAAATCGCCGCGATCATGCAACTGGGAGAGACCATCGGCGTTTCGGGCGAAACCGTCGAGCGGATTATGTCCGCTTACGCCGCCGAAATCACCGCCAAAATGAAACGAGAGCTGTTGTGCTTCCCGTTAAGCGGCTTATATTAATTTCGCTATTACTCCCCTATAGCGATCCGTAACTCCAGAATATTGGCGATATCGCGGGACAAAATGAGACCATTTCCGGGTAAAGTCAAATCATCCAGAATCGCAATGGTTTCTGTCTTTAGGCGGGCTGCCAAATCGTCGTCTTCGCTGTAGACGACGATTTGGGGGTAACTACCCTACGCCAAAATCAGTTCCACGCGCGTGATCTGTTCGCGCTCGCTGGGCGTGGCGACGAAACCGAGTCGTTCCGCCAGCGCGATCATCTCGACATTTTCTTCCAACACAAAGCCGTAAATGATCCCGATCTTCTCATCTTTGGCGATGGCGAGGATGCGCATCATTAATTCCTTGCCGATGCCTTGATGTTGATATTTGTCGCTGACGAGCAAGGCATATTCGGCAGTGTCCTTGTTGCCGGGGTTGGCATTGCGCAGTTTTGCCAAGCGCGCCACCGCGACGATCTCCGGTTCTCCCTGTGTCGAGGCATCACGCCGCACGACCACCAGCGCGATCTCGCGATCATAATCAATGAAGCTGAGGCGCGATAAACGGTCGTGGGCAGTGCGCTCGGATAAATTCATGGCTTGCAGATAGCGCAAGAAGACGGTGCGTTCCGATAATCCTTGATGGAACTTGACCATCAACGGTTCGTCTTCGGGGCGGATCGGGCGGATCGTCACCTTGGTGCTATCGCGCAGTGCCCAATCACTAACATATTGGGTCGGATAGGGGCGAATCGCCGGACGGGGCAACTCGGCTTCGGTCATGTCGACGGGATGCGTCACCACACGGGCATCTAAAGCGATGATGTGTTCGTGCGAGGTCAACAGTGGGTTGATGTCGATCTCGGCGATCCAAGGTTGCTCTACCACGAGTTGGCTAAAGCGCACCATAATCTGTTCCAACGCTTTCATATCGACGGGCGGGCGACCGCGCACGCCCTTGAGCGCCACGCCGATCTTGGTCTCGTCGATCATGCGATGCGCCAGCGTGGTATTGAGCGGCGGCAAGCTGAGGGCGCTGTCTTTGAAGACTTCGACCATCGTGCCGCCCGTGCCGAACAACAAGACGGGACCGAACTGGGGATCGATGCTGCTGCCGATGATCAATTCATAGCCATCAAGCTTCACCATCGGTTGCACGGTTACGCCTTGAAAATAGGCTTCACTGCTGTGGGCGGCGACATTGGTGCGGATGAGGTCAAAGGCGGCACGCACAGCGGCGGCATCTTTGAGGTTCAACTGTACCCCGCCGACATCGGTCTTGTGGGTGATCGTCTCGCTGTTGAGTTTGATGACTACCGGATAACCGATCTCGTCAGCGGCGGCGGCAGCAGCGTCGGGGGTCGCCGCCAAGACGGTATGGACAGTCGGGATATAGTAGGCGCTCAACACTTGTTTCGACTCGTATTCGGTCAAGATCGTGCGTCCGGTGGTGCGGGCATGGCTCAGGATGGCGCTCACCATGTCGCGGTCAGGCGTTTGATGATAACTATCGACGGGCAGCATGGGCGTTTCGTAAATCGACCGCAGGTTGTTGGTGTACTGCCACATATAGTTAAACACGCGGGCGGCGGTATCTGGGAAACTGAAGGTTGGCACATTGGCGGCGTTCAAAATGCGCTCGCCTTCTGCCACGCCCGCGCCGCCCATCCAACTTGCCAAGACCGGTTTGTCATTGTACTGGGCAAACGTTTTGAGCATCTCGGCGGTGGCGGTCGGGTCCGTCATTGCTTGTGGGGTGAGGATGACCAGCGTGCCATCGGTGTTTTCGTCTTTGCCGACGATCTCTAACGTCTTGGCGTAGAGTTCGGGGGTGGCATCGCCCAAGACATCCACCGGGTTGCTGTGGCTCCACGCCGACGGCAAAATTTTGTTTAACTCGCTGATCGTCGCCTCGCTGACTTCCGCCAGTTCGCCGCCAAACCCGATCAGGGCATCCGTCGCCAGCACGCCGGGGCCCCCCGCATTGGTGATGATGGTGAGACGGTTACCTTTCGGACGTGGTTGCTTGGCGAGGACTTCTGCCATGTAGAACACATCGCTGATACGCTCCACCCGCAGCACCCCGCTGCGGCGGAAGGCGGCATCAAGGACTTCATCGCTGCCGGTCAACGCGCCCGTGTGCGAGGCAGCGGCATGAGCGGCGGCGGCGGTGCGTCCGGCTTTGATCACGATGATCGGCTTGCGCAGCGCCACTTCGCGGGCGGCAGACAACGCCGAGCGGGCGTCACCGATGGACTCCATATAGATGACGATGCTTTCGGTGGCGTCGTCTTGACCGAGATAATCGATCAGGTCGCCCCAACCGACATCCAGCATGGTGCCGACCGAGATAAAGGTGCTGAAACCGACATTTTGGCTACGGCTCCAATCGAGGACGGAGGTCAACAACGCGCCCGATTGACTGATGAAAGCGACGCCCCCCGGTCGGGCGATGCCATCCGCAAAAGTGGCGTTCATGCCGGTGGTTGGGCGCATCACACCCAAGCAGTTGGGACCGATGAGGCGCATCCCGCCTTTGCGCGCTTCCGCCAAAACTTCGGCTTCCAACGCGGCACCTTCTGCGCCAATTTCCTTAAAACCCGCCGAGATGATGATCGCGCCTTTGATGCCCAGCGCGACGCATTCGCGGATCAGGTTGGGGACGCTTTTGGCGGGCGTGACGATCACGACCAGATCGATTTTATCGGGCACATCGCGCAAACTCGGATAGGCACGAATGCCCAAGATGCTGGCGCGCGTCGGATTGACGGGATAAACCGTACCCCCAAAGGGACTGCTGATCAAATTCCAAAGGATGGTGCGCCCGACACTGCCGACGCGCTCAGTCGCCCCGACGACAGCGATATTTTGGGGGGAGAAGATCACATCTAGCCCGGTGGGAATCTTAGTTTGAATATTGGCTAAGTTTTGCATATACTCGCCTCTCAATTCTAGGGACTTAATTCTCGTGGATCATACCACGATCATGACTTCATCTAAGGCTTTTTTCGTAATCACCGGCACCTGTGCCTCTTCGGCGGGATAGCCCACCGGAATAATGACGAAGGCGCGTTCATGCGCCGACCGTCCCAAAATCTCGCCCAAAAAGCCCATTGGGTTAGGCGTGTGCGTCAAGGTCGCCAAGCCCGCTTGATGGAGCGCACACAGCAAAAAACCAACCGCAATGCCAACCGATTCGCTGGTGTAATAATGTTTACGCTTGCGGGTTGTGCCATCGGCATCTGTGGTCAGGTCATATGCCTGCAAAAAAACCACGATCAGATAAGGGGCAATCTCCAAATGGGGCTTTTGCCAGTGGGTACCCAAGTGGGCGAGGGCATCTAGCCATTCTTGGCTCATGCGTTGGGTATAACTTTCGTATTCTTCGGCTTCGGCAGCAGCACGAATACGCCGCTTGATGTCCGCATCGCGCACCACCACAAACGTCCACGGTTGTTGATTTGCGCCGCTAGGGGCAGTCGCCGCTGTGCGAATAGCGTTTTCGATCAGCTCGAATGGGACGGGGTCGGGCGAAAAATCACGGACCGTCCGCCGTGTTTGCATCCGTTCCAAAAAAATACGGGACCGCCGCAGTTGCTCATTGGCTGGCAAGTGTTCAAAAATCAGGAGATGAGTTTCAACAGTCATGGTGGGTGCCTTTTGTTTTGAAAAGAGCGTGTTTGTCAATTCTCGCTATTTTATATGTCTTCCGCAAAAACAAGGTCGCCAGATACCGATATCGCTATTCGCAACCTCCACCTTTTGGATTATGCTTCTTGCAAAGCGCAGATAGGTGCTGGAGGACTCCCGATGAGCCAACGCTTGTTGTTCGTGCTGATCGCCCTGTTGTGGTTTACGCTGCCCGTTCATGCCCAAGACACCGTAATCCATGATGGCATCGCGCGCGAATTTTGGGTATTCGTGCCCGATGGTCTTAGGACGCCCGCACCTTTGGTGATCGCCCTGCATGGCGGTGGCGGCACTGCTGCTGGTTGGCGTGCCGAGACCGATTGGGATACGCTGGCACAAGCCAACGGCTTCATCGTCGTCTATCCGCAGGGGGTCAACCGCGAATGGAACGAAGAGCGGGGCAGTGGCTTGACCCAGCGCCGCACCGACGCCGATGATGTGGGGTTCATCAACACGTTGATCGATTTGATCGCCGCCCGTTACCCCATCAATCTCACGCGCGTTTACGCGATGGGGTTTTCCAACGGCGGGTTTATGAGCTTGCGGTTGGCGTGTGATCTCAGCGCACGGATCGCGGGGATTGGCGTCATCGCCGCCCAATTTACCGAGGAAATGTTGGCGGACTGTGCCCCTGTGCGACCGTTGCGCGTCGCGGTGATTAACGGCACCGACGACCCGATTATTCCCTATGACGGCGGCGCTGTGCAAGTCAGCGGGCTATATCGTGGGGACGTGCTGCCAACTGACGAGACGCTCGGTTTTTGGCTGGATCACAATGCCTGTAATACCATCCATGCCACAACCACTGTGCTGAACGAGCGCCCCCTAGACGCCACGAGCATCGAGATCACCCAGTATGACGACTGTGCCAGCGGCGGCGCAGCGGCGCTTTATCGGGTGGTCGGTGGCGGGCATACCATGCCGGGGGGCAGTCAATATCTGCCGCGCGCGGTGATTGGGAATGTCAGCCGCGAGATGCATCTTCCCACTGAGTTGTGGCGTTTTTGGAGTGAAGGCTAAATAATAAAAATTTGTGACTACTACGCCGATGCTGTTGGCGAATTGATTTTATCTAGGGTCGGCGTGTCTTTTTTGTGGAGGCGCAAGGCATTGCGCCCCTACGGATCATCTCCTATTTTGATTCGCCAACAGCATCTCAGGTATAGAAACAGAATAAAATAAACAGAGAGGCATGAAGACGTGAAGAAAAACAGGAAAATGCCCCTCGAAACGTGGATGTAGGGGCGGATTAGGCGCTTGTCAATCGTTCGTTAACATGATAGTCCGCGCGCCGAATATCCGCCCATTTGACGCCAACGGTCATTTCTCCCTTTATTA
>JBBRTY010000164.1:0-9657 GCA_038248285.1 Aggregatilineales bacterium
ATTCGGCGCGCGAACCTTCATGTTAACAAACGATTGACATGCGCCTAATCCACCCCTACATCCACGTTTCGAGGGATATTTTCCCTTTTTTCTTCACGTTTTCATGCCTCTCTGTTTATTTTATTCTGTTTCTATACCTGAATAGTCACGATAAATGATCTTTTGGCGATTTTACTTGTATACTGGAATGTCGCGAAACTCCCCACGCCGCCAAGCACTAACCATTCGTATATGCACGCCGAGCCAATTTCATGCTTTAATGCAGCTTGGCTTCCCTTACTAATGGGGGGTTCTCACGATTATGAAAATCACATACAATGAGTCGTTGTCAAGAAATTGTATAGATTGATGTCTGTTCGGAAAGCAGGGGGGCGAAAAGACAATGCAGAGTATCCTGCAAGACATCCGCACTAAATTTGGGGAAGATCGGGACGAAGCCTTCAACCTGATCAACCAACATCTCAAAGACCATCCTGATGACATCGATGCTCGACTCTTGAAAGTCGAGTTGTGTCTCCAAAATAAATCGGAACCGGAATTCGTGGGTACGGCGCTTGTGACGACCACCGGCACCACACCGGAACAAGCAGCGCTGATCGAAAATTTTCGACACCAAGCCAATGACCGCGCATGGGAGCTGATCGGCAATGGGCGCGGACGGATGCGCAGTCGTTTTGGCGGTGATGCCGTCAGTGACTTCGACGGCGCGCTTCAGATCGCGCCCAAAGATCAAGTGGTGGCGTTGGCGGCGGCGTTGTCGCTGTTGCGGCAACTGTCCAATAACGCGCCGGCACCGTCTATCAACCCGTTTGGCGCACGCGATAACAACACTACGAATACCAGCACCCAAAACACCGATGATGAAGATGATATTGACTCGTGGTTAAGTTCGCTCAGCATCGGCAAGGCGCGCACCTTCCCGGCACCATCCCCCGCTTGGACGACCGCCATCGAGCGTTATCTGCGTCAAGCGATTGCGCTGGCGACGCCGGGGGAGCGCATCCATGAAGTCGCTTCAATTTGTTTATTGCGTCATTGGCTCAATACCCAAAAATTGTCGGTCGAGATGCTGACGCTATTGGAGTCGTTGGGGGAACCGAATCGCAAGTGGGTGCGCTTGCATGAAGAAACGCTCCAACGCGCGCTCAACTTCATCCATGATGCGGCAATAGGTTTGCTGCGCGGCGAACACAGCGCCAAAGCCGCGCGCATCTTCGCCGCCTGTGCCGAGACCGACCTAAAAGAACCGCGCTTGCTGTTGCTGGATGCCCAACGGCACGCCCCCGACTCGCCCGCCCGCCTGACCGCGCTCCGCAAGGTCGCCCGCTTGGCGAATCAGGCAGCGACGCCGACCCTGCCCTCGACGACCAGCCTCAAAACGCTGCTGACGCTGACGCAGAACATCCAAGTCACCTGTCGCATCTGCGGGCGCGAGATTCGCCCCAATGATGAAACCTGCCGCTATTGCGAATCGCGGCAGACGGTGAATATTTTGCTGGCAGAATCCTTCGGCTTGACCAACGAAGTCGATGTGCCCGCGTTGGCGATGTTGGGCATCGCGGCGATCTTGCGCCACAACGGGGATCGTGCCGAAGCATTGGCATTGGCAGAAAACGCCCGCACCCGATTGCCCACCGACAAACAAAATACGGCACCCCTGCTGGCACTCATCAATGGTTTGAAAAATATGCCTTCCGAAACTTCGCAATCATCAGGGGAAGAGTCACCCGCTGTGCGTGCGGTGCGGTTGCTGAAAGAAAGCGACGGTACCAATACCGCCATCACCACCGATGTCTTGATGCAGATCACGCGCATGAACGACAACCTGCCTGAAAGTTGGAAAGCCATCCCGCCCGCCCAACGGAGTGCCTTGATCCGGCGCTTGATCACTACCGGACACCTCAAGTTGGCGCGCGAATCTCTACACCTCGCTTTTAGCGACCGTCCCCAGTTGAAAACGGCGGACGATCTGCGAGCGGCGCTACTGGTCGCGATTGATGCCCATCTCGCCACCGTCGTCGATTCGGCGGGTGCGCTCACCCGCGAAGGCAAGCCTGAAGCGGCAATTGCCCTGCTTGGCGATGCCTTGTCGTTGCGGGATGAAGCCGCCTTGCACTTCGCACGGGGTGAAGCACGGTTGGCGCTTGGTCATGACTTGCAAGCGCTCAGCGATTTCTATTCGGTGATCAACGCCCCCAATGCCGACTTGCAAGCACGGGCGCGCAAAGCCGCCATCGGTATTTTGGAACGCCGTTGGGACATCGAAGGGGCGCGCTTGATGCTCAGCGGACTCGATCCCGCTGATCCCTTCGTGCAACGGTCTTACGCGCGCTTGGATCGCCGTAGCAAAGGCGAACCAGCATTGTTGGTCGAAGCCACGAGCGCCGAAGTCACCAGCGATACGCTGATGCTGCGCGCGACTCAGCCAAGTTACCATGCTTATTTTGCGTTGGTCGTGCGCGAAGTAGGCATGGGCGGCGATGAAGCTTTCTATCGTCGTCTTTCCAGCGCCAATTATGAATTCATCCAACTGTTGGGGGCACAGCGCGACTTGATGAGTCGTGCCGTGTTCTCGCTACGCACCATTAGCCAGCCCCACCACAGCATCCCAGCACGGGGGCGCATCACTATTGCCCTGATCGCCCGCGTTTCGGCACAAGATGAAGCGACCTGCCGTGACTTGGCGCTCTCGTTGTGGGGCGATCTCTATGCCATGCTGCCGCTGGGACAAGAGAATGTCTTCATCTATGAGCCAGTCGTCGATGAAGGCGAATTGCAAACCCTGTTGACGCCCTTTGACGAGATGCACACCGCCGAAATCGTGCGGCGCGATGGCGTAAGCGATAACGTCTACACGGTCAATTCCTTCACGCCCGGCACGCCCGATTTGCACAACGTCTATTGGACTTTGATGCGCCAGACCGCGCCCACCATGATCAGCGTTCACCTGATGCCCACCCGCCTCTATGCGTGGGAACGCCCGACCCAAGAAGATCGCCCAGAACCTCTCAATGGCGGGTATGGGTTGCCCAACGGCGGCTTAGAATCGGTCACGCCGGGGGGCTACAGCCTCGACAACATGAAGCGCCAGTTGGCACAACAGCAACAATGGCAAAAGCTAAACATTACCAGCCAGCGCCTCGCCTTCCTGCAAAATAGTTTTATCATCCGCGTGTATGTGGCGGGCACGGCAGGCACAAGCCAACTTTTGCCCGAAATGGCGGCTTCGACACTCTTCGGTCCACTCCAAGATGGCGGCGTCAATGGCGGCTATCTGATCAATCGACCGAGCAAACCGGAAGAGAATGCCGCCTTGCGTCGCAATTTGGCGACCATTGATGTCGAAAGCTGGGGCGACCATTCCGAAGACCCACGCCTCGCCCGTTTCCGCTACTTGATCAGCGAAGGTGAAGCCAGCACCGTCTTCCGTTTCCCGATCCCGCACAGTGGCGGTGTCCCCGGCATGGTCACGCTGGAAGGCAAGGCGTTGGTACCCCCTGCGGGAATGCCGGAAAACGGCACCCGCTTGGGCATGAGCGTGGCGCGCGTGCGCGGCGTGCCGGTGCCGATCACGCAAGGCTTAGATGACCGCCGCCGTCATAGTTACGTGGTCGGCAAGACGGGCATGGGCAAATCGACTCTGCTGCAAACCCTGATCTTGCAAGACATCGAACAGGGACGCGGGTTGTTCTTGCTCGACCCGCACGGCGACTTGTGCGAAGATGTGCTGGCGCGTATCCCGTCCCACCGCGCCGACGATGTGATCCTGCTTGACCCGTCCGATGATGAATTCCCCATCGGCTTGAACATCATGCACTCCGACGATGAATCCGACCGCGACCGCATCGCCACCGACTTCATCGGGATGCTGATCCGCATGTACGACCCGCACAATTACGCCATCGTCGGTCCGATCTTCCAACAGACTGTGCGCAATGCGATGCTGGCGGTCATGTCCATGCCGGGCGGCACGCTAGTCGATGTCTATCGGCTGGTCAGCGACCAAACCGGCGATTATGTCAAGAAGGTGTTGCCCCACATCAAAGACCCGATCATCCGCAATTATTACGAGACGATCTATGAACAGATGAAGGGTGCCAGCAGCCAATGGAAGGCGGAATACCTGCCTTACATCCTGTCGAAATTCTCACGTTTTGTCGAGGACGCCACCCTCCGCCGCATGATCGGGCAAGGGCGCTCTGGCTTGCCCTTCGATCAGATCATGGATGAGGGCAAAATCTTGCTGGTCAACTTGGCGAAGGGGCGCATCGGCGAACAAAACGCCCATTTCATCGGCTCGCTGGTGCTTACGGGGGTGATGCAAGCCGCCTTCAAGCGTGGGGCAATGCCACTCAATCGCCGTCGCGACTTCATGATCTACATTGACGAGGTGCAAAACTTCGCCACGCCCACGCTGGCGACGATGCTGAGCGAGGGGCGCAAATTCGGCGTCGTCTTGACCATCGCCAACCAGTATTTGCATCAGTTGAACCCGCAAATCTTGGAGGCAGTGTTCGGCAATATCGGCAGCATCATCGCGTTCCGGTTGGGCATCCAAGACGCGGGCGCGCTCGGCATGGAGTTTTATCCGGCGTTCATGCAGCAAGAATTATCGGGCTTGCCCCAGTTCACGGCAGCGGTCAAACTGTTGATCGACGGCGTGGCGGCGCGTCCGTTTACGATGCGCACATTGCCCACGATGATCCCGCCCGACAAGGCGCGGGTGGCGGCGATCCGCGATGCCTCCCGACGGTTATACGGCACGCCCGTGCAGCAGGTCGATCAAGAGATCGCGGCGCGCTTCGCGTAAAGAAATTCGGCATACATCGGCATATAGGCATATAATGGAGGGGGCATGAGTCATCATGCCCTTTACAGCATAAAACGAGGAGTCATCATGGCACTGACTGTGACCGTATCCCAAGAGCAGCCTATACGCACGGCTTGGTTGCCGTCCCACGCCTTTACGGTGGACGACTACGAGACGATGATCCGCGCTGGCGTCTTGAACGAAGACAGCAAAGTCGAACTTCTTGAAGGAGTCGTCGTCGATAAAATGACGAAAAATCAACATCATGTCGTTATTGTCATGTTCATGCAGCACATGCTTGCGCAATTGGTACCGAACCATTGGTTTGTGATGATGGAACAACCGATCAGCACTACTGACAGTATGCCCGAACCTAATCTCAGCCTTGTAAAAGGGCAATTCCGCGATTACCTGAATCGACGAATCACACCGGATCGCATTGGGCTGGTGATCGAAGTCGCCGATAGTTCGCTGACCGTTGGTCAAACCGTGAAATTAGCGGTTTATGCCCGTGCCGGCATCCCCGTCTATTGGGTCGTCAACCTGAACGAGTCGGTTGTGGAAGTCTACCAAGCGCCCGTGACCGACCCCACCCCACGCTATACCACAAAAATCGTCTATACCGCCGCCGACGCCGTGCCCTTCACGCTCGATGGTGTCGAGATCGCCCGTGTGCCCGTCGCGGAGATTATGCCATGACGACACCGCTTGTCGCCCTTGATGACCTTGCTTTTTTCCATAGACTGACTATCGCAGATTATTACGCTATGAGCGCGGCGGGCATCCTTACCGAAAACGACGCTGTAGAATTACTGGAAGGGATGCTGATCGCCAAGATGACCAAGAACCGCCCGCATAGCCGTGCCAACAAGAAAATACTTGATCTGCTGGCGCATCATCTCGACACCCATAACTATTATGTCGATGCGCAAGAGCCAATCCTCACAGCGGACAGCGTGCCCGAACCGGATGTATTTATTGTGCGCGGCAGCCCCGATGATTATGTCGAAACGCACCCACGCGCCGAGCATGTCTTGTTAGTAGTGGAAATTTCCGACTCGACCTTGAACCTCGACCGAATGCTTAAAGCGCGGTTGTATGCCCGTGCCGGCATCCCCGTTTATTGGATCGTCAACCTAAATGATCGTGTGATCGAGGTCTACACGCAACCCATCAGCGACGATGCGCCTCGCTATACCGCCGCCACCGTCTACAGCAAAGCCGACTCGGTGCCGTTCGCGCTTGATGGTGTCGAGATCACCCGTGTGCCCGTCGCGGACATGTTGCCGTAAGAGAAGGAGTGCGATGATGACTGTTGCCCATGATTTCTCGGCACCCCTCACGCTGGGGGATATCCCCATGTGGCGGATGAGCGTCGAGTCGTATTTAGCGCGCGTCGAACGTGGCTTGTTTTTGCCGGAAGATCGCCTCGAATTGCTGGCGGGGATGGTGGTTGAAAAGATGACGAATAACGGACGCCATAACGCGGCACAGCTTTCGCTCAATCGCCTCTTTCATCGGCTGGTGCCTGATGGCTGGTTGGTCGGGATTGAAACCTCCATCGTCACGGGGGATAGCGTGCCCGAACCTGATGTCGTGCTGCTGCGTGGTGAGCCAAGTGACTTCATCGACCACCCTGCTGCCGCCGACCGCATCGGGTTGGTGGTCGAAGTCGCGGACTCGACGTTGCGATCTGACCGCCGCCTCAAGGGGGAAGTATACGCCCGCGCCGGCATCGCCGTTTATTGGATCGTCAACCTAAATGATCGTGTGATCGAGGTCTACACGCAACCCATCAGCGACGATGCGCCTCTCTATACCGCCGCCACCGTCTACAGCAAAGCCGACTCGGTGCCGTTCGCGCTCGATGGTGTCGAGATCGCCCGTGTGCCCGTCGCGGAGATAATGCCCTAACGGAACTGCGGAGCGTCGGTAGTACGAGGAACGCGCCGAAGGTGGGACACCCCACGTCCCACCATTTTCTTCTTCGTACCCTCACGCCCCGTTGTACAATTCTCGATAAATGGCGTAGTAGCTATAAATCCGCTCGACATACAGCCGCGTGCTAGGGATGGTGATCGCCGACATGAACTGATCGGGGTCGCCGCCGCTGATCGCCAGCCAATCGATGGCACGACCCGGACCGGCGTTATACCCCGCCAGCGCTGCCGTCGCATTGCCATCAAAACGCCGGAGTTGCTCATCGAGATAGAACGCCCCAAATTCGACACTAGCATGTGGACGAAACAGATCGGTATGCTGATAATCCCGCCAGTCTAATTGTTCGGCAATATACTGCGCCGTGCCGGGGATCACCTGCGTCAAACCGATCTCGCCCGCCGCTGCCGTCGCCGTCGCATCAAACAAACTCTCGTGGCGGATCAGCGAGAACAACAACAACGGGTCAAAACCCCGCCGCCCCGCCACCGCTTGCACGACATCCAAGTAATAAACCGGATAGCGCATCCGGGCGATATAGCCGGGGGCGTCCAGCGTGCCCACCTGCGCCGCGCGGATGATGTACGACGATGCCAGAATGGAATAGTAGTAGGCACCGATGCTGCGCAGATAAATCGCCAGTTGATACGACGCCAACGGAAGCGCAGTGTTGGCATTGATGATATCGATGAATTCGGCTTCGGCTTCATCAAATGCCGCCACCGTCCACAATTCCACACCCCGTAACAAGCGCGGATCGCTCGCCAGTTCGGGCGCGAGTTGCCACAAACTACCCGTTTGGGTGATCGTCGGGAAAGTTGTGCGCAGCCATGTTTCGGCTTCGGCGATCTCGGCAGCATCGTCAAAGCTGTAACGCGGTTGGGCGGGGGGTGTAAACGGCGACCGTCCGGCGATGATATCACGCGCCCGGGCGGCGAAGTAGCTGTCGGGCGCGCCGCCTTGTGCCAACCCAAAGGCTTGCCCGGCAGCGGCTTGATCGCCACGTTGCAGCGCCAGCCGCCCCAACCAGAAATAGGCATCGGCTTGATCTTCACCCGTCGCCTTCACGCCCAATTCAGCATAATAGCGTTCGGCGGCGGTCAAGTCGCCGGTGCGGTACGCCGCCGCGCCGGCAAGGAACAAGCCGTCAATCGCTTGCTGCGTGTTGGGGAAGGCGTCCGCCAAGCGTTCAAAGATCGCGCGGGCTTCGGCG
This sequence comes from Aggregatilineales bacterium, assembly GCA_038248285.1. Classification (GTDB taxonomy): domain Bacteria; phylum Chloroflexota; class Anaerolineae; order Aggregatilineales; family Phototrophicaceae; genus Flexifilum. The sequence goes on from JBBRTY010000164.1 coordinate 7,962, forward strand.
GGTTGATCGTTGGTGCTATACAAATACCCCGCCCGCCACAATGCCTCTGGCGCTTCCGGTAGATAATTGTAACGCTCGGCAGTATCGACATATTGCCCGATGGCACCAGGGCTATCACCCGCCAAGAAACGGGTGCGCCCTTGCTCTAGGAGGGCACTGCCGAACAGGGGATCGGTCGTATAGCTATTGATGATCGTCTGAAATGCCGTGACCGCCGCCTCAGTATTGCTCAGTTCGCGATAGGCACGCCCCAACAACAGGTGAAACTCCGCCGGAATTTCGCCCACGCTGCTGCGCGACGCCGACCACCGATTGAGCGCATCGACCGTGCCTTCGTAATCCCCATAGGCAAAACTGATCCGAGCGCGCAAAAATTCGTCGAACGGTTGAGCATTTTGGCGCAACAATTGCATGGCTTCATAGGCTTGGGGCGCGGTCGGCGTGGTCTCGGTGATCAGCTTCATACGCGGCAAAGCGCTGGCGGTATCGCCCGCCGTGATCAGCGCCCGCGCCGCCCGCATCGTGATATCAGCACGATAGGGGGCGTTTTCGGCGACGGCGAGGATGGCGTCATATTGTGCGACGGCTTCGGTCGTGCGTCCGGCGTTGTACAGGACTTGAGCGACTCGTTCGCGCAGTGCCAACGACGGCACCAAGCCGCGAGTGGCATCCGCCGCCCGTTGATAGGTGGCGAGCGCGGCATCCAATTGATTGAGCGCGATCTGTGCATCGCCGATCCGTTCCAACGCATAGCTATCGAGCATCCCCGGACGGCGGGCGAGATACGTCTCAAAATCGGTGATCGCCTCCGCCCATGCCGACGTGCCCAAATGGGCTTCGCCGCGCAAAAAATACGCCTGCGCCGCGCGCGGGTCGTCGGGGTACTGGCTGATCAACTGGTTGAGGGCATCGGCAGCGACGCCGAACAAGCCTTCGCGGATGGCGGCTTGCCCCACCCCAAACAGCGCCGCCGCGATATCCGACGGGGCGCTCCCCGGTTGGCGCAACAGGGTTTGAAAGCTCAGCACCGCGTCCTCGTAATAGCCGTTGAGCAGTTGCCGATTCGCCAGCAGCAAGATTTGTTCGGGCGGCACGGTCGGCGTGGGCGGCAGCGTCGGGGCGATTGTGACTTCTTGGGCGATGAGGACGGCGGTGGGTGGAACCACTTCGGGAGCGATGATGGCGGAGTCTTGCACCGTCAAGGGCGCGGCTCCTTGCAACGAATCGACGGGCGCGGATTCCGACACGGGAGACGAGTCGAGCGTGCAGCCGACCAAGACAGCGCCCAAGACACAGGCGTTCAGAAAGATCATCGTATGTTTTCGCATCAATCGATTATGCGGTTTTACGCGGGGGAGTCAATGGCAATCGCTGACGTCTGCCCCACGCGATCCTGACGATGTGGCGGACGCGCCGTTGGAGGCTTTTGGAAAAGTCGTTCAACCAGTGGGCGACCCAATGTGGTCTTGGGCGTCAAGTTAAGCCTTAATGAAAGCATCCCCACCCCGTCTGACCTTTGGTCAGCGCCCCCTCCCCACTCCGTGATAGAGGGGGAGAAAACGGCACAAGCACGTAACTGCTCAGGCTGAAAAACGGTCGGTAATAAAGGGAGAAATGACCGTTGGCGGCAAATGGGCGGATATTCGGCGCGGGGACTTTCATGTTAACGAACGATTGACAAGCGCCTAATCCGCCC
>JBBRTY010000165.1:0-9623 GCA_038248285.1 Aggregatilineales bacterium
ATTTTGACGGCGTATCAGATCGAATGGAACAAGCTCCATTTGCTTTTACAGAGCGAGATCGCCAAGTTGTTTCTCGCCCAACATCATCAGCGGCATACCCCGCTCACCGAAGCTGAGCGCGAAATGATCGGCAGGGCACTGCAAATTGAGCCGGATGATGTCGCCCGTCTTGAGGTCGTATGGGGCAATCAGTTTGTAACTGTGCTGGAGACGATGGCGCGCAGTCGAAAAAGCATCTGTTTCCAGCAGATCGCTGGTTCGGTGGCGGATTATCGTCGTGCGACCTCGCACTGGTGGAATGATTTGATCGAGACAGTGGGCGATACGGTCGATCTGAAAGATCGTCCGGTCTATTTCGTCAGTAGCAATACCCACTGTTTGCCGAACCTGCTCACCGGATTTGCCCTGCGCGAAGAAAAAGAATTGATCCGGTACATCCGCGCGCGGGGACACGAGCATCTGGAAAACGAGTATCAAGCCATTTTGGATGATGGCGGCAATACCACGATCCATAACTTTTTGTATTATGTCCTCAAGAAGTATGTGAAAGATGAAGGCGCGGGGGTACAAGAGCGCTTGCGCAATGCCGAACACGAGATCGGCATTCATCGCATCCCCAGCCGACATGGGTTTGATATTGAGGCGCAAGTGATTGAGTTGAATCGTTTGCATCCCGAATGGATCGACCCGCGCTTGATCCCCGCCAATGAAGAGACAGCGCTCAGCTATTTGATGGGCACAGACGCGGTTATCCTCAATATCGATTATCCACTCGGTTTAGGGGCATATGAAATTTTGATGCGTTTGACCGAGCAGATGGCACGGTTGGGCGGGGTATACATCATGGGCAAGGCGGCGACCCTGAACGCGCGCGTCGGAGATGTGATGATCTCCAATGTCATCCACGATGAACATTCGCAGAATACGTACCTGTTTAACAATTGCTTCACGGCGCAGGATGTCGCCCCGTTCTTGTCGATGGGGATGGTGCTGGACAACCAAAAGGCGATCAGCACACGCGGCACCTTCCTGCAAAATTCGGATTACATGGGCGTGTTTTACAAAGAGGGGTACACCGTCATCGAGATGGAAGGCGGACCCTATTTGTCGGCAGTGTACGAAGCCTTCCGCCCGCAACGCCACCCCCAAAACGAGATCGTGAATTTGTACGGGGTGCCGTTTGATGTGGGGATCATGCACTATGCGTCCGACACGCCGTTCACCAAAGGCAAGAATCTGGGTTCTAACCTCAGCTATGACGGAGTAGACCCGACCTATGCCACCGCTATCGCAATTTTGCACCGAATCTTACAGCGCGAACGGGGACGGGCGGCGCAACGCGCGCGCGTGGTGCAACAACTACACGCGCCCGGGTAATTGTTTGCCAACACCAAATGAAGGGGTTGCCGATGAGCAAAGAAAAGACAGTCGTCGTCGGGCAGTCCATCAAACGCATTGATGCACGCGGCAAAGTCACTGGGGAAACACCGTATCCCGGTGATTTTGATATCGATGGACAGCTCTACATGAAAATACGGTTCAGCGACCGCGTTCATGCCCGCATCGTGAGTATGAATACCAGCGCGGCATGGGCAGTGCCGGGCGTCATGGCGATCTTCACGGCGGCGGATGTGCCCGTCAACGAGTATGGGCTGGTCACCAAAGATCAACCCGTGTTGTGCGGCATAGGCAGCGACCGCGCGGGTGCGGATGTGGTGCGCTGTTTGATGGATATGGTGGCGGTGGTGGTGGCACAAACCGAAGCGATTGCCGCCCATGCCGCTCGTTTGATCGAGATCGAGTATGAAGACTTGCCCGCCGTCTTTGATCCGTTTGAGGCGATGGCGGATGGCGCGCCGGAAATCCAAACCGGGGTGCCGGGCAATGTGTTGGCGTACTACCGTATCCGCAAAACTGCCGATGCCGATGCCGATAGCGAGGCAGTGTGGGCAGGGGTTGATGTCGTTGTGGACGGCGAGTACACGACCGGTTATCAAGAACACGCCTATCTGCAACCAGAGGCGGGGGTGGGCTATATCGATGAACAAGGGCGGACGACGATCGTTGTTGCGGGTCAATGGACGCATGAAGATCAAGACTTGATCGCTCACGCCCTCGCCTTGCCCCACGAGCAGATTCGAGTGATTTACCCTGCCATCGGCGGTGCCTTCGGCGGGCGCGAGGATATGTCGATCCAGATTGTGCTGGCACTGGCGGTGCATCGTTTGCGCCGACCGATCAAAACGATTTGGAGCCGCGAGGAGTCGATTCTTTATCATCACAAACGCCACCCGATCACGGTGCGCGCCAAGTTAGGGGCGACGCGCGACGGTAAATTGGTGGCTTTGGAAGCGCTCGTCGTCGGCGATGCTGGACCGTATAACTATACCTCTAGCAAAGTGCTGGCGAACGCCAATTTGATGATCGGCGGGGCTTACGAAATCCCCAATTGCCATGTCGATACCTACGCCGTGCTGACCAACAACATCCCAACGGGTGCCTTTCGCGGGTTTGGCGCGCCACAGGCTTTGTTCGCGGTCGAAGGCTTGATCAATAAATTGGCGGTCGCGCTGGCGCTGGATCCGGTGGAATTACGGATGCGCAATTCCATCCGTGAGGGCAGTTATTTGAGCGTGGGCACGCCCTTGCCGCCTGGGGTGAGTATGCCCGCAGTGATCGAGGCGTGCGCGCGGGAAAGTTATTGGACACAAGGGGCGGGCTGGCAGCGTCCGGTCTTGGAGCAACCCGACAATCCGGCGCTGCGGCGCGGGGTGGGGTTCGCCTGTGGTTTCAAGAATGTCGGGTATAGTTTTGGCTTTCCTGAGCAGTCATGGGCGACGCTAGAATTGCACGGCAAGACCGAGATCGAGCAAGTGGTGGCGCGCTTGGCGGGCGCTGATGTTGGGCAAGGGGCGCATACTGCCTTCATGCAGATGGTGGCGGATGCGGTGGGCGTGCCGTTTGCGAACGTCAAGCTGATCGCCTCGGACACTGCCGAGACCAAAACCAGTGGGAGCGCGTCGGCGTCACGCTTGACCTTTATGGCGGGTAATGCGATTCGCGGGGCAGCCGAAAAAGCCTTGCAAGCATGGCAAAACGAGGAACGCCCCGCTATCGCTTCCTATCAATATCGCCCGCCCAAGACGACGCCGTTTGACCCGTTGACTGGCAAGTCGGAGCCGAATTTCGCCTATGGGTACGTGGCACAGGCGGTCGAGGTCGAGATCGATATCGAGACGGGCTTGATTCGGGTGGTGCGGGTGGTGTGCGCTGATGATGTCGGGATAGCGATCAACCCCAAATTGGTGCAGGGGCAAATCGAAGGGGCGGTCGTGCAAGCGCTGGGCTATGCCGTCATGGAGCATCTGATCAGCCGTGAAGGGCGCATCCTGAATCCCTATCTATCAACTTACTTGATCCCGACGGTCTTTGATATCCCGCTTGAAGTGAAGTCGGTGATCCTTGAATATCCCGATCCGATAGGTCCGTTTGGGGCGCGCGGCATGGCGGAAATGCCGCTCTTGCCGTTGGCTCCCGCGATTGCGGCGGCGGTCTATGACGCGACGGGCGTATGGATCGATGATTTGCCGATGATTCCGGATCGGGTGGTGGTGGCATTGCGCCAACAGGGGATCGGCGTATTTTGAGCCGTTCGGTACGGGTGGGCGCGCGCCTTGTAAAGATAGGTGCGGTCGTCTTGGCGGCGGGCATGGCGCGGCGGATGGGCACGATGAAGGTATTGCTGGCGTGGCAGGACGGACAAACCATCCTCGAACAAGTGATCGCCCAACTTCAGGTCGCGGCGGTTGACCCTGTGATCGTGGTGACGGGCAATCGTGCCTCGGAAGTCAGTGTGTTGGCACGGGCACAAGGGGCAACAGCGGTACTGAACCCTGATTATGAGCGGGGCGAGATGTTGTCATCCCTGAAGGTGGGCTTACAGGCAATGCCGGAGGCAGTGGAGGCGGCGTTGGTGGTTTTAGGCGATCAACCGCGTATCCAAGCGCAAATGATTGTCGAGATCGTGGCTGCCTATGCCGAAGGACGCGGGCGAATCGTCGCGCCGAGCTTTGCGATGCGGCGCGGACACCCGCTGTTGATCGACCGCAGTTTGTGGGCAGAATTGGCGGCATTGCCGACGATGGGTGCGCCGCGTGATGTTATCAACCGCCATGCCGATGAGATCGCTTTTGTGCTGGCGGCGGATGACAGCGTGTTGAGCGATGTCGATACCCCAGAACAATACGCGGCGGAACGGGCAAAAGCCGGTTTGCCCCCTGCTTGAGAGGGAACCCCTGCGAGATTTTCCAAGATAACACAAAGGCAGACCCACAAATTGGGGTCTGCCCTCGTGCGATGCACATGATAACGGTTGGGGATGTCAGTTTAGTGCTTGAGAAAACCGATGAGCCTGCCAATGAGCGATTTCTTCTTTTCCTCGTTACGCTTGTACTCGGAATAGAGTTGGGTTGTGACCTGAATCAACTCGTTGACGTGCATCCGCGCGCCATTGACGATCACCCATTCGGCATTGATAACACGCAGATCACGCGGGACACGCTGATACAATTTGTGATAGACTGCGGCATAACCTTGGAGCGCCTGCTCTACTGTGATCTGCATTCCGCCCGACCTCGATAGCTACTCAAAAAATGATAGGACTAAATCCCTAGTTACATAATTGCATTCCATTGTAACAGGGTTTTGCGCCTCTGGATCACTTTTATTTATAAAATTTGTAAAACTTTTTATGCCTACTCCATCCTCATTTGCGCGCCCCCTCTGCGGGGCATGAAGTGGAGGAGAGGCGATCCCTATTTTTTAATCGTATTCCGCTTGTAGGAGCGAGGGATTTAGGGTGGGGATGCTTGTGCCCCATCCCAAAACGTTGGGTCGTGCCTTTATGAGCAAGGACGGCGCGGTATAATAAAAGGCAAAAAGGCGATAGGAGTCGGCAAGGGTGTGCGCCGAACCCCAAATCACCCAAATTCATCACCATATTTGGTTGACGATCACGTTATGATGGTCATTGACCTTATTTAAAGGAAACCAACATGTTCATGTATGATGATTATAGGCGCGCCGCCGACGTGATCCGAGCGCGCACCCGCTATCAGCCAACCATTGCGTTGGTCTTGGGGTCGGGCTTGGGTGTGTTGGCGGACGAAATTCTCGATGCTGATCGTATCCCTTATGAAGACATCCCCCAGTGGCCTCAATCGACGGTGCATGGTCATGCCGGGCAGTTGGTGATCGGGAAGTTGCAAGGGCAAGTGGTGGTCGCACAACAAGGACGGGCACACTTTTATGAAGGCTACTCCCTGCAACAAGTGGGGTTTCCGATGCGGGTGTTGCACCTTTTGGGCGTGCAGACGGTGATCTTGACCAATGCTGCGGGCGGGGTGAACCGGTCGTTTGCGGTCGGGGATGTGATGATGTTAAGTGATCACATCAATTTCGTCGGTTTAGCGGGTGGCAACCCGTTGATGGGTGCAAATGATGAACGCTTTGGTCCCCGCTTTGTGGGGATGGCACATCCGTATGATCGCGGGTTGCGGGATATTGCCAAACAAGTAGCCGCAAGAGCGGCGGTGACTTTGCACGAAGGGGTGTATGCGGGCGTGTCCGGTCCATTTTTTGAGACGCCAGCGGAAATCCGAATGTTGAGGACGATGGGCGCGGATGCGGTGGGCATGTCCACCGTCAATGAAACGCTGGTAGCGCGCCATTGTGGGATGACTGTTATGGCTTTTTCTGGCATTACGAACGTCGCGATTGATTCGGTCGATAGCGATGCTGAAGCGAATCATGAAGAGGTTTTAGAAGCTGGGCGGTATTTGGTGCCAAAACTGAGCCGTATTTTGCGCGGCGTCTTGGAGCTGCTGCCTTCGTAAGGCGGCAGGGTTGTTTGGGCATTTTTTGAAGATGTATAGAGTAGACGGCGGGTTATGAGCGCTCTGGTTTTTTTGATCGAGCAAACCGCGACGGGGTTATATATCCTCCTCGGCGCATCGATTTTGTGGTCGTTGCGAGGATTTTTGCGCGCACGGGGCGCTTATCGTGGCACCTATTTTGAATTAGAACGCGATATGGCGCGCGGGCAGCGGTTTGATAACCTGACGATGCTTATTTTGTTGGTGGAGGGCATGTTGTTGGTCTTCGCGATGCAGCGCGTAGTCGCGCCGACCCTGCGCCAAACCTTGACTTTGCCTCAAGTGGCGCTCAATGTGGTCAGTGATGGTGATTTTCGCACACCCACGCCGGAGCCGTTCACGGGGGGCGTCGTTATTGATGCCAGCGGCGTCCAACTCGGCGTGATCGATCCGGCGGCGCAAATCCAACCGACGCCGACGTTGACGCCGACCCCTGTCGGCACGATCATCCCCAATGCCCCCCCTGCCGAGTGTTCTAGCCCGAATGTGCAATTGCAAGTTCCTGCCAATGGCATGATCGTTTTTGAGCCGTTGGCGGTGATCGGGATCGCGAGTGCGCCTAATTTTGCATTTTATCGTTTTGAACTCAACGGTGAATCGACCTTTGGTAGCTATGCCACCATCGGCGTAGATGGCACCAATGCGGTGCCCGAACAAGGAGTGCTGGGGCAGTTTTCACCGAGTTTTTATGCGCCGGGCGAATATCGTTTCCGCGTTTCGGTCTTTGACATCACCAGCAATCAAGTCGCTTTTTGTGCTTTGACCATTTATATCAGTGCGCCCATCCCCACGCCCACGCCGATTGGCACCGAGTCGTCATGAGCCACCCGACGTTGGCGCTGGTGGGCGCGGGGCGGGCGGGGACGGGGCTGGCAGGGGCATTGGCGGCAACGGCTGGGTATGACTTTGTAACGGTTTTTGATCGTCAGTATGCCCACTCCGCAAGGTTGGCGGCGGGCATCGGGTCGGTTGCGGTGCGGTCGCTGGCGGCTGTTCGGGGTGATTTGGTGATCCTCGCGGTCAGCGATAGCGCCTTGCCCGAAGTCGCGGACGCTCTTGCCCGTGATGAATCGGTGTTGTGGCAGGGGCGGGGCGTCGTTCATCTGAGCGGTGCAGTCCCAATCACGGCACTGGCACCATTGGAAGCGCGCGGCGCGATGATCGGTGGGTTTCATCCTGCCTACCCTTTCACGCAAACCGCTCATGCTGACGGTGGCACGGTCGCCCCTGATTTGCGGGGTGTGACCTTCGCCCTCGAAACCACTGCCGCGCCGTTGCAAGCGTGGCTGATGGGGCTGGCGGGGGCATTAGGGGGGGCGGTCTTGAATTTGCCGGTGGGCGGGCGCGTTTTATATCACAGTGCGTTGGTGTTCGCCAGCAATTACACCGTCACGCTGATCGCGCTGGCGGAGCGCTTGCTGATGTCTTTGGGGGCATCACCGAGCGAGGCGGCAGGGGCGCTTCAAGGGTTGGTGGCTGGGATGGTGGGCAATGTTCGCACGCAAGGCGCGGTGCAAGCCTTGACGGGTCCTTTGGTGCGGGCGGATGTCGGCACGGTGGCGGCGCATCTGCACGCCCTTGAGGGGGTTGATCCTGACAGCGCCGCGCTGTATGTGGCGCTTGCCCGTGCGACGTATCCCATCCTCGCCGCACGCGGAATTTCCTCGGAAGCAGTTGAGCAGATTTTTACACAGGATAACAGCGATGCGTATTTCCATACGTGATATTCAAAAAATGCAGGCGGATCACGAACCGATCGTCATGATCACCGCTTATGATGCGACCAGCGCACGCTTGAGCGAGGCAGCCGGCGTGCCGATGCTGCTGGTGGGCGATTCGCTGGGCATGGTGGTACAAGGTCACGAGTACCCCATTCAAGTGACGCTCGAACATATCCTCTATCACGCTGCTATCGTCACGCGGGTGACGACCAAGCCGTTGATCGTGGGCGATATGCCGTTTATGACCTATACCGTTAGCCCAGAGCAAGCGCTGACCAATGCGGCGCGGTTGATGCAAGAAAGCGGCGTCGGCGCGGTCAAGATGGAAGGGGGCGAACACCTTGCCCCGACCATTCAACGGTTGGTGCAGGTGGGGATTCCGGTCATGGGGCACATCGGCTTGATGCCGCAAAGTGTCTACAAGGTGGGCGGCTTGCGCGTGCAGGGGCGTGATTTGGAGACCGCCCAACAGCTCATCCGCGATGCCCAAACGCTGGAAGCAGCGGGGGCTTTTGCCATTGTGCTGGAAGCCGTGCCTGCGCCGCTGGCGAAACTGATCACTGAACGCTTGCATATCCCCACTATCGGGATCGGCGCAGGGGTGCATTGTTCCGGGCAAGTGCAAGTGTTTCACGATTTACTCGGCTTATTTGGCGAGTTTACGCCCCGCCATGCCCGTCGTTACGCCGACTTGGGGCAGATCGTCCAAGACGCCATCAGCACCTATGCCGCCGATGTGCGGGCACGTCGCTTTCCCGATGATGACCATAGTTTCGCGATGAAAGACGAGATTCTCGCTGCCTTGAACATCAACACTTCGCCGACCAATGATATGCCTTTAGAAGGGAATGAAAAACATGATGCGGGTGATTGACTCTGTAGAAACGATGATGAACGTGCGCGCATCGATGTCTGGTTCGGTCGGTGTCGTGATGACGATGGGGGCATTGCACGACGGGCATGTTTCCCTGATCAAGATGGCGCAGCAAGATAACCAACAGGTGATCGTGACGATTTTCGTCAACCCAACCCAATTTGCCATTGGGGAGGATTTTGACAAATATCCGCGTGGTCGGGAGCGTGATTTGGCGATTTTGCGCGAACTTGATGTTGACGTAGTGTTCACGCCTAATCCCGGAGTCATGTATCCGCCCCGTTTTCAGACGTTTATCGATGTCGAAGTCGTCACATCCGGCTTAGAGGGTGGGTCGCGCCCGGGACATTTTCGCGGGGTGACGACCGTCGTGGCGAAATTGTTCAATCTCACCCTGCCGACGCGCGCCTATTTTGGTCAAAAGGATGCCCAGCAGGTGGTGGTGGTGCGCCAGATGGTGCGTGATTTGAACTTCCCGCTTGATATTGTCGTCTGCCCGACTGCGCGCGAAGAAGATGGGTTGGCGATGAGTTCGCGCAATGTGTTTCTTGATTTGCCGCATCGGGAGGCAGCAGGCGTGATCTATCGGGCGTTGCGGGTGGCTGCAGATGCCTATGACGCGGGGGAACGGCTCCCAAACCATCTGCGCGAAAAGGTGGTGCATGTGCTACGGTCGGAACCGCTGGCAAAGGTCGATTACGTCGCCATTTGCGATCCGAAGACGTTGTTCGGCATTCACGAAAGGTCTAACGACCCGATCCTGATTTTAATCGCGGCGAAATTTGGCAAAGTCCGGCTGTTGGATAATGCGCTCATCCCGTGGTCACTAAATGATCGCTATGGGTTGTCATCGGCATTGGGCAATCAACGGGCGAGGTAATTTTTGGGAGTCGGTGGGATAATTTACATGAATTTTACACTGGTCTCAGCAACCTCTACACCTATGGGGCGTATATTTACAGAAGTAGGGCTTTAGCCCGCGAAAGCTACGCCGCTTCAGCGGCTGTAGATGAAGCGCCTTACGGCTTTAGCCGCCGTCTCAGCGTCTCAGCGGGGTGCATTTCAAGTGAGTGTAAATTCTCCGGGAATTTCCGA
>JBBRTY010000166.1:0-9558 GCA_038248285.1 Aggregatilineales bacterium
AAGGCAAAAGCATGAAAACACGCATCATCATGATCCTGCTCGTTGGGCTGATGCTGATCAGCATCGGCAGCACCCACGCTCAAGAGACCACGCCCGAACCGTTGCCGCCGCAACTAGAGGCGCAGATGGCACAATTAGAAGCTGCCACCGCCACCCTGCGCGGTTTGGAAATCCTCATGCCGGTGACGCGCGCCTTCCCGACCCGCGCCGACACCATCGCTTACCTTGAAGACCTGTACAGCCGCGAACTGCCGCCTGATGAGATGGATCGCGCGAAGCAGCTTTATGTCGCGTTGGGGTTGCTGCCCGCCGATATTGACCTGTTGCGGGTGTATTTGGATTTGTTGGGGTCGCAAGTAGCGGGCTTTTATGACACCGACACCCAAGTGATGAATGTGATCCCGCTACGGGGCGACACCCCCGGCGCGACGCTCAGCTTGACCGAACAGATTATTTATGTGCATGAGTTTACCCATGCGCTCCAAGATATGCACTATGATCTCGACAGTCTGCTGCCCGATGACCCCGACCAAACCACCCCCGACCGCTCTTTGGCGACGACCGCGCTGGTCGAAGGCGACGCCAGCCTCATTATGCAGTTGTACTTGCAAGAGGTGATTGCCAGCAACCCGCTTGCCGCCTTAAGTGTGTTGGCAGATGCCGCCGCGCTAGGGGCACTCACCTTGCCGCCTGGCATACCCGATATTTTGAACAGCGAGTTGCTATTCCCCTACGAACAAGGGTTGGCATTCGTGACTGCTATCGTCAATGAGGGCGGGATTGACGCCTTGTATGCGCTGTATGACGACCCACCGACCACGACCGAGCAGATTTTGCATCCCGAAGCCTATCAAGCGGGGGAAGGCGCGCAGCCGGTGACATTGGGCGCGGTCACGCCCGGCGCGGACTGGACGCAATTGTGGGATACCACGCTCGGCGAATTTTATGTGCGCGAACATGTGGCGCTGTTTGCCGTGTCCCGCACGCTGGCAGCCCAAGCGGCGGCAGGGTGGGGCGGGGATGCGCTGCGTATCTGGCAGCAAGACGATCAGATCGCGATGCTGTTGAAGCTGGCATGGGATACCCCGGCTGATGCTGATGAATTTGCAGCAGCGTACTGGGCAGAGGCGTTCACAGCGGCGTGTGCCGAAGCCGAAGTGGGCAGCTTGTGCGCTGTTACTGTGAATGGTGAGACCGTGATCGCGCTGGCACCCGATGTTGAGACGGCGCGGGCATTGATCGCCGGGGTATAACCGCCGCCGAGACGCACCACCCTTAACCGCCGATCCCCCCACGCTGGATGGGCGATCTTCAATCAACACCCGATGAGGCTTATAATGACCGCGTTTCGCAACATCTCAGAAGTGGACAACAAAGAATGCGATTACCCGGTTGGACTTTCCTCGTCGGTATCGTCGTGCTGGTCATGGCGACCGCGTTATGCTCAGTGGGCGCGTTTGTGGGGGCGCGTCAATTTGCTGTCGATCTCGGTGAAGGCGGTGTCGTGGACATCGCCGGGGTCGGCGGCTTTGGTGAATTTTTGAATCGGCAACCTACGCCGACCGCTTCCCCGACAGCCGCCCCCACCAATACTCTGGTGCCCGGCGTCACGCCCTCGCCCACGATCCCCGTGCCGACGGCGACGGTCGATCCGTTGGCGCAATATGAATGGCAAGACCCACGCCGCATCAACATCTTGCTGATGGGCATCGATCAACGACGGGGCGAGACGGGTAATTTCCGTACCGACACCATGATGATCGCCAGCATCGACCCCGTGCGCAATACCGCCGGTTTGCTCTCGATCCCGCGCGATCTGTGGGTAGACATCCCCGGTTATCGCCCCTATCGCATCAACCAAGCCAACTTCTTGGGCGATCAAGGCGGGTATCCGGGCGGGGGTCCGGCATTGGCGGCGCGCACCGTCACCGAAAATATCGGTATCCGCATCGAAAAATATATCGTCGTCAATTTCGACGCTTTCGAGACGGTGGTCAACCTCGTCGCGCCGCGCGGGGTCGAAGTCTGCCCGCCGAATCCGATTGATGATCCCGATTATCCTGATGCGGGCTATGGCATCATTCCGGTTTACTTTCCGCCGGGCTGTCAGCGGCTCCGAGCCGTGCAACTGTTGCAGTACGCCCGCACCCGCGCCACCGAGGGCGGCGACTTTGACCGCGCCAATCGTCAACAAGAAGTGTTGCAATCCCTGCGCGATGAAGTGTTGAGCGCGGGCGGTATCCTCAACTTTTTGGGCGTCGCCCCCCAGTTGTGGTCGCAAATCTCGGACAGTTACCGCACCAACTTGACCTTTGAGGAAATCGTGAGCTTGGCAGTGTTGGCGCAAGACATCCCGCGCGAAAATATCCGCACGGGCGTGATCGGCGTGCAGCAGACGCGCCCCGCCACCACCCCCGAAGGCGATCAGGTGTTGGTGCCCGTCTATGCCGCCATGCGCGGCTTGCTAGAAGAAGTCTTCGGCACGCAACCGATCACCCCGGCAGGCGGCTTGAGTACGGCGGATTTGCGGGCGTTGGCGGGGGAAGAGAACGCCCGTATTGTCGTGTTCAACAACACGACGTTGCCCGGTTTGGCGGGACAGACGAGCGAATTTCTCGCCAGTCGCCAGATCACCATTACGGAGACGGGCAACATGCCGACGCCCGACAACCAGCCGACGATGATCCGCGATTACACGGGTAAGCCGAACACGGCGCGGTATTTGGCGCAAGTGTTAGGCATCCCCGAAGACCGGATTCAAACGGCATTCGATGGCTTGACGACCGCCGATGTGATGGTGGTGGCGGGTTCTGACCTGCAACCGCTGTTGCGTGGCGAAACGACGCCTTAACCCATCACATCCCAAAGGGCGCACCCATGACCCACTACATCCTCGCCCATGACTTGGGCACTACGGGCAACAAAGCGACGCTTTATGACGAAACGGGGCGCTTGCACGCCAGCACCTTTGCCGCCTACCCCACCGACTATCGGGCGGGTGGCAGCGCCGAACAAGACGCCGAGGACTGGTGGCGCGCTGTTTGCACCACCACCCAACACTTGCTGACCACGATCAGCCCGTCGCAAGTCGCGGGCGTGGTCTTTAGCGGCATGATGCAAGGCGTGGTCGCGCTGAATCACGAAGCCCGCCCCCTGCGTAAGGCGATCATCTGGGCAGATCAACGGGCGACCGCTCAAACAGCGATGTTAAACGCTACCCTCGGTGAACACGCCATTTACCGCATCACCGGGCACCGCCTCAGTCCGACCTACTCGCTCCCCAAAATCATGTGGTTGCGCGACCATGAACCCGACCTGTATCGTGCGACCTATCGCTTCATGCATGTGAAAGATGCCATCATCGCCCGCCTGACGGGGCGCTTCGTCACCGAACCCTCGGACGCCAGCGGCATGAATCTGTACGATTTGGAACGAGGCACATGGTCAGAGGTGATCTTGAACGCCGCACAGATCAACCGGGACCAACTGCCGGAGATCGTGCCGTCGTCGGCGGTTGTGGGTGGGGTGTTGCCCGCCGCCGCCACCGCCATCGGTTTGTTGGCAGGGACACCGGTGATCGCCGGTGGGGGCGATGGTGCGTGCGCCTCGGTGGGGGCAGGGTCGGTCGCGCCGGGAGTCGCCTATAGCTATGTCGGGTCGTCGGCGTGGATCGCCACTGCGACGACTGCGCCGCTATATGATCCCGAAATGCGCACCGTCACCTTCGGACACGTCATCCCCGGCTTGGTGATCCCGATGGGGACGATGCAAGCGGCGGGGGGTGCCTATCAATGGACACGCGATCAGTTGGGCGGCTTGGAACAACAAGTCGCCGGGGCGCTCGGCATTAGTGCCTATGAACTGATGAACACGGTCGCCGAAAGTTCGGTGCCGGGGGCGAACGGCTTGCTCTTTTTGCCTTATCTGTTGGGCGAGCGTGCCCCGCGCTGGAACCCCAATGCCCGCGCCGCTTTTCTTGGGCTGACGATGCAGCACACGCGCGCTGACATGATCCGCGCCGTGTTAGAGGGGGTGGCGCTCAACTTGCGCGCTATCTTGACGATCCTCAACGGGCAAGGCGCGGATATCACGGCGTTGCGGGTGATCGGCGGCGGGGCACAGGGGCGCTTTTGGCGGCAGATCATGGCGGATGTCTATGGCGTGCCTTTGCAACGCTTGACCTTGCTCGAAGCAGCGACCTCGATGGGGGCAGCCGTGATCGGCGGGGTGGGGGTGGGCATGTATGGCGATTTTAACATCGCCGCGACGATGAACCCGATTGAAGCGTTGGTCACGCCCGATCCGCGTCACGCGGCGGTGTATGCGGCGGCAGCCGAATTGATGGAGATCAGTTACAAGGCGCTGTTGCCGGTTTTTGAACATATGGCATCCTCATAAACACATAAAAGGAACACAGATGGCAGCATTACGCTGGTTTATCGATACGGCAGAGGTGAGCGCGTGGCGCGAATGGCTGCCGACGGGCTTGTTTTATGGCATCACCACCAACCCGAAACTGCTCGAACGCGCGGGCTTGCCCTGCACCCTCGACGGCTTGGCGACGCTGGCACAGACTGCCATCGACCTTGGCGCGCAAGAACTGCACATGCAGGTGTGGGGTACCTCCGCCGACGCGATGACGCGCATCGGGGAGCAGATCGCTGCGTTGGGGTCGGGCATGACGGTGGTGGTCAAGGTGCCGATCACCCGCGACGGGGTGGTCTGCGCGGCGCGCTTGCTAAAGGTGGGCATCCCCGTGACGATGACGGCGCTCTATGCCAGCCATCAAGTTGGCACGGCGTTGGCGCTAGGTGCCCAGTATGCAGCGCCCTACTTGGGGCGCATGGACGAGGCGGGGCGCGATGGTCATGCGGCGGTGGTGGCGATGCAACAGATGATCACCCGTTTGAACAGCCCGATGCGCCTGTTGGTCGCCAGCTTGCGCCATATCAGCGATATTCCGGCGCTGATTCAAGTGGGGGTCGATACCTTTACGCTGGCACCGTCGTTGCTACCGCCCTTATTTGCCGATCCGTTGACACTGGACGCCGCCGCTGATTTTGAGCGGGCGGCACGGGCGATGGGTGCCGAGTCATGAAAGGCTAACCGTGCCCGACGAGATCATCATCACCGCCACCATGCTCCGTCATTTGACGATCTGTAATCGCCGCGTTTGGCTGGATCATCATGGCGATCCCGACTTACGCACGGCGGATGCCCTTGCGCTTGCCCATGGACGCGACCACGAAGCGGCGGTACAAGCGGCGGCGCAACCCGACCGTATCCGCGCGCTTCCGGTGGAAGGCACATGGGATGAGTTGGTGACATGGACGCGGGGTGCGATGGCGGATCAGGTACACCTCATCATCGATGCGCCCCTAGAGGCGGTCGTGACCATCAGTGGGGTGACGGTGCGCTTGCGCGGGCGGGCGGATCGGCTGGTGCGGCGGCAATGGTATGGCGAGGACGGGCGCACGTATTATGCCCCCATCGAGATCAAGTCTTACAGCCAAGCGCGCCCCGCCGATCTGTTGCAACTGCGCGCGTATCTGTGGTTGCTGGAAGAAACGCAAGGCGAGGCTACCGCCGGGCAGCTGTGGCTAGGGCGTGATCTGTACGATCAACCCATCCGTAAACAAACCGTGCAACCGGATCACGATGAAGTCCGGGCAGCGCTGGCAACGGCGGTCGCCATCTTGATGGATGCCGAGCCGCCCATTTGGTTGGCGTCGCATTGCGAAACGTGTCACTGGCGGGGACATTGCGAAGCCCAAGCGCACACCACCAAGGCGATCACGCTGTTGCCCAATTTGCCGCGCGAGTCATGGGTGCAACTGCACGAGATCGGCGTGACCACCCTCCATCAGATCGCCGACGCCACGCCGGAATCGTTGCGCGCCATTCGCAAGATCGGCAAGATGCGGTCGGAGAAGTTCCCACAAGCGGCGCGGGCATTCCTCAGCGGGGAGCCGGTGTGGAGCCAACCGCTCGAGGCGGCGTCACGGCGTCCGGGCTTGTGCCTCGACATCGAGACCGAGTGGGACATCAACAAGCCGTGGAGCTTTGGCTTCACCGACCCCGACGGCGTGTTGACGACGTTGGTGGTCGGGCGGGGCGAGAGTCCGCTGACATTGCCCAACGGAATCCGCGTCGATTTGGTGCGCAACGCCATCGAAGCATGGGCATGGATCGCCGACAAAGCCGGGGATGCGCCGATCTATCATTGGGGCGGCTATGACCATGCGGTCATGCGGGCGACGGCATCGGCTGCGGTGCGCGAGCGCATCGACGGGCAGATGATCGACCTCAACAGGGTGTGGCGGCGCACCGTGATCGCGCCGATCACCAGCACGAGTATGAAGACGGTCGCGCCTTATCTGGGCTGTCCGTATCCCGATGCGACCGATGCAATGTTGGCGTGGCGCTTGTATCAACAGTGGCGGCTGGATCGGCAGCCGGCGGGGCTGGCGCAAGCGTGCGGCTATCTGCGCGCCGATGTGATCGGCTTGGCGCGGGCATGGGCATGGCTGAACGAGGGGACGCCGTAAAGTTGACAAATCATCCTTGACAGCATACTATAAACGCAGGTTTATAATCACGGATGTCTATAGGCGATGTCGCTCAAACATTTCATCCTCGGCGTTTTGGCAGATGAACCCTTATCGGGCTATGATATTCATCAGCGTTTTGAAGCCAATATCAATCACTTTTGGACGACCACCCAAACGCAAATTTACCGTACCTTGCACGCGCTCCACGATCTGGGTTGGTTAACGATGGAGGTCGTCGAGCAAGACGACAACCCCAATAAAAAAGTGTATCACCTCACCCCCGAAGGACGGGCGGAACTTCGCCATTGGCTAGCCACGCCGGTCGAGGATGTGATGCGCGCCCCCCTTGCGGGACGGATTTACTTTGGGGCACATGCCGATCTCGATGCCTTGATCGCCGCGTTGGAGGCGTATAGCCTTGGCACCCGTCAGCATATCAGCGCGCTCGAAGGGGTTCAGGCAGCCGTGCCGTCACTTGATGTCTTGGAACGGATCGATCATCAGCAATTGTTTGAACTGCTATCGCTGGATTACGGCGTGCATATCCTCCATACCGAGGTCGCATGGCTAGAGGAATGGATTATGCGCTTGCGGCAATTGGCGGCACGGCGGGCAACGGCGTCAGACGCGCCGCCCTAGCACTTGCGTCGCAGCAAACGCCGGATCATGTCCTCTACGGTGTCCGAGGCTTCGAGCAATTTTTGCAGCAAGCTCATCGTCGCTTCGATGTCGTGCTTGCCACAGGTGAGCGCTAGATCGACCACTTCTTTGAGTTGTTCCTCGGTGCTAAAGCCTTTGATCTGTCCGGCGATGTAGACCCACGGCACGGCATTTTCGCGATACCACCATTTGCCCGCCACTTGGGTGGGCGTCACCAACCCGTTTTCGCCACCGGGGATGATCCCCAATGCCCGCCAACGGTTGATGCGGGCGCGGCTGACATTGGTGGCATATTCGACATCGGCAATTTCAAAAATATAATCCCCCGGATGTTTGGGCATGGGCTGTCATTCCCTATTTGAACGGTAGGCAGGAAAGCATAACGCAAAGGCGGGAAGGAGTGTAGGGACAACGCCGCCGGGCAAATTATTCATGTGTCCGTCCGTGCTTTCGTGCTATACTCTTGGGCAATAACAGCCTATGCCAGCGAGTATCCAGCTATGACGTCAAAGCAGAATGCCATGACGACCCCACTGACTCCCAAAATGCCGGAAATCTTCGTCTCTTATTCGCGCAAGAACCGAGATTTCACCCTACAGGTGGTGGCGGCACTCAAAACCACAGGACGCGATGTGTGGATCGATACCGACGATATCCCCGCGTCTGATGAGTGGTGGGCGTCGATCAAGCGCGGGATCGATAGCGCGCATACGTTCGTCGTCATCCTCACGCCCGAACTGCTGGAATCGCCCGTCTGTACCTTTGAACTGGACTACGCGCTGCGCAACAATAAATGCATCATCCCCGTGATGCGTCGTCAGCCCGCCGACATCGCCCAAGTGTTCGGCAGCATGGCGGCGCTGAAGCCGACCGGCTATCTGGCGGATCTGTTGGGCGATGCCGATTTATTGATGCTGGCACGCGCCAATTGGCGCGTCATGGAAAAGCTCAACTGGGTGGCGATGGGGGAAACCGACGATTTTGATACGGCGCTGGGGGACTTAACGCGCGCGCTCGATCAAGATCTCGCCCGTAACCGCTTGCACGCGCGCTTACTGGTGCGCGCGCGCCTGTGGCTGGAACGCGCGCGCGACGCCAGCTTTTTGCTGGTCGGCACCGAATTGGAGGAGGCGTCAAGTTGGTTGCGGGTCTATGGCGATCAAGTGCCCCAAGCGACCCCCCAACAGCGCGAGTATATCACTGCCAGTGCTGCCCACCGCGCCGATCAAATCGCCGTTGAAGAACGACGCCGGCAAGAGCTAGAAGCGGCGGGCGACCGCGCCGAACGCCAACGCCGCCTCGCGCGCATCGCCGTAGGGGTTGCCATGGCGATCATCGTCGTGGCGGTGATCGCGGGCGGGATCGCGGCGGGGCAGGTGACGGAGGCGGCGAATCAAGTGGTCGTTGCCGGGACCGCACAGGGTGAAGCCGAAAGCCGCGCCGCCGTTGCGGATACCCAAGTCGCGGACGCCAACGCCACCCTGACGCCGATCCCCGGCACGCTGGCAGCCGCCGCCGCACAGGTCGCGGATGCCAATACGCAAGTCGCGGGCGTGGTGCCCACCCTGACCCAAGCCGCCGCCGACGTGATTGACGCACAGCAGAAAGTCGATTTCTTCGTGGCGGAAGCGGCGAACTTGGAAGCCGAGTCCGGGACGCAGGTCGCCAACGCCGCCGCGACGCTTGGCTACGTGCAGGATCAGGGGACACAGGTGGCGGCACAGGCGACCTACTTCGGCATCGAACAGGCGCGCATCGGCACGCTGTCGGCTGGTGCGGTCGTCATCCCGCCGGGCACCCTCACGCCGGAACTGCTGCTGCCGACCCTGACGGGAATTGCACAGCTTCGTCAGTGGCAGCCGACTATCATCGTCGATGCTTTTGGTGTTGAAATGGTCGAAGTGCCGCGCGGGTGTTTCATGATGGGCAGCGTGGCAGGGGGTGACGAAGTTCCAGTGCATGAGCAGTGCTTCGATCAGCCCTTCACCATCGACCGTTACGAAGTGACGCAGAGGCAGTTCACCGCGCTGGATGGTGTTATGTCCGCAAATTTTGGCTTCCCCGGAAAAGCACGTCCGGTCGAGAATATCAATTGGTTTGAGGCACGCGACTTCTGCCTAGCACGGGATGCCCGTCTGCCGACTGAGCGCGAGTGGGAATACGCTGCGCGTGGACCCGACAGCCTGACCTACCCGTGGGGCAACGTGTTGATCGCGGAAAACGTCGTCTACAATCGTGTTGAGTCGCAGGGTACAGCGGATGTCGTCAATACTGATGGCAGTCCTGCCCGACCCGGCGGCGCGTCGTGGGTCGGCGCGCTCGATCTGAGCGGCAATGTGTTCGAGTG
>JBBRTY010000167.1:0-9378 GCA_038248285.1 Aggregatilineales bacterium
CCCCTACAACGATCTCCGTTGCGGGCCCCTAACCACAATAGGGCGGGTTTGTTTTTTGTTGCCAACCCCTATCGTCTCATCAACGTAAATGTAGGGGCGGATTAGGCGCTCGTGGAAAAATCCCCAACCCCAAGAGTCGCCACGCCGAATATCCGCCCGTTTACCTGTTATGAAATCATAGCGATGCACCAAAGTGAAATGCACCCCAAATTCAATATATCGCTTGACAGAAAAAAAAGCGCACGGTACAGTTATCTCGTCTTTGTAGTTTCTCACTCACAGGCTTTTACCAAATGCACTCGTTTGCTCTCGGCACTATGCGTATCACTATGACTACTCCTCACATGATGATTGAGGGGTTCTTGCGCGTGCCTTGAGTGTGTCCTTAAACACAGCAACGCTAGGCGTGTGGAACCTCAAACCACACGCCTTTTTTTTTGCCTAAAGCAAGAACCATCGGTGGAGAGTTTTTCATGACAACGCTCACTATGAAATTTGGCGGCACCTCAGTCGGTAGCCCAGAAGCGATTGCCGGCGTCGTTCGGATTGTTGAAGAAGAAGTGCAACGGGGCAGCAAAGTCGTCGTCGTCACCTCAGCCATGTCCGGCGTGACCGATGCGCTGCTTGCCACTGCCCGCGAAGCCGCCGCTGGTAATCGCTGGGTCTACCTTTCGACCTCGCAAAAATTGCGCGACCGTCATACCGAAGTCGCCAATATGCTGATCAATCCGGGCAATGAACGTAAAGCCGTCATTGACGAGATCGACGCTTTGATCGAGCAACATGTCGAATTGTGTAACGCCGTCAACATCTTGGGCGAAACCACCCCGCGCATCACCGACGCCATCATCTCGTTTGGCGAACGACTCAGCAGCCGCGTGCTGGCTGGGGCATTGCGCAGTCAAGGGGTGAATGCCCGTCAATTCGATGCCTCGCAATTCGTGATCACCAACGATGACTTTGGGAGCGCCATCCCGTATTGGGACGAAACCGAAACCCGTATCCGCGAAAACTTTTTACCCCTCTTGGATCAAAACATCACCCCGGTCGTCACTGGTTTCATCGGCGGCAATCGACGCGGGCACTTCACCACGCTGGGGCGCGGCGGCAGTGATTACAGCGGCGCGATCTTCGCCGCCCTGACCGACAGCAGCGAACTGATCATCTGGACGGATGTCGATGGCGTGATGACGACCGATCCGCGTGTGGACAAACGCGCCCGCGTCCTTAGCAGTGTGTCCTATCAAGAAGTCGGCGAGTTGGCATTTTACGGCGCAAAAGTCCTGCATCCCAAGACTGTCCAGCCGATCTTGAACAAAAATATCCCGATGCGCGTGCGCAATACCTTTAACCCCACCCACCCCGGCACCTTGATCACGCGCATTGCCGAGCCGACCGACACCGTTGTCAAAGCGGTGACGGGTATCCGCAATGTCTCGCTGTTGACGGTCAGCGGCAAAGGCATGATGGGCGTGCCGGGCATCGCCGGGCGCACATTTTCGGCAACTGCCCATGCCGGCACCAGCATCTTGATGATCTCGCAAGCGTCGTCGGAGCAAAGTTTTTGTTTCGTCGTGCCACAAGACCAAGCACAGGGTGTAAAAGACAAAATTGAGGCGGAACTGCGGCTAGAAATCGCCAAGCAAGATGTCGATAGTGTCGATATCCTGAATGATATTGCCGTCGTCACGGTGGTGGGCGCGGGGATGCGCGGCACCCCCGGCGTCGCGGGTCGCGTGTTTTCCACGATGGGGGGACAGGGTATCAACGTGATCGCTATTGCTCAGGGCGCGTCCGAATGTAGTATCTCGTTTGTCATTGCCGAAGCCGACCGCGAACGCACGGTCTTGGCGCTGCATGAATTGGCGCTGATGAGCTGATTACGACTCCGCCGTTTGATAGACCCATGCCGGGGCGAAACCGTGCCACGTCGTCTCGCGCGTACAGCCAAAACTCGCCAGCAAGGGCGGCAAGGTGGCTTCCATGTCAGCGCTGATGGCAAACAATTTGAGGGGCGTTGATGGCAATAAACGCCCTTCAAATTCAATCCGTGCGATTGCCCCGTCGGCAAACAGCAACAGCAAAATAGGCGCATCCCGCTCACAGGTACTATAAACGCGCGTCGGTTCTTGTTTTTCGAGGAGCAAATCCCCCACCGTTCCCAGTTGAATCGAGGATGACATTTCGTACAAACGCACTGCCAGCACCGCCCCTCCGACAGGGCGCTCAAAGCGCACTAAGGCGATGGTGAAGCCGGCATTCGGCGCATCCGTGCCAATCGTAAAAGAACGCTCCAACTGAGTCAAAAATGAAGAGGGTTGGCTGGCAATAGCCTCGTACAGCGTGATCGCATCGTCACGGTTGGTCACGCCCGGCGTCACCCCAAAAACACACGGCAGATCACACGCATTCGCCGCCATCACCGACGGCACCGGCACTGCCAGCAGATTGCCCAACACCAAGACGCTGACGATCAGCCCCAACAAAAATAGGCTGATGACCACCGTGCCCCCAACAACCCATCGCACCATCATCACGCCCCTATCGCGGATAAATCGCCAGCACCGCTGGAACCGCATCAAACGAAAAGATGCTGGTCGGTTCACTATCAGGCACATTCACCGACATGAGGGTAGACCCCCCGCCATCAAAATTGATCGCGTTCACCAACCCCAAATCGCTCCCTGCCAGATACGCGCTCAAATCCACCAACGTCATCCCAAACAACGACGAAGACGCGATCAAAATCAAGCGTCCCTGCGCATCTTGACCGATGACTGTCCGGCGCGAAATGCGATCTCCGCGTGTATTATAGAAGGAGCCAGCGCCGTCTGTGATCAACATCGGGAAGGCTTGCACTGCTTGTTCGAGCGCTTCCCCTTGATAGGGTTCCGTGATCGTGGAGCGCACGCGCGCCACGCCGTCTTGTAATTGCACCAACCCGCCTCGGTCGCGATAGGCTTGTCCATAAACGACCCCATCGCTGACCAATACTCCTAAAATCTGGTTGTTGAGGTCGAAGAAGTTGGTGTTGACGATCACCGCCGGATCGCCTAATAGGGTTTGCCACTCTGCCAGTGCTAGCGGTTCACCGGGGCGATAGTGCGCGCGAAACGTAAAATTCGCCATGTCAATGCGGATGGCGACGAACGTGCTGAAGGGATATTGCACACCGGGGCGCAACAGTCGGCGCTCTAAGCCGGGGGTAAGTGTCACCCAGTCCGCCGTATTCTGCTGAACGACGACTGAGGAGGATGGGGGCATGGCACAACTCACCAACGAGAGGGCGGTCAACAACGACGACCAACGCCAGCGGATGACAAAACCGAGGTGGGACGACTGGCGGAAATACGCTATGATGCGAATCAACAAGTGACGCAAGGGCGACCCTTCAAAAGCTATCTGACGGGCGGTACAGCAGACTCTTGACCAAACACGGAAATCGAAGTTTGTTTCAAATGGGATAACAGACCCAAGCACGCGCTCAAATTTTCCATTATCATAGACATTCTAACATCAACCTGACGAGATTCAGCGCGTAAAGGGGGCGAACATGCTAGAAAGACTGCGCCAGATACCATTATTTGCGCAGTTTCCGCAGCAGGAATTAGAAATATTGCTCAAGCAAAGCCAAATCCTTGATTTGGCGGCGGGCGAATTTATTTTTCACGATGGAGATGCACCGACCGGCTTCTTCGTCATCCTGAGCGGCGAACTGGAAATCAGCAAAGTCCTTGGCGGGCAAACGATCATCCTCGCCAATGAAGGCACTGGCTCCTTTGTGGGCGAAATTTCGATCCTCACCGGGCAGCGGCGCACCGCTTCGGCACGCGCCACCACCGACACCCAACTTTTGGAGTTTCACGCGCAAGTCGTGGAGAGCGTGCGTTCGACACCGCTTGCCGAGTTGCTACTCTCGAAGATGGCACAGCGCCTCCGCGATACCGAAGCCCACATCAGCCAACAAGAGAAGTTGTCGGCATTGGGCAAGCTGGCGGCGGGTTTGGCGCACGAACTCAACAATCCAGCGTCTGCCAATGTGCGCGCCGCACGGCAAATTCCGGGGATGCTGTCGGATTTACAACGCCTCAGTTTCAGCCTCCATGATTATGGGTTGACTGTCGAACAAATTGCCTTACTGGACGATCTCGGTCAACAACTCATCATGCAGCCCGCCCCCGAACCGTTGAGCGCGCTTGCCCTCAATGATCAAGAAGCGAAACTACTCGATTGGCTAGACGATCACCACATCGCCAACAGTTGGAAAATCGCCCCCGCGCTGGCAGCAGAACGGCTCGGCGTCGATGTTTTAGAAATGTTGGCGGCAAAATTGCCCGCTGAGGCTTTGCCCGCTGCGCTACACTGGATCGAAAACACGCTGACGATGATCGGGCTGGCGCGCACTGTCGCCCAAAGTGCCACCCGCATCTCCGAGATGATCCAAGCCGTTAAAGCGTATACTTATATGGATGAAGCGCCCATC
This sequence comes from Aggregatilineales bacterium, assembly GCA_038248285.1. Taxonomy (GTDB): domain Bacteria; phylum Chloroflexota; class Anaerolineae; order Aggregatilineales; family Phototrophicaceae; genus Flexifilum. The sequence continues at coordinate 4,484 of JBBRTY010000167.1, forward strand.
CAAAATGTGGATATTCACGACGGTATCGAAAGCACGCTGGCAGTGCTGACCCATCGGCTCGGCAAGATCACGATCCAACGCGCTTATGATCGCACCTGCCCCAAGATCAGCGTCTATGCCAGCGAGGTCAATGAAGTGTGGACGAAACTGTTCGAGAATGCCATCGACGCCATGCCCGACGGCGGCACGTTGACGATCCAAAGCGAGTGCAGCGATAATTATGTCTATATTGAGATCATCGATACCGGGCGCGGCGTCCCGGCGGAGGTGCAATCGCGCATCTTTGAGCCGTTCTTTTCGACCAAACCCATGGGCACCGGCTTGGGGCTAGATATCGCCCGCCGCATCGTCGTAGATCGGCATCACGGCAGTCTCCGCTTCACCTCCAAACAGGGGGACACTCATTTCATCATCGCCCTGCCGTTGGTCATGGAGACCTAACCACGCCGATCCGGGGGGCATCGGTACTATCCGTCAAAATTGCATAACACCGGAGAGCTTTTTTGTCACGACTTACGAAACCCCAACAAGGATTGACCACCGTCGAAGTCGCCGAGCGTATCAGACAGGGTGAAGTCAATACCTATAAATCGCGAGTCAGTCGTTCCTATTGGGATATTTTTCGTGACAATATCCTCAATTTGTTCAATTTGATCATCGGCACGTTATTGATCGCCGTGCTGTTTTTTCGCGATTACTCCACCGTCATCTTTGCCGGTTTCAGCGTCGTCACCAATTCTTTTTTGGGCATGATCCAAGAAGCACTCGCCAAACGGCAACTGGATCGGCTGGCGGCGCTGGCATTGAGCGATGTCCACATCTGGCGCGATAACGCCCTTGTGAGCTTATCGGCGCGTGAGATCGTCAAAGATGATGTGATGCCCATCACGCCGGGGGATCGCCTCCCCGTCGATGCCGTCATGCTGAGCAGTGATGCCCTCGAAATGGACGAATCCCAACTCACGGGCGAGTCCGACGCGGTGCTGAAAAACGAAGGCGATCCCGTCTATTCTGGCTCGTTTTGCGTGGCGGGCAGTGGCGTCATGCGGGTGACCCAAGTCGGCAAAGCCAGCACCATCAATCAGCTTTCCGATGTCGCCAAAGAATACAAAAAAGTGCTGACCCCTACCCAAGTTCGCATCTCGCTGTTGGTGCAAATCACCGTCATCGTAATGCTGGTCTGCACACCCATGATCTTCATCGCTGGCTATCGGCTCAATGGCACCGCCTTCACGCTGGGCACCTTTCGCAACGCCGTCGTGTTCGTCTCCAGCCTCGTCCCGCAAGGCTTGGTGCTGACGGCGGCATTGGCGCTCAGCATCGGCGCGATCAAGATCAGCCGCCGCCAGACGCTGGTGCAGCGGGTGAACGCCGTCGAATCAATGGCGAACGTGACGACTTTGTGTTTTGATAAAACCGGCACGCTCACCCAAAACAAGCTCACCGTCGCCCAAATCATCCCCCTCAGTACCACCATCACCGCCCCCCAGATTGAAGAACGGATCGGCATATACCTCGCCAACCTGTCGAACTTGAATCGCACAGCAGCGGCAGTGGCACAGCATTTAGAGACCGCAACCAGCGATAACAACCCACCCGCCCTGCCCGCCGTGACCAAAACGCGCGAAGTCGCCTTCACGTCGCAACGTAAATGGGGCGCAATCGTGGTCAATGGCGAAACCCTCATCTTCGGCGCGCCGGAACGGGTGCTGCCGGAAAGCGCTACGCCGGCATTGGCACAAGCCAGCAGCCTCGCCGCACAGGGGATGCGCGTCTTGGCATTCGCCTATACCACGGAAGGGATGACAGGCGATGAACTCGATAGCCGACGCCAAGCGCTCGCCCTGATCGTCCTCAATGATGAGGTGCGCCCCGATATTAATGCCACCTTGCAAGAATTTCGGGATCAACAGGTGGCGCTCAAAGTCATCACCGGCGACAACCTCGAAACCGCCCAACAGATCGCGACGCAAGCGGGCATGGTCATCACCACCGCCTATACGGGCGATGATCTCAACGCCATGCAGCCTGCCGAATTTGACCACGCCGTCCAAGCGGGCAACCTGTTCGCCCGCATCGAACCGAACACCAAGCGCCAGATCATCGCCTCGCTCAAGCGGCAAGGCGAATATGTGGCGATGGTCGGCGACGGCGTGAACGATGTGCCCGCGCTCAAAGAGGCGCACCTTGCCATCGCCATGAACGACGGCGCACAAATCACCAAAGATGTCTCCGACTTGGTGCTGCTCAACAATGCCATGACGACGCTGCCGCTGGCGTTTCACGAGGGGCGCGCCGTGCGCGAATCAGTCTTTGGCACCAGCAAGATTTTCCTCGTCAAAAACGTCTACAGCATCCTGTTTTTCATCTATTCCGGCTTCATGCTCATGCCCTTCCCGACCAACCCGATCCAGATCAGTTGGGTGACCTTGGGCGTCATCAACATTCCGGCAACACTGATCGCCTTCCGTTGGATCACCCCCGCCCGCATGACTCGCTTCCGCACCGATGTGCTGGATTACGCGATCACGTCCGGCTTCATCGGCGCGGCGACGCTGGCATTCGTCTATGCCGTCAGTTTCCTCAGTGATACGGAAAACGTGAATCTCGCCCGCAGCACGGTGATGCAATCCATGACCTTATTCGGCGTCTTGGCATTTTGGAATATTCACGGCATTGAGCTGTTCGAGTTCGAGACCATCCGCCAGAACCGCCGCACTTTCTGGCTAGGGGTCGGCTTGGGATTGTTCACGCTGTTGATACCCTACCTACTGCCCGCCTTTCTGGAATATACGGTCATCCCGCCGCCCTATGCCGTGCTGGTCGCGGTCGTCTTCGCGATCACGATTGTCTTGGTGTATGTAACGATGAAAATCCGCTTCGTCAATCGACTGTGGCGCTTGTTGACGCCACCGTAATCCTCACACGCTGATGTCCCACGCCGACAAATCCGCCAAGAAACGGTGCGCCGTCAAATCGAGGTGGATCGGCGTGAGGCTGGCATAGCCGTTGTGAACCGCCCACAAATCCGTCCCCTCTTCTTCGATATCCCCCGCCGGAGCCGGACCGACAATGCGATAGGTGGTATCCTTGATTTCGAGTTCATCCTGATACAGCCGCACTCCTTGCCGTGTCAGCCGTAAGCCCTTGACGCGCGCCACCGCCGGAATATTCAGATTGAGGATCGTCAGTGGCGGCATGGGGCGCGCAAGGGCGAAGTTGACCACTTGAGCCGCGACGCGCACCGCTTCGGCATAATCTTCGACATTATCCGCCACCCGATTGTCAAGGGATACCGCGACCGCGCGCACGCCGTTGATCGCCGCCTCCAACGCTGCCGTCACCGTGCCGCTGTAGGTGATGTCTTGCCCCATGTTGGCACCCCGATTCACGCCCGATACGATGATGCTCGGTGCCCACGACACCATGCCGAGCGCCGCTAGGGCGATACAATCGGCGGGGCTGCCGCCCACTGATAGGGCGGGGGTGCCGTCGGCAAGCGTCGTCTTGCTGACGGGGATGTCTTGATAGAGGGTCTTTTTATGACCGCTTGAGCTTTGGTTGATCGACGGGGCGATCACCAGCACGTCACCGAGCGCGCGCATGGCGGTCGCCAACGCCAAAATCCCCGGCGCGTGGACGCCATCGTCGTTGGTCACGATAATTTGAGTCACGAATACTATCCTTTGAGGTGCCTATCGAGCTAAACCGAAATTGTAGCAGAGGCGCGTCCCGCCCGCCTTTTTGGTATACTAGAAGCGCTCAAGTTGACTGGGTGATCGCGGTTCGGCATTGCCGGGCTGAGGAAAGTCCGCCCTCCATAGGGTGCGGTGCTGGCTAACTGCCAGGCGGAGTGATCTGCCGGAATAGTGCAACAGAGAAGCGGATTGCCGGATCGGTCGCGGGCGCGAGTGCGCGAGCGGATCGGCGAGGGTGAAACGGTGGTGTAAGAGACCACCAGCGCGGGCAGTGATGTGCGCGGCTGGGTAAACCCCACCGGGAGCAAGGTCAAGCAGGTGCAATGGGGCGACCCGTCCCGCACTGGGTAGACTGCATGACGTGCCGGGCAACTTGCACGCTAGATAGATGATCACCGTCTCTGCTTGCAGGGGCACAGAAGGCGGCTTATAGGTCGGCTTGAGCGTTTTTCTCCCTCAGTTCACGCGGAATCACAAAGCGCTCGGCATTATTGCCGGGCGCTTTTCGCACCAATAACCGCCGAAAGTCGGACTTATAGGGCATGTAAACGTGCTGTTGTGCGTTCGGTGATGACATGACTTTGGGGCGCGATTGTGCAGCAGGACAGGGTTTTTTGTCCCCAAACCGGAAACGTATCCTCCATGCGAATCGTAGGGTGCGGACTAGGCGCTTGTCTTGAGATTAATTGCGTCAGGAGTCCCCGCGCCGTATGTCCGCGCGTTTGTCGCCAACGATCATCTTCCAGTTACGAAGGCAGATACGGACTAGACGCATCTCGATCCGTCGCAACCCCCAGATGCCCTCCAATATTTTTAGCGATCCGCTGCGCGGCGGCTGGGGGGTAAAGCAAGGACAATGTCGAAGACACAGCATCAGCAGAACAGGACAACAGCAATCAGCAGATCAGCACTAGTTAAGAGAGGACGAAACGAAAACCCCCAGCGTAGCTCCAATAATGGGGAGCATCCATGAAGAGGGAGTAGCAGTGAAAGAGATCGGACTTGACGTAGTTCCACGAACCGCCCCGTAGCCCGAGATATTCTGAACTTATAGTAATATCATTGTTTTTAGTCTCAGAATCCGTCACACACCATTCCCAAACATTGCCCGCCATATCGACCACACCGAAGGGGCTATCGCCTTTGCCTTCATACTGGCGCACCGGTGTGGTTTTGCCGATTCCTTGACCAGCTACG
>JBBRTY010000168.1:0-9341 GCA_038248285.1 Aggregatilineales bacterium
GCTGTGGCGCGCTGATGCGCGAACACGGCAGTGACCTGACGGCGCGGATCGTGCGCGTGTCGGTGTCAGCAGATCGGCAGCGACAAGGGGTCGGGCGCTTGATCAGCGCCCGCCTACTTGAGATCGCGCGCGAACGCGGTTAGTGCTACGGGTCAACAAGCACGTCTTAGCTCAGCGGTAGAACAACATAAACTGATCATTCTACCGGTTCAAAAATAAAGATTGTTGTTGCGGGAGCTCTGACCGCCTCAAAAGATCATCGATACGACTGGCAGCAATATCACAGTAGTCCGCTCGCAATTCAAAGCCCAACACCGATCTCCCCAGTTGTACGCTAACCACAGCGGTCGTGCCCGAACCCATAAACGGATCTAAAATGAGCTGTTCAAGATGGGATGTCGATTTGATAATTCGGTCAATCACCGCTTCTGGAAATTGAGCAGGATGAGGGGTTCGTTCTTTGGACGATCGATTGTGGCCTGATGTCACTTTTTTGAATTGCCAGACATCCGTCGGATTTTTCCCATGGGGATTCACCTTTATTTTCCCATTTTTTTTCTGATTGGGATATTTCACATCAGGATCACGCACGTCATCCAAGTTAAAGATGTAGTTCTTGCTATCTTTCACATACCACAAAAACTTTTCGTTGCGTGGTGAAAAAAACTTGCGTCCTGCGACGCCGGCTCCATAACTCCAAACAATCTCTTGGATCAGAAAGAATGGAATTTTCTCCCATAACAAATAGGCAATCGGGATCGCTTTGGCGCGTTCTGAGACACTGAGATAGCCCAAATTTAACCAAAAGCCGCCCGTTGGGGAAGTCAGTCGATAAATCTCCGCGATCCACGCTGCACACCATTGCAGATAACCCTCCAACGGTAACGCTGTTTCATATGCTTTGCCGATATTATAAGGGGGGCTAGTTACCGTTAAATCGACTATTTCATGATCGAGTCGTTTCATAAACTCGCTACAATCACCGTGATAAAGCAAACAATTGGGCGCTTCAAAATAGGGTTGACCCAACATTTGTTTGATCTGCTTGGCATCCATTATTTCCCCCTCACATCCGTGCCTTGATCTGCTGCGCGATATAGTGCGCTGTCGCCATGATCGTCATCATCGGATTCACGCCGCTGGCAGTCGGCAGGGCGCTGCCATCGGCGACGTACAGGTTGCGCACTTCATAACTTTGCCCAGTCGGGTCAAAGGCACCAAGCGCGCTGTTGCCGCCGATGCGCGCCGATGACATCTGATGGGCGCTGAACATCGAAACCCTATTGGGTCGTAATTCACGAGCGCTGACATCCGTAAGATATGCCTCAAAGTTTTGCCCCGTCTGCCAGATCAGCGCGTCCGCGTGGGGGCTGGTGATCTCGTGCGCGCCGGCAGCATGATGAATCCGCATGGTTTCGATCATGCCACGCAGCAGATGGGCGCGGTCATGGGGATGCACGGTGTAGTGGAGAATCGGTTGCCCAGCGCGATCCAGCGTGATCCGCCCCCCAAAGCGGTCACGGGCGATGATGATGGTGTTGCTAAAATGCGCCAACTGTGCCATTGCTGCCCGATGCTGGCGTCCGCTGGACCAGGGCAACGACAATGCCGCGATGCCCGGATGCACAGGTGCCGTCTCCAGCTTGACGCCATAGCCGTCGCCATCGAGATCGGCAAATTGATTACTGACGCGCGTCAAGGGCGCGCCTTGCCAACCCCGAATCGATTGCTCATAGATGCCGAAGGTGACGGTCGTGGGGTGCAGGTGCAAATGCGCGCCGATGTTGGCATTGCCCAACCCAGAACGCAGCAAGATCGCGGGGGTATGGAGCGATCCCGCCGCGACGACGACGGTTTTGGCGTGGATGGTGACGGGGATCAGGGTCCCCTCGTCGGTGCGCACCGTCACGCGGACGCCCGTCGCGACGCCATGGGCGTGCAAGATCTGATCGACTTCGGCACGCACGAGGATGCGCCCCCCGCGATCCTGTGCGTCTTGCAGATAGGTGCGGACGGTGCTTTGTTTCGCGCCGTAAGCACACCCATAATTGCAAAAACCGCATTCTTCACAGTCTTTGACGTTGCGCGGGATCGCCGTCACCTCATAGCCAAGCGCCTGACAGCCTTTTTCGAGGATGCCGTTGTGCGAGGTGGCAGCGCTGTGATCCAAATTCACATGGGAACGCGCCCACACTGCCTCTTGGCTTTGGCTAAATTCAGGACTGGTGGCACCCTCAAAACCGTAGTCGTGCGCCCACTCATGGCGGACGTGATCGGGGGTGTGAAAGGACGCTGCCCAATTCACGGTGGTGCCACCGCCCAGCGCTTTGCCCGCCAAAACAAGGATCCCACGATCTGCCGTCGTCAGCGCGCCGCTGTTTTCATAAAGGCGTTCGTTGCTGCTCAGTTCACGCCCGTCAAAATCGGTCTCGATATAATAATCCCCTTTTTCGACGACGATCACATCCTTGCCCGCCGCCGTTAGTTCCCCCGCGACGACCCCGCCGCCCGCGCCCGACCCAATGATCACGACATCGGCGGTCAGGGTGGTGGCTGCGGTCAGCTTGAGGGGAATTATCGGGCGTTCGGCGGGCTTTAGCGGATCAAGGCGGGGCGGTTCATAACCGAAAGCCTCCCACAACGGATTGGGGGCATCGGCGGGCATTAAGCCATAGGCGACCGCCAGCCCCAACCGTTTGAGACTTTGAAAGGTCATCCGCGCTTGAGGCACGCGGCTATATGCCCATGCCCGCAACACGGTCTCGCGCTGGGGGCGCGTCATATCTTCAAAGGAATGCCACACGCCCGCCCCGATGCCATGCACAAGCTGCGTCTCGAACAGCGTCAACACCAGTTTGAGTTGGCTGAGGGATGCGCTATCGCTCACCCGTTCGAGGGCAGTTTCGAGCGCTGTTACGAGGTCAAGGTCTGCCGCGCCGAACTGCGCCAACGGATCGTCAATAAGGGTGGGATCATCCGCAATTGAGGGAAGCAATGTATCACAAATGAGCGCGAGGGTGCGGCGTTCGGCAGGACTCAGGAAGGGCATGGGCATCGTCCTCTGTTGATCATCAAGTAGGGCATAAGCAGCAAAGATAAAAAAGAACCGTAATTATTCCCCCCTCTTGTTTGAAGTCCCTCCCCAGAACGAAGTGACACATGGGGAGGGATGGAAGCGGAGCGACGGGGGGATTGACTGTCACAAAGCCTTAGTCGGGGATAGAGTTGTTGGCAGCATGAAGCCGTTCCGACAAGGTTCTCATCACGTCCAGCGCGAAGAACGGCGATTCGTGGACGAGAAAAATGAAGCGTTCCCGCCCGATATTTGCCAGTACAACATCAGTTTTGGCGATGGCAGTGGCGGTTCGGCTGTGTCCTTCTTCCAAGAGTGCCATCTCCCCGAAAACTTCCCCTTCGGTGATGTCGATGATGCGGTGTCCGTGCAGGGGCAGTTCGACGACCCCCGACACGATCACATACATTTCTTCACCGATATCGCCCTCATTAAAAATAGTAGTGCCTACTTTGAATGATACCGTCTTGGTGGCGTGGCGGAAAAGGTTGGTCTTTGCCATGAATTTTGTCTCCATTTAGTCAATTGGGTAATGAGTATTGCCGTATAAAATATAAGTTGTTTGTGTTAAAAAATGTGGGGTGACTTTTATTATCCCCATAATGCTATTCTCTCGCAAGATGAAAAAGCCGCTGTGTTTAGCAGCGGCATCGGCTGATGGCGTCGCTATTCCTCGCGCCCGCGCCGCCGTTGCAGCAATCGCCCCGCGATATTGCCCGATCCATCGTCGTTCGACAGGGGCGGTGGACTCGTGGGGCGCGGGGGTGCGTCTGTCGTCGGCACTGTCGGCAGGGGCGGTGGCGCTGTGGGCGGCATCGCACTGATCGGCGGCGGTGTCTCGCTGCGGGTAGCCGCTGCCGCCCGCGCTTTTGCATCACGCAACCCCGCCATCCGTTCCGACGAGTCAACGACGAGGGGAGCCGGTCGCAGCCGCGCCGCCAACCGTGCCAGATCACTGCGGGTGACGAGCAAGCGGCGCACGGCGATATCAAACGGCAACAACACGAGCGCGATCAGCAAGAGCAGCGGGGCAATGGGCGCGCTGGACGCCTGTGCCAACAGCGAATGATCATAGACCTCTGCCGCCAAGCCTGCCAGCGAGCGCCCGCCCGCCAAATCCGCCAGCGCGGGCAAGCGGCTTTCGGTCACGCCTAGATTGTATTCGGGCGAATAGCTCATCACCCACCCCGTGATCGAACTACGGGCACCTGTGACCACATCCGCCACGCGCAACAGATATGCCCCCTCCGATGAGGGCGTGAACTCGGCTTCATAACGACCGGGTGCAGTTTGGCGCAGCACCAGTTGTTCACTGTCTTGCGGGGCAACGAGCGCCGTCGTCAACGCCAGCCCGTTGGCGAAACCACCGGACTCGTCGCGGGCGTCCACCACCACGCGGGCGCGTTCGCCCTCCATGATCACCCGCGCCTCGATATTTTGGCTAATGCCTTCGGTGATCGTCCAGCGCACGGTTTGGCTCCAAAAGCGCGCAAAGCCCTCCCATGGAATCCAGTTTGCTGCCCACCGCGCGCGGGCATCACTGGTGAAGGCGACCGCCCGCCCCAAGCCATACTGCCACGACGCCAAGACCGGATCACTAAACGGAGCCGGACCGGACAAGATAACTTGGGCGCTGTCTTTGGCACTGGTCGCCACATAGCCCCGCAACGCCGGAGCCGAGTCAATGCCCGCCATGATCGGGCTATTGCCGGTCAGCACGGGGATGAAATCGCCTTCCATGATGTAGGAGCGCGTCGCCAGCACGGTCTCTTGCGTGAAGATCGTGGGGATCGCCTCGATCAGATCGACGAGGTGATAGTTGCCCCCTCCGGCGCGTGCCATTGCCTGTAAGAAGGGTGCCGACCCCGCGCCAATGGCGATCACCGAGGTGGTGATGTTATTTTCGGCGTACAACTGCCCTGCCAGTTCGATCAAATTCGCCGCATCTGACCCACCGTCGGTCAGCAAAATGATGTGTTTGCGCTCCGAACCTTCGTTGATCATGGCATCGGCGGCAAGGCGATACCCCGCGAGGATATCGGTGCCCCCGCCGGTACTCAAGGTCGCCACCAACGTTTGCAAGCCGATACGGTCTAGCACCGGCTGCACATCCGCAACCCAATAGCCCTCCGAGTCGAACGAGACCACACCCGCGCGGTCGGTCGGTTGCAAAAACTCAATTGAGCGGATGATCGCTTCTTTAGCGAGTTCAAGATTCTCCACCCCACTCGCACCCACCGCGCCCATGCTGCCGGAACGGTCGATCACATACGCCAATGTCAACTGAGGCACCCGTTGTTGATCGCGAATCTGCATGTTGACGGGGAGCGTTTCTTCCAGCGGTGTCTGGAAATAACCGCCGGGGGCATAGGCTTCTTCGCCGCCGATGACCACCAAACCGCCGCCGAGATCGCGCACGAATGCCTGTAACGCTTGCATCCGTGCTATCGTCAATGCCGTCGCGGGGATGTTGTCGAGGATGACGGCGCTGTATGCCGCCAAGCCCGCTTGCGTGGCGGGAAGGGTATTGGAGCGGGCGCTATCGACCACCAAGCCGACCTCGCGCATTGCCTGAAGCAGGGTATCCGAAGCAGTGTCGTCGTTCGTGACCAGCAGCACTGTCGGCAACCCTGCGATGGCGGTGAAGGTCGAAAGTTGGTTGTTCTGATAGTAGGTATCGACCGCACCTGTGCCCACCACCGGATCGATTTGGGCGCGGAAGTCGCTGAAATCCGACCCGCCGCCACTGTCCGCCCCAGCCGTCAGCGTGACCGTGTAGCGGTTATCGCCCGCCCGTAGGTTGACGGTATCACGCCGCAAGATCGACCCAGAGGCGAACAACGTCAGCACCGCCGGCGTTGCCGCTTCGGCATGGACGGTGATCGTAATATCGAACTGCTGCCCGGCACTGACGACCGACGGCGCGCGCACCGCCCGGACGGACACTTCGGGCGCGGGGGCACGATTGAAGGGCACATAGCTGATCTCGACACCGACCGCAGCAGCGCGTTGGGCGGCGACTTCGCCGTTGCCGACGGTCGGCTGTCCATCGCTGAGGATGACCATGCGGCGGGCGGCATCGGGCGGGAACAGCGCCAGCCCCAAGCTGATCGCTTCTTCGAGATCGGTGTTGCCGGTGTTGGGCGTAGACCGGAAGGGTGCCAGTTCGCGGACACGGCTCATCGGGCGTTCCACCAGCGCATCCCCGCCAAAGACGATCACAGCGGCTTCGTCTTCGGGCTGCATCCCCGCCAGCGCCTCGTCAATATAGGCGAACTGGGCAGCGCGTGCTTCGCCCCCCATGCTGTCGGACTGATCGACCAAAAACACGACGGCGAGCTTGTCGGCAGGGCGGATGACCTGTACCCCCGCCAGCGCGAGGATCAAGCACAGCAAAATCAGCGTGCGTAGGATCAGGCTGGCGAGATCGCGCCCGCGCCGATAGGCAATACGCGGGCGTCCCCAAAACCAGACGACGGGTAGGGTGAAAAGCAACAGCAACGCGAGGGGCGCGGTGAACGTCATGACGGGATCATGTCCTAAATTAACCCTTTGCGGCGCAGCTCACGGTCGAGACGGGCAAAGCCGCCGGCTTCGTCGCGCACAAAATCAAGATACGGCACCCCGGCGATCACCAACGTCGGACCGAGTTCGCGCACTTTCAGCAAAAAGACGGGGGTGCCGACCTCTTCCGAAAACAGGTATTCCTTCGCCGCCCAAGACGATGCTTTCCAATCGGGCGATAACACGCTGAGCGTGGCGGCGGCGTTTTGGATGACTTCTTCCAGTTCTAAAAACAACTGAGTGTGAAAATTGCGATCCGAGGCTTGGTAATCCCAATAGCCGTAGCCTTTTTCACCCAAGAATACGCGCAATTTTTCGACAAAAGCGCTGTCTTCTTCGGCATAACTGATGAAGACATAACCGAGCGATTTGGGTTCGGGGGGGCTTTCGACGACTGCGACGGGAGCAATGCCGCCGCGCATGATCTCTCGGCGGGGTTTGACCGACTCGGGAAACTGCGCGATCAAGTCCGCAAGGCGTTCATCATAATCGTTACGCGCGTCGATCACCGGATAGGCGAATAGGAGCTGATCCAGATCGGTGAACAATTCGGACACGACGAGCGCGGCACGGTCGGTGATGATCACGATGAAGACGGGAAGGTCTAGGCTGCGGGCGACGCTCAACTCATTGGCGATCTGATGCGTTTTGTCCAGCGGACGCCCGAACAGATACAAAATGCCGTCGGCACCCTGCAAGCGGTCGGTGATGACCTCTTGCCATTCTACGCCGGGGGGGATGTCATCGGGCACCAGCCACAGTGTGATCCCAGCGGCACGCAGATCGTTCAAAATCTGGTCGATGATCGGCTTATTTTTGCGATCCCAGCGCGAATAACTGACGAAAAGATACCCCATGGGGTTAGCTGCTCCTTGCGACACGGCGGATAAAACGCGCACCCAGCGTGGGCGGGCGCAAACGGCGGTGATAGGCAAACCACTCAATCAGCAAAATTAGTAATGCTGCCAACGCCAGTATATCCCAATATTCCCGTTGCCCCGCTTCTTCTTCCAGCGCTTGCGGGATGACTGCGCCGCCAATGGTGATCGTCTCGGCAGAGGCAATGGCGCTTTCTTGGGGGGCGAATAAATTGACAGCAAACGCCGCCGTTTGTGCGACCGCCCCATTGGTGAACGTCTCGATGGTGTAGATGCCGGGCGTATAGGTCTCGGTAAAAGGGAGCGCTTGTCCGGTGAGGGCGAGACTGCGCGCTGTGCCATCGGGCAAGGTGATGCGCACCGAGTCAGCACCCACGCCCGGCGTCACCAGCACGGGATCGTTCACGCGCACCCCGTCGGGGGCGTCCACCAACCCTTGCGGGGTGAACCATTCCAGCAGTGCCGAGAGCAAAATCGGGTATTGGATTTGCAAGGGCAGGTCGCTATCGCGCAGGTCAAAGGTGAGGATCGCCACTTGCCGCCCGTCGGTTTCGCCCACCAACAACAACGCCCCCCCTTCGGCGGCAATGAGGGGTTGCGCCCATGATGCCGTGACCTGCCGAAACTTGAGGATATTGACGGTGCTGAAATCGACGAACGCCATGCGCGGATCATCCCGCTGGACGGTGGGGTTTTGGGTTTGGGTGCTGTCCGCCCCGACCGCAAACAACGAGGTCGCCTCTGGTGGGTTGATGAACAGAAGATCCCCCGCTGGCAATGTCGGCGGCACCCAACCATCAAAGACGGTGAGGTCGTTGGGGCTTGCTGTCAAGCCTTCTTCGGGCGCGCGCGTGCTGACCGATGATCCGAGCAAACTGCGCAAGCCTTGATCGAGGAACAAATTGCCCTCGGTCATCAACAGCACACTGCGCCCGTCGCGCGTCGTGTTGATCGCCCATGCCGTGTCATCGACAGCGAGATGATCGACATAGGTCGAGCCAGAAGCCGGTGTCCAGCCGACGCGGACGGTGGTGAAGTCGGCGGGCAGGTCATCGGTGCCAAAAGGGATCGCCTCGCCCGCGGCGATGGTTTGGTTTTGGGTGACGATCAGGGCACCATCAGCGAACACGGTGATCACGACCTCGGCGGGTTGCGTCCCCATATTCTCGATTTGCGTGAACAGTTCCGGCGCTTGACCGGGGAGTGCCGCCACCGCCAGCGCTGTGACCGCCAAGTTACCCGCCGCGTTGCCAACGGGGATATAGCGCAAGTCGCCGGGGATACTGGGCAGTGCCGCCACTGCTTGCGCTGACGCGCTGAGAACCCCGCCGCCGTCACTGACGATCAGCACGTCAAAATCAGCGGCACCGCCGCCGCCCGCCGCCGCCAACGTCAGGGCGGCATTCCAGTCGGCTGTCCCTAAACTCGCAGCGGTGGAGTCGATGGCGCTGTGCAAGCGGGCGCGGTCGCTGGTGTACGGACTCAGGATTTCGGCAGTCGCGCCCACGCGGATCACGCTCATCACACTGCCGACGCTCAATTCATCGACCAGTTGATTGGCGAGTCGTCGGGCATCCTCAAAGCGGGTGTCGCCGTTTGCGCCGTCGGTGGCGGTCATGCTGGCGGAGGCGTCCAAGAGCAGGGCGACTCGTCCGCCGCCGAGCGAGGGCACGATGAGGAAGGGGCGCGCCAGCGCGAACACGAGCAGCGCCAAGATAAGTAATTGTAAGAACAAGAGCAGGTTGCGGCGCAATTTTTGCCACGGAGTGTTGGCTTCGGTGTCGCGGATCACCTGCTGCCATAGCATGATGCTGGACACAGCGACA
>JBBRTY010000169.1:0-9320 GCA_038248285.1 Aggregatilineales bacterium
CCTCGACTGCGACCGGCAGGGTGTTTTCTGGCGGTGCCAATGGACAGGGGGCGTAATGGTTGAAAGCGCACGGCGGCAGACCCTCATGCAGACAGTGTAACCCAATCAGTGTGAGCCAGCCGTCCTCCGCCCGTAACTTGGAGTCCATTGTGTGCTGCCACTCGGCAATTTCGGCATGATAGAGGGTAGGCGCTGTGTGGTTTAATGTCGCCATCCGCAATTTGGGCGAACCGACAGTCCGTTGGGTCGAAGTCTTGACCGCCACTTCGGGCATGGACACACGCACTCGTTTTAAGGCGACCGCTGTCCCCGTCAACCGATCATAGGCGTGATAGACCGCGCCCATGCCGCCAATACCGATCTGCTTGATGATGCGATACTGATGGGCGATCTCTAAGGGCATGGGCTGGCTAGGATCGGTCAAGACAATTCACCTTTTACCCTACTTGTGATGGTTACGATCAGTATAGGGTGTTTTCGGATGGATCACAATTGAAGGGCAAGTGCGCCCTTATGCCACCGCTGTGGGTTGGTCGTTCAGATAAACGGACAGGCTCGGCGCGCTGAACACCGCCCTTTGCTCAAGCATCGCCTCCGCTTCGGGCTGGGACTTGGCGCGCGTCATTTGCCTTGCCGTCCCCAAAATCACCCACAGAGAACATCTTTTTCACTGGAATGGGATCACAGTTTTTCATCATAAATGCCGAATTTTGGGGGATGATGTAGAATATTCTATAAAAGTCGCGAATGCCCCTTTACAGCGAGAGGCAAGCCTATTGCTCCCAAAGGTTTGAACCCATGATTCCGTTTTTCACACCCGCCATTCGCGTGATGCACCGGTTACGCTATCCGCAAAAATTTGCATTGGTGGGGGTGTTACTATTGCTCCCGCTGCTGTTCATCATGAGTCAGTATCTCGCCAGCATCAATGCCGATATCGCCTTTGCCGAGCGCGAACGGCTCGGCTTGGATTATAACGCCCCCGTCTTAGGGGTATTACAAGCGCTACAACGGCATGGCGTGCTGAGCCTTGACCCGACGACGCTTCAGGACGCCCTAAATGCCGAACAAGCGCAGCTTGAACGGGCAATTTCAGCGGTAGACGCCATTGACCGTGAACTGGGCATCCTCTTTGAAGCGAACGATGATTGGGCGAATTTCAAGTCCGAGTGGGTGCGCTTAAAGAATGACCTGCCCGCTTTAGCCGGTGAGGACAGCGCCAGACGCCATATCGTCTTAAGTGAGAATTTACTCTCGCTGATCACCGTCGTAGGCAACAACTCCAACCTGATCCTTGACCCCGATATCGATTCTTACTACTTGATGGATACCGTCATCACCAAGTTGCCACTTGCCACCCATTATCTGAACCAGATTGGGCTGTATGGCACCCTCAGCCTGTTAGAAGGCACCGTCAGCCCCGAAAACCGTACCCGCTTGAGTATTTTGATGAACTTGGCGAATGCTAACTTAAATGCCAACCGCACGGGTTTTGGCTATTCCATTGAATACAACCCATCATTACAGGCACAGATCGATCCGCTGTTGGCGGGCTATGTCGCCACTGGCGAAGCCATCCCCGCCCTCGTCGAAACCGATCTTCAGCTCAGCCCCGCAACTGGTAGCCCGCCTCTACCCATGACGCCGAGCGCCTTCTTCGATCACATCAGCCCATTGGCGGCGAGCAATTTCGCCTTTTATGACGGTATTGCCGGACAATTAGAGACCTTATTGCAAAAACGCATTGATAATTTTCAAGCCCAACGTAATTTTGTGTTGCTGTTTGCGCTGGTGGCACTGCTCTTGACAGTCTACCTGTTCGTCGGCTTTTATTTGGCAGTGCGCGAAACCATCAGCCATCTTGAACTGGCTTCGCAGCGCATGATTAAAAACGAATTGGACGGCGCGGTGGTGCTAAATAGCAAAGACGAATTGGCGGAAGTCGCCGTATCGTTCAATGCTATCGCCAGTGAGCTGATCCGCGCGCGCGACCAAGCGTTAGACGCAAGCCGCGCCAAAGGGACGTTTCTTGCCAACATGAGCCACGAACTGCGTACCCCGCTCAACGCCATTTTGGGATTTTCCCAGTTGCTAGAGCGTGACAAGAAGCTCAATGAGGATCAAAAAGAAAATGTGGCGGTGATCGGACGCAGTGGCGAACATTTGTTGGCGCTCATCAACAACGTCTTGGAAATGTCCAAAATTGAAGCCGGACGGATCGCCCTAAACGAGCATGGCTTTGACTTGCATCGCCTGTTAAAGGGTTTGCAAGAAATGATGGAGGTGCGGGCGCAATCCAAACAATTGCACCTGTTGATGGATTTAGAGCCGGATGTGCCGCGTTACTACCGCACGGACGAAAGCAAGCTGCGCCAAGTCTTGATCAATTTAGTCGGCAATGCCATCAAATTTACCCACGAAGGCGGCATTGCGGTGCGGGCGGGCTATGTCAACAACCAGCTTCATTTTGAAATCGAGGATACGGGTGACGGCATCGCCCCGCATGAAATACCCACCCTGTTTGAAGCGTTTGTGCAAACCGCCAGCGGCAAACAATCAAAATCCGACGGCACGGGGTTGGGCTTACCGCTCAGTCGGCAATTTGTGCGGTTGATGGGTGGCGAGATCACGGTGATGAGTGAAGCCGGCAAAGGCTCGATCTTCAAATTTAACGTCAATGCCGCGCTAGTAGATGCGTCCGATATCGAAGTCACTAAACGGGCACGGCGCGCTATCGGCTTGGTGCCGGGACAAATAAGTTATCGTATCTTGATCGTTGATGACAAGTTTGAAAACCGCCACCTGCTCGGCAAGCTGCTCAAGTCGGTGGGCTTTGAAGTCGCCGAAGTGGAGAACGGTCAAGAAGCCATCGCGAAGTGGGAAACGTGGGAGCCGCACCTGATTTGGATGGATATGCGGATGCCCGTCATGGACGGCTACGAAGCTACCAAGCGCATCAAAGCCACCACCAAGGGACAAGCCACCGTCATCATCGCGCTGACGGCGAGCGTGTTTGAACATGAACGGAATATCATCACTTCCATCGGCTGTGATGGCTATGTCGCCAAGCCGTTCCGCGAAGCCGACATCTTCGACACCATGACCACGCATCTGGGCGTACAATTTGTCTACGACGACCAGCAAGCGGATGAAACCACGCCGTTACAAGCGAAAAAACCAGCGCTCACCGCGTCCACGCTTGCGTCTCAGGCACCCGAATGGCGGGGCGCATTGCAAGTCGCTGCCTTACAAGGGGATGCTGAGGGGATTTATGACTTACTTAAACAACTGCCAGACAGCGAAAAAGCCATTAAAGACGGCTTGAGCGAGATGGTCAAGACCTATCGTTTCGATTTAGTAGTTGACTTGACAGAACAAGCAGGAGCAACACCATGACCACCGCCCAACGCCACAAGGGGGATATCCTCGTTGTTGACGACACCCTCGCCAACTTAGATTTACTGTTTGCTATGCTGTCCAATCAAGGCTACAAGGTGCGGGCGGCGATCAACGGCAATATGGCGCTCAAATCGGTGTTTTCGGCGACGCCAGAACTTATTTTGCTGGATATCAATATGCCGGATATGAACGGCTTTGAGGTTTGCCGTCAGTTGAAGTCGGATGCTCGCACCCGCGAAATCCCGGTGATTTTCATCAGCGCGTCCGACGAGACCGATGATAAAGTGCGGGCGTTCGAGACGGGCGGCGTGGATTATGTGACCAAGCCGTTTCAGGTCGAGGAAGTGTTGGCGCGGGTGGGCAGCCAAATCATGCTCTATCAGCAAAAGCGCGAATTGGAGTCGTTTCGCCAGCGCGAAATTGTGTATCTGCGCGAACTGAGCGCCATGAAGGACGAGTTTGTCCAAACCGTATCGCATGATCTGAAAAACCCGCTCAGTGTGATCATGGGTTATTCGGAATTATTGCTCGACGACGCGGCGACCAAGCAAAGCACGCAATCCACAAATTATGTGGCGGGCATCAAACGCAGCGCCGACCAAATGTATACCCTCATCAATAACCTGCTGGATTTGGCGAAAATCGAGGCGGGCATGGGCTTGGGGGTGGCACCCTTGCTGTTGGATGATTTTTTGGACGAACAAGTCCAGTCCATGCAGATGTTGGCGGAGAACAAGCAGATCACTTTCGCCTATGCCGCCCCGCCGGAGAACGTCTCCTTTATGGCGGATGCCATGCGCTTGGGGCAAGTCGTTCGCAATTTGTTGTCGAACGCCATCAAATATACGCCCACAGGCGGGCGGGTTGAACTCAACCACCTGATTCAGCCGACCAGTATTGTGCTGCGAGTGACCGATACCGGCTTGGGCATTCCCGCACAAGACCTGCCCCATATTTTCGACAAGTTTTATCGTGTGAATACGCCAGAGCATAACACCAGCAAGGGCACGGGCTTGGGGTTATCGATTGCCAAAGCCATCATCGAACAGCATCGCGGCAACATTTGGGTGGATAGCGAACTGGGCACGGGCACCACTTTTAGCATCGAATTGCCGCTCGAAACGCCGGAATGAGGACGCGCAACGGGATTGATTCTATGGAAAAAAGATTCTGCGGGCGGCGGACGCGCCGTTGGATTCTGTTGAAAAAGTCGGAAAACTTGTTGAAGAACACGGGCAACCACATTGGGTTGCCCCTACGCGATCCGCTGTTGTAGGGGTGACCCAATGTGGTCACCCGCCGATTCAAACCCTTTTTCAACAGATTCCCGTTGCGCGTCCCTACAATGGCGTGGTTTGTAGAGACACCCAACGGGGTGTCCGATTTTTTCCACAGAATCCCATCCCCCGTCACGCTCTCGGCGCTTTGCGCGCTGAGGATCGCTTCGGCAAGGGTGCGCGTTTCGGAATCGGCTTCATAATTCAGAAAGGCGAACTACTCAAGTATAGAAACAGAATAACTACACAGCTACCCCTCATCCCCCGACCCCTTCTCCCACAAGAGGAGAAGGGGAGAAGGGGAGAAACGCAGTAGAAAGTCCCTCGCCCCGCCGCTTCGCTTATGGAGAGGGATTGCCGCTTCGCTTTGGGTGAGGGGTGTGTAGTTACGAAACAGAATAAAATAAATAGGGAGGCATGAAGACGTGAAGAAAAACAGGAAAATACCCCTCGAAACGTGGATGTAGGGGTGGATTAGGCGCTTGTCAATCCTTCGTTAACATGAAGGTTCGCGCGCCGAATATCCACCCATCTGCCGCCAACGATTATTTCTCCCTTTGTTACCGACCGTTTTTCAACCTGAGCAGTTACTCAGAAAGCGTTCGCTCATGTGGATAGTCGTGTACAAGGTCAAGAGGCAATGTTTAGAGTGGCATAGGTGGGGAGTCTTACAAAAGTGATTAGGGCAAGAGCCAGCGCTGTTCTAAATCCGCGCCCCCGTTTAAGCGTCAGGTGTGCGGCGGGAAAACGTCAGTTAAGTTACTAAAAATGCCTTTACAAAAATCAAAGTTTGTTCTATACTGAATCATGTCTGAAGCGATATCCCCCACATCATTTCAGGCAGGCTTCCCCGAAATTCCAACGTCCCTGATGACTTGCTCTCGGGGACGTTGGCTTTCTATCCCCCGTCAGCCGCTTTCAAAAATGCGCCCAACACCTGCTTAAACTGCTCCGGCGCTTCATCATGGCACCCGTGCCCAGTGCCGAACATCACCAACTGCCCATGAGGGGTGGCATCGATGAATTGTTGCCCGTAAGCCTGCGGATTCAGATTGTCGCGCTCCCCCAACATCAGCAAGACCGGGCATGAAATCGCGGGCGCAAGGCTTAAACTGACATCGCCGCCGCTGTCGATCATAAATTTACACGCCTGCACCCACTGCAAAACAATCGGATTGGGGTCGTCAATGCCATTAAGCGCCTTCGTAGCGGCGTCCATCCATGTCGCCGGATAGTTGCGCTGCACCCACGGGCGCATATCGGGACCAAAATAGCCGACGGCACCCCACACCGCCACCGACAAGAAGCGTTCGGGCGCGAGTCCCGCCGCCACCAATGCCGTCTCGCCGCCATCGCTATAGCCGATGAGGTGCGCTTTCTCTATGCCGAGCGCATCCATGAACGCCAACACATCGCGGGCATCACGATGATAAAAATCACTGGGATAATCGCGCGGCTTAGGGGTCGATTGCCCATAGCCCCGTAGCGACGGACCAATCACACGATACGTCGGTGCCAACCATTGGATCAAGTCGGGCAAGTCGGCGTTGGCAGTGCCAAAACGCCCATGCAAGGCGATCAACGCAACGGGGGCAGACTCCATCCCCATGGTCACATCTTCGTAATGGAAACGAGCGGCACCCGCTTCCAACCGGTCGGGGATATCAATAAAGGGCATACCTCATTCTCCTGTCGGGGTTCTCTGCCCCGTGACATCGCGAAAACTTGCGCCGATGCTGATCATGCCGATCACGCCGAGCGTGGCATAGCCGGCGATGTTGATGCCATGAATTAAAAAGCCGAGCGTGGTCGCATCCACCACCGGGATGCCCAGCGCATCGCCCGCCACCCGCACCGCGCTTTGAAACGGACCAATCGAGGCGATGCTCACCGGAATCGCGATGCTAAACGATGCCAGCGCCAACATCAGCATGGCACCCGTCACCAAATCAACGCCTTCGATAAACAGCGACCGTTGCAGCGCATAAAAGGTGACGACCGAAAATCCCCACCCGACTCCCGTCCAAAACAAGGTCAGGGCGGCACGACGCAGAGTCGTCAGTGGGCGCAAGCCTTCTAGCACCTCGTCCAACCGCACCGCCAAGTGTAAGCGCTTCAAAAATAGCAGGCGACTTTCGACTGCGCTCAGGACGGTATGGGCAATCGCAGGATAGCGCGCCAAAACGATCAGCACGATCAATGCCGCCACCGCTACCGCCCCAAAGATGCCAGTGGCTTGCGCCACCCACGCGGGGATATTGGGCAAGCGTGCCACCGAGACCGCCAGCAAGAGCACACACACCACCACATCGATCAGCCGTTCGACGATGATGCTGGTTGCCCCCGTCACCAGCGGCAAGCCTTCGCGCCCAGCGAACGCCACGCGCATCACTTCGCCCACCCGCAACGGCAATTGATTGATCAACATGCCCGCGTTCAGGATATGAAACGATTGGGTTGGCGATAAGCGCCCCCCCAGCAGACCATAGCTCCAGCGCATCGCCCGCGCCCACATCCCCAGCAACACCGTGATATAGGCGAAGAGCGTCCAAGCGGGATCAGCACGACGGATCCCCTCAACGACATCCGCCAGCGGAACGCCACGCAACGCCAGCCACAAAAATACTGCGCTCACCAGCACGCTGGCAGCGATCATGATGCTACGTCTCATCGGCACCCTCTCGATCTTGAACCGACCAGTTTACGCTTCCAGCAGCCATGCAACGGCAACCGCCTGATCTTCAAAGGTTTGACGAGAGCGTACCTCGCTGGGTGGCAGTGCCTTATTCATAAACATGACTAACAGGTCATCAGGATCATCACGGTCGATGATGATGGCAGTTTTACCCGGCAAGTCGTGAATATCGTTAGAAAGTTCGCGCCCCAGTTTCATGGCTTCGGCGCTCAATAAGTTTTCGCTCTGGCACACATCCATCAACAGCAGGAATGGTTTATCCTCGCCCCACGCCTCAAGCACCCTAGTGACATCTTCAAACCATTCCGCAGCGGCTTCCGACCCTACACTGTCAAAATGATAGGCGACGATGCGCCCCTCCGCCAACATTTCGCGCCGTATAATTTCCATTGCCATAGCGATCTAATCTCCTGTATAAGACTCGATAATCTCAATAAGATTTTAGCGTATGTTGCCCAAGATCGGTGATTCTCACGGAAAACTCACGTTAGGGCGTGCCCAATTCAGGAAAATGTAAGAACTCATGACGATACTCATGATGAATTTGCCTTCACAATGGCACTCCTTTCAAGTTTATGAAAAGGTTACACATGACATCAACACGGTTTTCTCACCTCACGCTCTTGATCGCTGTCCTCTTGCTGAGTGCCGCCTGTTCGCCTGCTGCCCTCACGCCCACGACTGCGCCTATCGCCGCGACCAACGCCCCTACTGTAGGTGCCTTTCCCACCGTTGTGACCCTTTCGACCGTTGTGACCCTTCCGACCGAAGTCCCCGCTGCTGTTGAATCTGCCGCCCAACGCCCCGCATGGCAAACGCTGGCGCTGACCGACGCCCGCACTGGCGCAAGCTTCACCCTCGCTGATTTTGCGGGCAAGACGGTCTATATCGAACCCATGGCGACATGGTGTACCAATTGCCGCGCTCAACAACAGATCGTGCGGGAAGCGCGGACACAGTTGGGCGATACCGATTTCGTCTACTTGTCTTTGAGCGTCGAGACCACAATCAGCGGCAGCACGCTGGCACAGTACGCCCAAAACGAAAATTTCGGCTGGACATTTGCCGTCGCCACGCCCGAATTACTCGGCGCACTGGTGGCGCAGTTCGGACGCACGATCAGCAATCCGCCCTCCACCCCCCATTTCATCATCGCGCCGGATGGCACCTTTAGCGCCCTTGCCAGCGGTCAGCATAGCCAAAGCCAGTTGGTCGAAGCGCTCACGGCTGCGCGGGGTGCCTAACCCATGAACCAACTCTTGGAGGCGTTCGGCTTAGGCACGGCGGCGATCCTCACCAATGCCTGTTTACTGCCCCTGTATCCGGGTCTGATCGCGTTCATCGCTGGCACCGCCAACGATGAACGCGCGCGGCGAGCGACGGGCTGGTTAGGCGTGCTGGTGTTGGCGGGCGTCTTGACGATGATGTTGGGGATCGGGCTGCTGCTGTTCGTGATCCAACAGTCTTTTGGCGCGGTGCTCCAATTTGTGCTGCCCGTGATTTATGGCATCGTGATCGTGATGGGCGTCATTTTGCTGCTTGACCGCAACCCGTTCGCACGGCTATCGGTGGGGCAAGCGCCGATTTTGCGCAACCCCTATGCGTCCGCGTTCGTCTACGGCTTGCTGCTGGGTCCGATGACTCTGCCCTGCACCGGTCCGATCATCACGACCGCCTTTTTGCTGGGAGCAAACGACAGCGTCGCCTTAGTCGATGGCTTGCTCTACTTTTTGGCGTTCGGGCTAGGCTTTGGGTGGCCCCTCGCCTTGCTGCCCTTGGTGGCGCTGCCCGTTCAACGGCGTTTGGTGGGGTGGCTAACGCGCCATCACACCTTATTGAACCGGGCATCGGGCATCTTGCTGGTCGCGGTCGGCGTGTTCGGCATCTTGACGGAACTGCTGCCCAACTATGTTCGCGGCTTTTCGATCCCGCCCACAGGCTGGACCCTC
>JBBRTY010000170.1:0-9308 GCA_038248285.1 Aggregatilineales bacterium
GAAACGTGGATGTAGGGGCGGATTAGGCGCTTGTCAATCGTTCGTTAACATGAAAGTCCGCGCGCCGAATATCCGCCCATTTGCCGCCAACGGTCATTTCTCCCTTTATTACCGACCGTTTTTCAGCCTGAGCAGTTACCTCTTTCGACTTTGCAACAGCCCTGCGAATCGGGGGCACATCAAGAAAATAAAAGGGCGGACGCGCATCGGCACGTCCGCCCCAAGATACCCCAATGGGAGGGCGTCAAGTTTCGCCCAAATACACCTTGCGCACCATATCATTGCCCATCAGCGTCTTGGCATCATCGCTCAACACGACCTCGCCCGTCTGCAAAACATAACCACGATCAGCGATTTCCAGCGCCATCAACGCATTTTGCTCCACCAGCAAAATTGTTTTGCCAGCTTCTTTGTTGACTCTCTGGATGATGTCGAAGATCACTTCGACCAACACCGGTGCCAACCCCATCGACGGTTCATCCAGCAGCAACACATCTGGGTCAGACATCAGCGCGCGCGCAATCGCCAACATTTGCTGTTCCCCGCCAGAAAGCGTCCCGCCTTTTTGCGTAGTACGCTCGCGCAAGCGCGGAAACATCACAAACATCTGCTCCATACGCTCCGCCATCAGCGCTTTGTCATTGACATTCCATGACCCCACTTCAAGGTTTTCCTTGACGCTTAGGAGCGGGAAAATTCGCCGACCTTCGGGCACATGACCGACACCGCGCGCGGCGACTTCGTGCGATTTCAAGCCAATAATGCTCTCTGTACGCAGATTGATCGTCCCCTGTCGGGGGCGCACCATCCCACTGATCGAACGCAAGGTCGTGCTTTTACCGGCACCATTCGCGCCGATGAGCGTGACGATCTCGCCCTGATTGACCGTCAAGCTCAACCCCTTTAAGGCATGGATATTGCCATAATAGGTATGGAGTCCATTGATCTCTAAAACTGGAGTAACATTCATGGCGATGTCCTTGCTTGCGCGGGATCGATGCCACTGGCAGCGCCACGACCGAGATAGGCTTCGATAACGCGCTGATTGGTGCGAATCTCGTCCGGCGTACCGTCAGCGATGCGTTCGCCATAATCCAAAACACTGATGTGTTCGCTGATCCCCATGACCACTTTCATATCATGCTCAATGAGGACCACGGTGATGCCGCGCACATCCCGAATCCGCCGGAACAACGACATGGCGGCGGCGCTTTCATTCGGATTCATACCAGCGGTCGGCTCATCCAACAGCAGCAGTTTGGGGTCGCTGGCGAGCGCCCGCGCGATTTCGACACGCCGTTGATCGCCATAAGGCAAACTGCGGGCGATCTCATCCCCTTTGCCCCCCAAACCGACAAATTGCAACAGTTCTACCGCTTTGTTGCGGACATAATCCTCTTGGTCACGAAACGCTTTATTGCGTATCAGCGTCTCGATGATGGACACGCGCAAACGCGAATGCTCCCCCACCATTACATTTTCAAGGACGGTCATCGTCGGGAAAAGTCGAATGCTTTGAAAAGTACGCGCCACCCCCGCAGCATTCACCTGATCTGGGCGCAAACCAATGAGCGATTTGCCGCCAAACTGGATCGACCCACTATCGGGTTTATAAATCCCCGTCAGTAAGTTGAAAAAAGTGGTCTTGCCCGCGCCGTTGGGACCGATGATCGCGCTGATGCTCTGATCTTCAATCCCCACGCTCACACCACGCACGGCACGAATCCCGCCGAACGATTTCGTAATATCTTTGACTTCAAGTTGAATCATGTCAATTTTCCATATCCCGTAGGGACGCGCTTGTGCGCGTCCGCTGCTCGCTGATTCTGCCCAGCCTGAATAGCGCTAATCCCCTGCCCCAGCCGTACTGGGGCGCGACGTGGGCACCTCCGGCACATCGGGCGGTTTGTCATCCCCTTCTAATTCCATCCGCCGCCGCGCTTCCGGCAACAACCCTGCCGGGCGGAACAACATCATGATGATCAGCAGGAGTCCAAACACAAAACGCTCATATTTGGCAGGTTCAAGCTGTGTCGGCCAATCGCGAATATGATAATTCACCAGTGGCACAATGAAATCAATATTGCGGAGGGCATTCAGTTGCAAGGACAAGTTTTTCAAAACTTGCAGTTGGAGCAAGGTGACGACGATTGCCCCCAACACCACGCCTTGCACACTCCCTAACCCACCGACGATGACCATCGCCAAAATAGATATCGAGTTCAAAAGGGTGAACGACTCTGGGCTGACAAAAGTTTGCTTCGCCCCATACAACACACCAATCGCCCCGGCAAAAGACGCCCCCATCGCGAACGCCATCAATTTCATCCGCACCAGCGGCACGCCCATCGCAATCGCGGCGACTTCATCTTCGCGAATCGCCGTCCATGCGCGCCCAATCACCGAATTTTGCAAACGGGTGGCGGTCAGCAAAATAACGCCGAGCATGGCAATGGCGATGAAGTAGAACAGAATTTGTTGCGTCAGGGGCTGCAAATTACCCGCCACCTGAATATTAAAGGTATTCGCGATGCCACCGACCAAATCCACTGCCCCTTGGGGCACCACCGGTCTGCCGACATCCAGCAACCCTTGACTACCATTGGTGAAATTGATCGGGCTATCCCCGTTACGCGCCAGAATGCGGATCGCCTCGCCAAAGCCGAGGGTCACAATCGCGAGGTAGTCACCGCGCAAACGCAAGACCGGCAAGCCTAAGATGATCCCGACTAGCCCTGCGGCTAAAACGCCAATGAAAATAAACACGACAAACCAAATGGCTTGGTTTTCGGGCGCAATCAACCACCCTAGCTCGTTGAAAATTGTGGGCGCGCTGGAGGTGAAAATCGCCCACACATACGATCCAACCGCAAAGAAAGCGATATACCCCAAGTCCAGTAAGCCCGCAAAACCGACCACAATATTGAGACCGAGTGCCAAACCTGCGAAGATGCAAATTTGGATCACCAACTCCAAATAACTACTGTCGGAAATGCCAACCATCGGCATGGCGATCAACATCACGATGCCGATCAAGCCAATTTTCACCAAATTGGTCAGTGGTGACGCCAAAATGACCATCGGCGATAACACGAACAAGGGGAAAATCAATGTACTTTGTAACGAAAACCACAAATCAGCGCGATCCAATGACAAGAGCGCGCTAAACACCAAAATCAAATATACAATCAGGGCGGGCAGTGCCACCGCTGGACGTTTCAACCAGTTGCCAAGGGTGCCAGCTATCGTGGCAGAACTTGTCGGATTTTCCGTCGCCATACCATTACACCTTTTCGTCCACGCGCTCGCCCAGCAACCCGCTAGGACGGAAAATTAGGATTAGGATCAGCACCGAGAATGCAAAAATATCGGTGTATCGCTGCCCCAATGCCGGGAAGTAAACCAGCGTCCCGTTCAAGAAGGATTCGACCATTCCCAATGTCAATCCACCCAACAATGCCCCTGTGACATTGCCAATACCCCCTAAAACCGCAGCAGTAAAGGCTTTGATGCCGGGGAAAAACCCAACATAGGGGGTCACCGTGCCCACGTTCAAACCGAATAACGCCCCGGCACCGCCTCCAAAAGCACCGCCGATGAAAAAAGTCAGTGCGATCATCCGATTCACGTTGATGCCCATCAAGCCGGCGGTCGTCTGATCCTGCGATACCGCCCTGATACCGCGCCCCATCTTCGTGCCGTTGACGAAATAATTAAGCAATACCAGCATCAAAACCGCGCTAAAGACGATGATGACAATCGTCACGCGAATATTGACGACATTGGCACCATCCTCAATCTCGTTCAGGTCACGCCCCCCAATCAAGATGAGTTCATACTCGGTCTCGCCAGTGGTGATGTCATTGGTATCCACAGGCACTCCGCCAAGCGTCACCCCACCCACCGTGACCGCTTGATAGACGGTTTCTTTCACCTGCCACTCTTCAAGATCGGCACCATCGGCAGTGAGCGTTTCGTAAGTCGTGCCCCCTAAATTGAAACCACCCACCACCGCGCCGTTAAACGACAGGGGGATGGGATTTCGCAAATAGGGGAGTTCATTGGTGGGGTAGGTCAGGTTGAAATCATTGCGGGTAATGGCAGCAATCGCGCGCACCCCGTCAATGAGCAAAAATGACAACCCAATCGCCGTGATCAACGGCACCAAACGCGGTGCCCCCCGCAAGGGGCGATAGGCAACACGCTCGATCACCACCGCCAGTGTGCCACTGACCAACATCGCAATGATTACCGTAGCGGGAATGAGGATAAACGGGCTAATGTCGCCGATCCCACCGCGCGCCGCCAAGGTTTCCATCACTTCAAAGCCGATAAACGCGCCCACCATAAATATTTCGCTGTGGGCAAAATTGATGAACTTTAACACGCCATACACCAACGTATAACCAAGCGCGATCATCGCATAGACAAAACCAATGCCAATGCCGCTGATAACCATGCCGGGGAGTTGTTTTGTGATTTGATCCGCAAGAATAATATTCGGACGCGGTTCAGGGAAGAGAAAAGCGACGAAGTAGGCGATGACCGTCATG
This sequence comes from Aggregatilineales bacterium, assembly GCA_038248285.1. Lineage (GTDB taxonomy): Bacteria > Chloroflexota > Anaerolineae > Aggregatilineales > Phototrophicaceae > Flexifilum. The sequence continues at coordinate 4,554 of JBBRTY010000170.1, forward strand.
ATCAGCGCAGCGCCCGCGATGAAAAAAATCATCTGTCCAATGGGAAAAACAATAAAACGATACAGCCAATTTGACCGGATGCGTTGGACAATCGGGTTCGTAAGCACACTAGAGAGCAAGCCCACTGGTGGGCGCGGGTTGACAGTTTCCGTACTCATGGTGGGGCGACCTCAACAGTTGAATAAAAAAATGAAGGCGGCGGGGCTATCTAAACGATAGCACCACCGCCCAACAATTATGAACTACGAATGGCTAACCCATTGCCTCAGCAAACAAAGGGGAGGGGATTTCTTGCGTTGACAGCAGTTCGTTATTATTCCATTCATCCTTATCCGCCGAAACCACTTGGAGGATGAAGTAGGAAGCAATTTCGTTATCGCCGTTGTCGTCAAACGTGACCGTACCCGTCAAACCTTCAAAGCCTTCGATGGCGCGCACTGCTTCCGCGACCTGAGCGCGGGTGGGCAACGCACCATCATTGGCTTCGACGGCTGCCAAAATACCAGCCAAGACAATCGCGGCAGAGTCATATGCCTGAGCGCCAAAGGGTTGCACGCCTTCGCCATATGCTTCTTCGTAATCAGCCGCAAATTGCTCAGCTTCCGGGTAAACCGACACCGGCGCAGCGACCGACGTGTAATAGGTGCCGACACCTGCATCGCCCGCGAGTTCGGCGAATTCGGACGAGTCGAAACCATCGGGACCAACAAAGATACCTTCATAACCAGCCGAACGCGCCTGATTGATGAAGATGCCGGTTTGCGAGTAGATGCCGCCGAAGTAAATCAGATCGGGTTCCAACGCGAGGATCGGTTGGATGATGCCGTCAAAGTTGGCGGCTTCTTCGGTGCCTTCAAAGCCGCGGATTTCTAAGCCCTGAGCTTCCGCTTCCGCTTGGAAGAATTCCGCAACGCCCAAACCGTAAGCGGTGGTGTCATGGAGGACGTAAACAGTTTCGACGCCCTCAAGCGACGCCGCAAATTGAGCGCCGGCAGCACCTTGCGAATCGTCACGACCGCAAATGCGGTTGACAGTCACCAAACCACGATCGGTAATGTTGACGTTGGTGTTCGCGGGCGAAACCATCACCAAGTCGCTATCGTCATAAACAACCGACGAGGGGAGCGCCACACCGCTGTTCAAGTGACCGACAACCGCGAGGATCGCCGCATCATTGACAATATTGTTGGCGTTCGACACGCCGACATCGGGGGTAGCTTGGTCATCATAGGGGACGAATTCGACGGTGAAACCCGCTGCTTCCAGATCCGCCGAAAGTTGTTCCACTGCCAATTCGGCAGAGTTACGAATGCTGATACCCAAAATCGATTGGGGTCCAGATAGCGGGCTTTGCGAGGCGATCTTGATCACTTGCGTGTCTTGCGCTTGGACGAAGGCAACGCTCAGGCTCAGCGCGGCGATCATCACAAGGGCGACCAACATAAACTTCTTCGAGCGCATAACTAGTTTCCTCTCCAATAGAATACAATCATTGTACTACGCCAATAAGACTTCGGTGTTGTTTACAGGCGGAATATTGTCTACCCTACACACATCACCGATGACCATTACGATTATAACGATCTCGCTGAAAGATACAACACAGATCATGATCAAGCAAATGCACCTGTCTCTTGGTCACAAGTGCCAAGCCAGTCTCACTGAAAAGGAATTTTTTATGAACACCAACTTACGGAGCGCCCTTTATGGGGTCAGTGCTGCTGCTATTTGGGGCGGCATGTATGTCGTCAGCGACCTCGTCCTGCCGATCATTCCCCCTTTCACCCTCCTCAGTATCCGCTTGATCATGGGGGCGCTCGTCTTGGGTGCGTTCATCCGCGCCAGCGGCTTTAGCTTTGCGCTGCCCCGTGATGAAATAATGCGTTTGCTGGCGGTCGGTTTCGTCGGTTTCGGCTTAAGCGTCGGTGCCCAATTCGTCGGTACGGATCGCTCCACCGCTGTGAATGGCGCGCTCATCACCAGCGCCTCCCCCGCCTTCATCTTGATCTTTGCAGCGCTCATCCTGCACGAAAAGCTGACCGCCCGCCGGATCGCTGCCGTGATTTTGGCGACCATCGGCGTGATCGTCATCATCGACCCCGCCACTGCCGATTTCTCGTCAGATACTTTTTTCGGCAATATGGTGCTGGCATTTGCGGCTTTGACATGGGGCTTATATTCAGTGCTGGTGCGCTTGGTCAGCACCATGAAGCGCGATACCCTCGTCATTACTTTTTTCGCGCTCATCGGGGGGATGATTTTGACCTTGCCCGCCTCGGTCGTGGAGTTGCAGACTCGCCCTATTGGGGTGATCACGCCAGCGGTGGTGTTGGGCATTCTCTATTTGGGACTTATCTCCACCGCCGCCGCCATGTGGTTATGGAACCGTGCCTTTGCCTTGGTGGATGCCTCGGTCGCATCCCTCTATTTTTTCGCCCAACCGCTCGTGGGTGCCCTCCTCAGCGTCGCCATCGGTCAAGCCATGACACCCGCTTTATGGGTGGGCAGTGTCTTGATCATCATTGGCGTGCTGCTTGCCACCTTCCAACGCCGTCCCGTCGGACCCTAAGCGAGATTCACCAGCTTTCCGATGAAATAATTGTTGGAAGTTGCACTATCAGTCTTAACATTCGCGTGTTATAATGATATACGTAGCTCGAATCCATAACGTTGTCAATAAAAAAGGTACACAGTGACACAAACACGCAGCGATATTCGCAATATCGCCATCATTGCCCACGTTGATCACGGTAAAACGACGTTGGTCGATGGAATGCTCAAACAGTCCAAAGTCTTCCGCGATAACAGCTCCGCCGGTGAACGTATTCTTGACAGCAATGCGCTGGAAAAAGAACGCGGCATCACCATTCTCGCCAAAAACACTGCCATCACATGGGGTGATGTCAAAATCAACATTGTTGACACCCCTGGGCACGCGGATTTTGGCGGCGAGGTCGAGCGTGTCCTGAACATGGTCGATGGCGTCCTTCTCTTGGTGGATGCGGTCGAAGGCCCCATGCCTCAAACCCGTTTCGTCTTACGTAAAGCATTGGCGCAAAACCTGCGCGTCATCGTTGTGATTAACAAGGTTGACCGCGCCCACTCTCGTCCGGCAGAAGTCTTGAACGAGACCTTTGATCTCTTCATTGAACTGGGTGCCAGCGATGAACTAGCGGATTTCCCAGTGGTCTATGCTGTCGGTCTCGATGGCAAAGCGGGCTACAGCCCAACCACGCTGGAAAATAATCTTGATGCTCTCTTCCAAACCATCCTAAAAGAAGTTCCAGAACCAGAAATCGATGCGGACACTCCTGCTCGTTTGCTGGTGACAACGCTGGAATATGACACCTATAAAGGACAGCTCGGCGTCGGGCGTCTCCGTTCGGGCGTCTTGCGTAGAGGACAATCCGTTGTCCGCATTTCCGCCGCTGGTGAACGTGAAAACGGACGGATCGATTATCTGTTCGTCTATCACAATCTCGCCAAGCAGGAAGTTAACGAAGTCCATGCGGGCGATATCATGGCGTTCGGTGGTTATGACCACATCGGCATCAGCGATACCATTGCTGACCCAGCCTTTGCGGAAGCCTTGCCCCCGATCAGCGTCGAGCAACCAACCGTCCGGATGACCTTCGGCATCAACACCTCGCCCTTTGGTGGGCGCGAAGGCAAAGTCGGCTTGGGCACTTCGCGCAAGCTGCGCGAACGCCTTTACAACGAGACCCGTCAAAATTTGGCGCTGCGCGTTGAAGATGGTCTCACCCCAGAGAAATTCATTGTCAGCGGTCGTGGCGAGCTTCACCTCGGCATCTTGATCGAAACCATGCGCCGTGAAGGCTATGAGTTTGAGGTCAGCAAGCCGGAAGTCATCTTCCGCGAAGACCCCGAAACCGGCGAGACTTTAGAGCCGGTCGAAGAAGTCCATATCGAAGTCGCTGAAGGCATGACCGGCACCGTCGTCGAAATGATGGGCGAACGGCGCGGACGTATGACCGACATGAGCAGCGACAGCGGCACCACCATGATGACTTACCTTGCCCCCACGCGCGGTCTGTTGGGCTTGCGTTCCAAGTTCTTGACGGCAACGGCAGGTATGGGTCAACTGCACACCATTTTCTACGGCTACGAACCGTTCGCTGGGACAATCCCCGGTCGGCAATTCGGCAGCTTGGTGGCGTCAGAAACCGCTAAATCGACCGTTTACGCGATGGACGGTTTGATGCAGCGCGGCACCTTCATCATCGAACCCGGTGCTGAAGTCTATGAAGGCATGGTCGTGGGCGAACACATCCGCCCCGAAGACCTCGCCATCAATGTCTGCAAGACCAAGCAATTGTCGGCGGTTCATACCGTCTACTTTGGTAAAGAAGCCAAGATCAAAATCGACACCAACTTCAGCTTGGATGACTACATCGAATTCATCAGCGAAGATGAGCTTCTCGAAGTCACCCCATTGACCTTGCGCGTCCGCAAACGGATTCTGGATACTGAAAAGCGTCAAAAAGACACCAAAGCGCGCGAGAAAATGCAAGAAGCATAAGGTGGGTTCCACCCTGTTCTATAGTAACACCTCATCACGGCGCATTTTCATGCGCCGTGACTCGTTTTAGCGCTCACCCCGCCTGTTGCATCGGGCGGCTGGTGATAAAAACGTCACCGTCATTCGTTTTCAACGTCAATACGCGGTGTTTCTGACGACGGGCATCCTCCGCATCCAGCCAAAAACTGACTACCCGCTGCTGCTGCGCTGCCAAA
>JBBRTY010000171.1:0-9258 GCA_038248285.1 Aggregatilineales bacterium
AGCTTTTTTCTCCCCCTCTCCATAAGCGAAGCGACCAATGGGGAGGGGGCGCTGACCGAAGGTCAGACGGGGTGGGGATTATCAAATCTGCTATTCATTGAATTTGTCCTCTTTCGACTTTGCAACAGCCCTGACTTCGTTGAGCGGGCATCGATAAGCTGTTGTTATCTCGCATAGAGCAACAACAACAGTGATTTCAAAGGTGCCCACTCATGAAGACCCAAATGAATGCCGTTTCGACCCTGTTTAGTGCTGGTGCCCGACGTGTGAAATTCGCCATTGTCATTGCCGCTTTGATGTTAAGCGTCGGTGCTGGCACGGTGTTGGCGGATGGTCCTATCGGGGGGGGTCCCAGGGCTAACGCATGAACGAGATTTTGACTCATAAAAAAATCATGGAGAACCAAATTTTCTCCATGATCAGCAAATTTATCTGGCGGTATAAGGGTTTCTAAAATGCTTTGCGGGTCACGCCTTGTTTCATTTTTGTTTCATGATTAAGCCCTGAATTGGAGATATAATCATCTGTTTTCAACAGTGAATTCGCATATAATAGAAATATGATCTTGGTTAACTTAAGTGCAAAACGGATTCACATGACCCATACGATCCTTGTAATCGATGACGAAGTCTCTATGATACATATACTGGGGATCATTTTCGGCAAAAGAGGGTACAACGTTATCTCTGCTACTGATCCTCAATTGGTGGAGTCGATGGTCTTGGAGTGCGCGCCGGATCTGATCATCTTGGATTATATGATGCCACGCATCAACGGGGTACAATTGTGTATGTCATTACGCGCGCTCCCTGTGACCCAAACAACACCGATTTTTATGTTGTCGGCGCTTAACGACCTCGGCATTATCACCGAATGTCGTAAAGCCGGAGCAGATGATTATTTCACCAAAGACGAGATGAACGGACGCTTGGTCGAACAAGTGGATTTGCGGCTGCGGGCAGCCTTCAACGGCGCGTGAAGGCGTCTGTGCCGTCAAGGTGTGAGTTTTAGAAGCGTGTGTCTGTAATGTCGCCGTCTACGCTATAATCGGTGCCAACTATTGGTTTTTGGCAGCGAGGCGGTTTTGATGACACGATATATTTTGTCTCTCGATCAAGGGACGACTTCCTCAAGGGCGATCCTGTTTGATCACGCTGGGCAAATTGTTGCGAGAGCGCAGCAAGAATTCCGACAAATTTATCCTCAACCCGGCTGGGTTGAACATGATCCATGGGATATTTGGCGTTCGCAGTATGATGTCGCGCGCCAAGTCTTGCACCAACAAAACATCACTGCCCGTGATGTCAACGCAATTGGCATCACCAACCAGCGCGAAACCACCCTCGTCTGGGATCGCAAAACCGGCGAACCCATCGCCAATGCGATTGTGTGGCAGTGTCGTCGTACTGCTCCCCTCTGTGAACAATTGAAAGCCGAAGGTTTCGATGCCGTCATCCGCGATGTGACGGGGTTGGTCACCGATGCTTATTTTTCGGGCACCAAATTGGCATGGTTGCTGGACAACATCCCCGGCGCGCGCGCACGGGCGCAGCGTGGTGAACTCGCTTTTGGCACTGTCGATACCTTCTTGTTGTGGCGCTTGTCCGAAGGGCGCTTGCATCTGACCGATGTCAGCAATGCCAGTCGTACGATGTTGTACGATATCCGTTCGGGCGATTGGAGCCAAGTGCTGCTGGATCACCTGCGAATCCCCCGCGAAATTTTGCCCCAAGTCATGCCGAGCAGTGCCACCTATGGGGAAACCACCCTGTTGGGCGATGGTGCGATCACGATTGCGGGCGTGGCGGGCGACCAGCAAGCCGCCACCTATGGGCAAATGTGCCACCAACCCGGTCTTGCCAAGCAAACCTATGGCACCGGTTGTTTCATGTTGATGAACACCGGTAGCGAGGCGGTCAAGTCGCAAAACAACCTGTTGACTACCATTGCATGGCAATTGGCAAACCAGCCCACCCAGTATGCCCTTGAGGGCAGTGTGTTTATTGCGGGGGGGGCATTGCAATGGCTGCGCGATGAACTGGGCTTGATCCAAAATGCTGCCGAAAGCGAAACCCTCGCCCTTAGTGTCGAGAACACGGGGGGCGTGTATGTCGTGCCGGCATTTGTGGGCTTGGGCGCGCCCTATTGGGATCAGTTTGCGCGCGGCGCGATTGTCGGCTTGACGCGCGGTAGCGGCAAGGCACAGATCGTGCGCGCTACTTTAGAGAGCGTCGCTTATCAAACCCGCGCTGTCGTCGAGGCGATGCAAGCGGACAGCGGTTTGCAGCTCGCCGCGTTGCGGGTGGATGGCGGCATGGTGCGCAATGATTTCTTGATGCAGTTTCAGGCGGATATCCTCGGTTGTCCGGTGGAACGCCCGGTCGTTACCGAGACAACGGCGTTAGGGGCAGCGTATTTGGCGGGCTTGGCGACGCGCTTCTGGGAGTCACCCGCCGAGATCGCCACCCAGTGGCAAATCGAACGCGCCTTCACCCCCAGCATGTCGGATGATCAGCGTGAATCGTTGTATCACGGTTGGGGGCGTGCGGTCGAACGGTCAAAGGGCTGGATAGAATAGGGATTAGGATTTAGGGGTGAAGAGTCGCCCCTGCGAAGATTCGGTAAACACGATTCATAGAGGGCGCGGGGTAAGTTACTTTCCGCGCGTCCGGTTTGAAGGGTAGCAAATGGAAACTGATGTTTTGGTGATCGGTGGCGGCGCGACGGGCGGCGGCATCGCATGGGATTTGGCATTGCGCGGCGTGCGCGTGATCTTGGTAGAAATGGGTGATCTGGCGACCGGCACCAGCGGGCGCTATCACGGGCTGCTGCACAGTGGTGGGCGCTATGCCGTGCGGGATGCTGAAAGCGCCAAAGAATGTATCGACGAAAATATGATTTTGCGCACCATCGCGCCCGAAGCTATCGAAGATACCAGCGGCTTTTTTGTGTTGTGCCCCGGCGATGATGTCTCCTATGTCGATCCGTGGCTCACCAGTTGCGCCGCTGTTGGCATTCCGACGCGGGCGGTTAGCCTGTCGGAGGCGCTCAAACGCGAGCGTATCCTCAATCCCAGACTCGAAGCGGTGTATGAAGTGCCGGACGGCTCCTGCGACTCGTGGGATTTGCTGCATGGTTTGCAAGCGGGGGCGCGTGCCACCGGAAAAGCGGAGTTTTTGACCTATCACAAGGTCGAGTCGTTTCACAAAGAGGGCGACCGCGTGACGGGCGCACGCCTTAAACATGTGCGCACGGGCACAGTAACCGATGTCACCGCGGCGGTGATCATCAACGCGGCGGGACCATGGGCGGCAGAAGTGGGGGCACTGGCGGGCGTCCATTTTAAGATGCGCCTGAGTCGTGGGGCGATGCTGGCGTTCAATATTCGTTGGGTCAATACCGTCATCAATAAATTGCGCACCCCCGGTGATGGCGATATTTTTGTTCCGGTGGGCACCGTCAGCGTGATCGGCACGACTTCGGTCAAGACCGATGACCCCGGCGATGTGCGGGTGGAACGATGGGAGGTCGAGCGCATCCTTGACGAAACCGAAGCTATGACGCCCGGCATCAGCCGCGCGCGCATCTTGCGGGCATGGGGCGGGGTGCGCCCGTTGTATGATCCGGGGGGTGACGGACGTGGTGCCAAGCGTACTTTTGCGGCGCTCGATCACGGCGCGGCGGATGGCATTGACGGGTTGATCAGCATCTTGGGCGGCAAACTGACGACCTTCCGGCTGATGGCGGAAAAAGTCGCGGATATGGTGTGCGCGAAGTTGAATGTCACCGTGTCCTCGACGACCGCCACGACCGTGCTGCCCTCGTTGCACGCCAAAACCGCGCATATTCATCAACTGCGCGACCGTTTGGGCGCGCTGGAACACGGCGAGACCCCCGGCGGGTTGGTGTGCGAATGTGAGATCGTGACCGATCCGCAGATTCGCACAGCGCTCACTAGCGGGGGTGCTGATACCATCCATGATTTGCGACGCGATCTGCGGGTGGGCATGGGTCCGTGTCAAGGCGGATTTTGTGCTTATCGCGCTGCCGCCATTCGTCACGAAGTCTTGAAGGATGCCCCCGCGCATTCGATTGAATTGTTGAAAGAATTTGCCGAGCGTCGTTTTGGCGGCATGAAACCGTTGTTATGGGGGCACAACCTCCGTCAAATTTTGCTTGCCGAACACTTGTATGGGCGGGTAATGGGCTTGTTTGCGACGGACGCCCCCCAGACGGTGCCGGAATGGGCGAATGTTCACAGCCCGCGTTTGCCCGCGCGGACAGGGCAAGCGCCGCGCGTGGTCGTGGTCGGGGCGGGCTTAGCGGGTTTGACGGCAGCGCTGGTCGCGGCAGAGGCGGGGGCACGAGTCGAATTGGTGGCGCAAGGGCAGGGCGCGCTCACCCTGCATCCCGGTTGGATCGAAACGGGCGATGTCGAGGCATTGGCGGCGCACGCCGGACACCCCTACGCGGTCGTCGGCGAGTCGTTGGCGGCGGGCTTGGCGGTCATCGACCGAATCGCGGGATTGCACGGCAACAGCGAGCCGGGCGTGCGTTTGCGCGCTGTCACCAGCACCGGAGCACGGCGGTCGATGGCGTTAACGGTCGGCGCGGCGTTCCCCACTTTAGAAGGGCGGCGCGTGGCGATCATCGGTTTTGACGGGTGGCGCGATTTTTACCCCGTATTATGCGCCGATGGCTTGCGCGCCGACGGAATCGACGCCCATGCCTTTAGCGTGCCGCTGGTGCATGGCGGCAATTTTGACACATGGACGGTCGATGCAGCGGCGTGGCTGGATACCCCTGATGGCTTGCAAACGTTGATCGCGTTGGTGAAAGCGAAGATTCATCGGGGCGGCTTTGATGTCGTCGGGCTACCCGCCGTCCTCGGCTTGGAGCCGGAAACGCGGGCACAGTTTGCCGAAGGGATCGGCTTGCCGGTGTTTGAAATCCCCACGCTCACACCGTCTGTCCCCGGTTTGCGCCTGTACCACGCCCTGCGCAAGGCGTTGATCGCGCGCGGCGGGCGCTATGTGGTCGGCGTGACCGTCAACAGCTTGGTGATGCAGGATGGACGAGTGACGGGCGTGTTGGCGGCGACAGCGGCGAATACCCGTGAGCGCTTGATCGTAGGGGATGCGGTGATCTTGGCGACGGGTGGCTTGTACGGCGGCGGGATCGCCAGCGATTATCGCGGCGCGCTGCACGAAGGGATCGCCGATCTGCCGTTGACGGATGCCCCGCCGTTAGAAGACTGGTTTGCGAACGCGCTCATGAGCGGCACCCCCCAACCGTTGCATCGCGTCGGTGTGCAAGTGGATGGCGATTCGCGTCCGGTCGATGGGCAGGGGGCGCTGGTGGCGGAGCGCTTGTTTGTGGCGGGACGCTTGTTGGCGGGTGCCAGCCCGATCAGCGAAGGCGCGACCGAAGGGATCGATATCGCTTCGGGGGCACATGCGGCGCTCAAGGCACTGGCGGCGATTCAAGCACTGATAGTGATGGCATAGAAGAGCAAAATGATGACGCAATTGATCAAAATTGGGGCGATCCACGACAACTATGAGGCGGTCGAGTTCACCGCTGACTTGTGCATCAAGTGTAATATCTGCACCTCGGCGTGTCCGGTTGCGCTTGTGACTGATCTGTTCCCCGGACCCAAGACGGTCGGTCCCCAAGCACAACGCTTTCGCATGAATGAGCCGCGCGGGGACGAATCGCCCGATGTCAGTGTCGATTATTGTTCCGGTTGTGGCATTTGCACGATGGTCTGTCCGCATGGTGTCAAGATCATGGAGATGAACGCCCGCGCCCGTGAACACCTTTATGATGGGGATATCCCGTTGCGCAATCGCATCCTCGGTCGGTCGGAACTGATGGGCAAGCTTGGGCATCGGTTCGCGCCGTTCCTCAATTGGGGCGCGAAACTGCGTCCGGCGCGGATCATCGTCGAAAAGGTGATCGGTATTCACCGCGACGCTCCGTTGCCCGTCTTTGAATTCACCCCTTTCCGCGAATGGTTCGCCCGCAACAAGCCGCGCCCGCAAGGGACGCCCAAAGGGCAACTCGCCTACTTCCACGCCTGTGCCGGCAACTACTTTGATACAGCCACGTCGAAAGCGGCGGTGATGGTGCTGGCGTTTAACGGCTATGACGTGGTGCTGCCGGAACAAAATTGCTGTGGCTTGCCCATGCAGTCTAATGGCGAATTTGACGCCGCCCGCGATCACGCCGTGCGCAATCTCAATTCGTTGGGGCGCTATGCCGCGCGTGGGGTGCCCATTGTCGGCGCGTCCACTTCTTGCACGCTCAGCTTAAAATCGGACTATCGCGAAATTTTGCAGATCGATCACCCTCAACGTGATGTCGTGGCGGAGCAGGTCTATGATATCAGTGAATTTTTACTGATGCTGGCGAGTAAGGGCGAATTGCGAACGGATTTTCAGCCGTTTGATATGAATTCGACGCTTTTATACCATGCGCCGTGTCAGCAAAAAGCGCACAACATCGGGCAACCGGCGCTGGACTTGTTCGACTTGATCCCCGGCTTGCGGGTACGTTTGGCGGATGCCGCTTGCTGTGGAATCGCGGGCACATATGGTTTCAAGTCGGAGAAATACCAAATCGCGATGGATGTCGGCAAGTCGTTGTTTGAACAAGCCGACGCGCCCGACATCGGTAATCCCGTCATTTGCGATAGCGAGACCTGCCGCTGGCAGATCGCCCACGCGACGGGCAAGCGGGTCGTGCATCCGGTCCAAATTTTGGCGGCGGCATATGGGTTGGTCGCTTTATGAGCGACAGAGGCGCGATCATCGAATTAACTGTGGATCGCGCGGCACACGGCGGCACGACGGTGGGGCGGCACGAGGGCAAGACGATTTTTGTCGCTTTTGCCCTGCCCGGCGAACGAGTGCGCGCCCGCATCACCTTTGACAAAAAACGCTTCGCCTTCGCCGAAGTGGTCGAAGTCTTAGACGCTTCGCCGGAGCGCGTACAGCCGATGTGCAAGCATTTTGGGGTGTGCGGCGGCTGTCGTTGGCAACATGCCGCCTATCCCTTGCAATTAGACATGAAGCGCGGAGTCGTGATCGAGCAGTTGGCGCGCAGCGCCCACTTGCCCGATGTTATCGTCCACCCGACCCTCGGCGCGGAGTCGCCCTATGGCTATCGGGTTCATGCCACGCTGCATGGCTCGGCGGCGGGGACACTCGGCTTTGTGGGCATGAACGAGCGTAATGTGATCGCCATTGACGAGTGCCCGATCTTGCGCCCTGATTTAGAGGAAGCCTTTCAACACTTCAAACAGCAGCGTATGGCGTTTCCGGCGGGGATGCGCGTGCGCTTGCAAGTGGGTGATGAGGGCGAACCCACATCAAGCATCATCCACAGTAATCCCGATCCCGACGCTCCCGATGATGATGATCTGATGGTGACGCAGACGGCACAAGCGGTTACGCCTGTTTTTTACACGGTGATGGGGCGGCGTTTTCGGTGCAGCGCCGGGGCGTTCTTCCAAGTAAATCCGCCCCAGGCGGCGGTCTTGATCGAACAGGCATTGGCGCGGCTCAACTTGATGGGGGTCGAGACCGTTCTCGATTTGTATTCGGGCGGCGGCTTGTTTTCGGCATTTTTGGCGTATGCCGCCAAGCAGGTGATCGCTGTGGAACTGGCACCGTTGGCGGTGGCGGATGCGCGGGTGAACTTGGCGGATGTGCCCAATGTCGAAATCTACAGCGGGGAGGTCGAGACGCTCTTGCCGATGTTGGCGCAGTCGTTTCGCTTTGATGCCGTCTTGCTCGATCCACCCCGGTCGGGCATGAAGCCACAAGCATTGGAGGCGTTGATCGCCTGTGCCCCGCGTCGGATCGCCTATGTATCGTGTGATCCGGCGACGTTGGCGCGCGATGCCCGTCGTTTGGTGGATGCTGGCTATCGTTTGATCGATGTGCAACCTGTCGATATGTTTCCGCAGACGTTCCATATTGAATGTGTAGCAGGATTTGAGAAATGACCGAACTGACTCCACCCACGCCATCCGCGCCCCAACTGACACGCGGCACGATTTGGGCGCGCCGCTTGATCGCTGTCTTGTTTGGAATCGTGATGGCGATGGGGCTGCTCGAAGTGCTGCTCTCGCTTGACCCCATCGGCTTGCGCTATATTCGTGATTATTTGCAATTGACCGATCACATCCAACCGGCACCCGCTGGCTATGCGTATGCCCCCGGAGTCTATTTACTGTCGCGCAGCACCGTGACGATTCAAAAAGACGGCACCCGCGCTGTGCCCGCCTCGGACACAACCGGGGCGGAGACGCTCGTATTTGTGGGCGATAGCGTGACGTTTGGCTTGGGCGTCAGTGATGATCAAACTTTTGTGAACCTCTTGGCGGCGCAGTTGCCGGGTGTCCGCGTGGTCGATGCCGCCATGCCCGCCTTTAATATCAACAACATCCGCCGCTTGGTCGATCAGCAAGCGCCCGATGTGCGCATCGTCTATATGATCACCGACAACGACGCGGATCCCGAATTTCTGGCGGATTTTTCGGCGGCGGGCAAGCTGCCCTACCTACCATGGACGGCACTGTACATCCGCTTTTTGCCGACGGTGGTGCAAGCCACCGACCCCAGTTATGGCAATGCGGGCAGCGATTTGGGCATGTATGCCCGCGAGGTCGCGCCATTGGCGAATGACGCGCGCATCCTCATGATCGGTTACGACAATGCGCTCACGCCCTTGGCACCGGGGGCGGTCATGATTCGCCCGTTCACGACTCAACTCAGTTTTGCCGATAAGCACCCTGATGCGAATGGGCACCGTGAGATCGCCGATCAGATTTTGCCGGTGATCCGCGCGCGCTTTGGGTGGGGATAGCCTAGATTGAAAACGGATTATAGAGTAAATTGACCAAACTAATATCAATGGATCAGTATAATTGGGGAACGACCGAAAATGAACAAATGGGCAATACGTGTATTGACAACTGAAATATCACCGACACAATCTCAATTGCAATTGTTCGGAGATTTGGGCTTTGAATTGCTCACCATTTTGTTTGACGAAGAAACTAAAGAGTGGTATTCATACTTCAAGAAACAGGAAGAACCAATCGATCTTTCAACCTAAATGGATGTAGAAGAGGTATCTCGAACTATTATCACGAATTTGGAGCAAGGAACCCAAGTGTCGAGCGGATCAATTTCAACAGATAATACACCTAGTAGCCCGAATCAAGTAGATGATATACCGTTTTAACGA
>JBBRTY010000172.1:0-9244 GCA_038248285.1 Aggregatilineales bacterium
ACGGCGCGGGCGATCTGTATCCGACGTGGTAGTACGGCGCGGACGGTCAGAATCCGACGCGGTGCGACGCGGACGGTCACTATCGTCAGCACTACGGCGCGGGCGATCTGTGTCCGACGTGGTAGTACGACGCGGGCGATCTGTGTCCGACGCTGCACGGCGGGGACGGTCGCTATCTTCGGCACTGCGGCGTGGGCGGTCTGTGTCCGACGTTGTAGAACGGCGCGGGCGATCAGAATCCGACGCGGTGCGACGAGGACTGTCAGTTTCGTCAGCACTACGGCGCGGGCGATCTGTATCCGACGTGGTAGTACGGCGCGGACGGTCAGAATCCGACGCGGTGCGACGCGGACGGTCACTATCGTCAGCACTACGGCGCGGACGGTCATCCTCATCTACAAGGCTACGACGCGGACGAAAATCCTCATCATCGACTTGGCTGCGGCGTGGGCGATCATCATCAGCCACGAGACTTCGGCGCGCACGGTCGCCCTCGTCGGTCGTCCGACGGGGACGCGGGGCGGCGGTACGTATTACGCTGCTGCTTTCAGTACCATCCGCAGAGACACGGGAGCGGGCTGCCGCTTTTAGCCCCTTCAACTCTGGCGAGGGGGTTTTGAGGAGCTTCACTTCGTCCATCGTCAGTTCACGCCATTCACCCAGCTTCAAATTGCCCAGAGACAACATGCCGATATGCGTGCGTACTAGTTTACGGACATGATGCCCTAACTTCACCCCAATCCGGCGAATCTGGCGCTTCTTGCCTTCGGTCATGATGATGCTGAGCGTAGATTCTTTGATGTTTCCGTGTGTGACCGTCACGATACAGGGAGCAGTACGCCCATCTTCATCCAGAAACACGCCGTTGCGCCATTGGTCAAGCGCGCTGATGTCGGGTAATCCGACGACATCGACGCGGTAGGTTTTGGAATGGCGGTAGCTCGGATGGCTGAGCCGCTGCGCTAGGGTGCCGTCGTTGGTCAGTACGATTAAGCCTTCGCTATCGGCGTCTAACCGACCGATGGAAAACAGATGATCCGGCATATTGACCAAATCATAGATCGTCCGGCGTTCGTCCCCTTTGTGAGGTGCCGATGTGCTCAAGACTTGTTTAGGCTTGTTGAGGGCGATATAGATTTTCTTCACGGCTTCGATGCGCAGACGCACACGATCCACCATGATGATGTCGGCTTCGGGATCGGCTTTATCACCGAGCGTTGCCACCTCGCCGTTGATAGTGATGCGCCCTTGTTCGATCATGGTTTCGGCGCTGCGTCGTGATGCGATACCCGCTTGTGCGAGTAGTTTTTGCAAACGTTCTTTCAAGGTTGTCACAACATTCAATTGATGTATTCAATGTCTTTATTATACAGGTTTAGTCGTTTTCCTTGACAGGGGCAGATGGTTTGTGTTAGGTTTAATCATCTGCTTATTAGCAATGAGGTCCCGCCCGATATGCGCCAGTTGCCGTTGTTTCAAACGCAACCTGCTTGGGAAAATGATTTGAATACCCAAACCCGCATGATGGATGCTTTGCCTTTGTTTCAGGCATTCTTGAAACAACAGGCGAAAACAGACCATACCATCAGCGCCTTTACCTCCGACTTACTGCTACTGGAAGAATATCACGGTGAAGAGTCCATGCTCGGTTGGTTTACAACCACGCGGCTGAATGATTTTCTCAGTTGGATGGAAAACCGACGGGGGATTCCATGCAGTCGTAAAACCTATGCTCGCCGCGTAACGACGCTGAAGGTCTTTTTTAAGTGGCTAAAAGAGAGCGATGTCATCCCGCTTGATCCAGCGCTGGCGGTTTTGCAGCGTTCGGGTCCGGCTCCGTTGGCGGAAATCCTCTCCACTGCTCAAATTCAAGCGGTGCTGGCAGTGGCGCGCTTGCCGCGTCGGGGTGAAAAACCAGATGCACGCCCAGAGATGTTGTTTCGCTTAATTTTGAGTACAGGCATCAAGAAAAGCGAAGCGATGCGCCTGACGGTGGAGGATATCCAGCGTGATGCACCCGATGGTGCGCAACTGCTCGTTAAACACGAGGGAGCAAAAGATCGGTATCGCGAGCGCTATCTGCCGCTGGATATGGAATTCTTTCCTGCGTTGGATGAGTACCTTTTGCGCTATCATCCACAGGCGACGCTCTTCACTTGTACAGCGCGGAACTTGGAATATATCCTAGAGGATTTGGGCAATGGTGCCGGCATTGCCCAAAAAATCTCCTTCGAGATGTTGCGGTGGACGTTCGCGGTACGGTCGTATCAATCGGGGCTGGACCCGAACACAATTCGTGAGGCGCTTGGCTTAAGCGAAATTAGCTGGGTTGAGACGTTTCACAAAATCAAGCAACTGGCAGCGAATCAAGCCGAGTCGCAATTTGCGAGTGTCTAGGCGCAATTAAAAAGGTGTGTCTCAATAGACGCGCAAGAGTAAGCCTTTTAGGTATTCGCCTTCGGGGAAGGTCAAGGCGACGGGATGATCGTCGCCAGCCGAAAGATGGCGGATGATTTGTGCTTCGCGCCCGCTGTCTGCCAATGCGCCAAAGACGATCTTTTGAAAGAGGTCGCGTGTGATGGCTCCCGAACACGAAAATGTCATCAGATACCCCCCCGGTTGCACCAACTTGAAGCTGTGCAGATTGAGGTCTTTATAGCCGCGTGCCGCTTTGTCGACTTGCCCGGCATTGTGGGCAAATTTGGGCGGGTCGCAGATGATGACATCATAGCGTTCGCCTTCTTCCACCTGATCGCGGATGAATTCAAAGATATCCGCTTGGATGAATTCCCCGTGTTCGCCAACGTGATTGTGGATGAATATTTGCTCTGCCAGTTCCAGCGAATCGAACGAAGAATCGACGTTGATGCTGCGCGAATTTGCCGCTGCCGCCCCAAATAAACCGAAGCTGCCGGTATAGCTGAACAAGTTGAGGATGCGCGCTTCTTCTTTGAAGATGCCGTCAAAGAATAAGGCGCGATTGATCGCCTGATCCAGATAATGCCCGGTTTTGTGCCCGCGCCGGACATCGACCGCCAACGCCAACCCGATTTCATTTGTCCAAATCAGCGGGGGTGGTTCTTCGCCCCACAAAACGCCGGTTTCGGCGCGCAAGCCTTCTTTGCCGCGCACATCGACATCGCTTCTTTCATAGATGCCGCGTGGTTTCAATAGGGATACCAAAATTTGGACGATCTCCTGCTTGCGCTGATCGATGCCGAGGGTCAAGGCTTGGATCACCAACCACTCGCCATACTGGTCGACGATCAAGCCGGGTAGAAAATCACTTTCGGCATTGATCAGGCGACGCATATCCAACATTGGGGCGGATGATGTGGGCGAACCCACACGGGCGGCTTGGCGTGCCCCAATTGCCCGTGCGATCATCCGCTCCCACCATCCGGCGTCAATCGGTTCGTTTTGCCATGTCAACAAGCGAACCTGAATTTGGGATTTGGGATTCCAGTACCCACGCCCCAAAAATTGTCCGCTGTGGGATTCCACTGTGACGATATCGCCCGGTGTGGGATTTCCGCGTGTTTTGGCAATGGCACCGCTGAAAATCCAAGGATGTTTATTGATGATGGGTTTTTCACGCCCATTTTGAATGACGATGACGGCGGTATCTTGACTCATGATGATTCCAACATTTGCATTAAAGCTCCCTCGTCGATGATCGGCACACCCAGTTGCGCGGCTTTTTCAGCTTTGCTCCCCGGCGAGTCGCCCACCACTACAAAATTAGTTTTCTTACTCACACTGCTCGTTACTTTACCACCATGTGCCTCGATCAGTGCAGCGGCTTGTTCGCGCGATAGGGTGGGGAGCGTGCCCGTTAAGACAAATGTGAGACCGTTGAACGTATCTCCGGCTTTGGCGCGCGCAGCGGCGACCATGTTGACGCCCGCCGCTTTGAGCTTGGCAAGCACTTGTTGATGGTAGGGCTGCTCAAACCATGCGCGGATGCTTTGTGCGAGGATGCCGCCAATGCCGCCGACGGTCGTTAGTTCTTCGACAGATGCCGACGCCAGCGCATCAACGGACTCGAAAGCGTTCGCCAGTGCCACGCTGATGGTTGAACCGACGCCATCAATGCCAAGTGCCGTCAAAACGCGCTCGAAGGGGCGCTGTTTAGCAGCTTGGATCGCCTCTAAGAGTTTTTGGATTTTACGGTCGCCAAAACCCTCAAGAGGCGCGAGTTGATCAGCGGTGAGTGTGAAAATATCTGCTTCGTCGTGGATTAGCCCCTGATCGATCAGCGTTTTGACGGTTTGCCCGCCGAAACTTTCGATATCCAGCCCCGCCCGCGAGACAAAAAATTCTAGCTGGCGATAGATTCGTTCAGGGCAATAGACATTCGGGCAGAGATAATCGACCGCACCGTCTAGCCGGATGATCTCGGTATTGCAGAAAGGGCAGTGCGTTGGGGGAGTGATCGCGCGTTCGGCACCTGTGCGCGATTCGGCAAGCGCTCCGACGATATTGGGGATGACATCCCCCGCGCGTTTGACGACGACGCGATCCCCGATGCGAATATCCAACATTTGCACGTAATCGTAATTGTGCAGTGTGGCGCTGCTGACGGTGACGCCGCCAATGAATATCGGTTCCAGTACCGCCGTTGGTACAATGCGCCCAGTTCTGCCCACGCCCACGGTCACATCTAAGAGCGTCGTGCCGGCTTCTTGGGCGGGGAACTTATAGGCAGTCGCGCCGCGTGGGTCTTTGCCGACCACGCCCAACTCGCGATTGATGTTGAGATCATTGACTTTGATGACGACGCCATCAATTTCATACGCCAGTTGGTTTCTGCGGGTTTCCCATGTGGGAATCTGTTGGATAATGTGGGTTAATGTGGGATAGTGTGCTGTCTCTGGCGCAATTTGAAACCCCATATCCCGCAAAAATTCCAATATATCCCACTGTTTATCCAACTTCAAGCCGACCGAATCTACCACTGCATAGATAAACGCCGTGAGCGGACGGGTGGCAGTAATGCGCGAATCCTTTTGTTTAAGCGCGCCCGATGCTGCGTTGCGGGCGTTGATGAACAGGGGGAGTTCTTGTTCTGCTTGACGTTGATTGAGTTGTTCAAAATCTTGTTTCAGATACAGCACTTCGCCACGTACTACGAGCCGTTGAGGGGCGGCGGGCGCATCGGGGCGCGTAGGAATTCGTAAGGGCACGGAGCGTAGGGTGCGAATATTGGGTGTCACAAGATCACCGATTTCGCCAGTGCCGCGCGTCGCCGCTTGGGTGAGCAACCCGTTTTCATACGTCAGGACGACCGTTAGCCCGTCGAATTTAGGTTCGAGCGTGTACTCCAATTGCGTGCCCGCTGGCAACAGGCGCAGATTGCGATCTTCCCACGCTTGCAAGTCATCGGCGTTATAGGCATTCGATAAACTCAAGATCGGAGCGGGATGACGGGTTTTGACCCAATCTTCGGTTAAGTCGCTCCCTGTACGGCGGGTAGGGGAGTCTTCGGTCTGAAGTTCGGGATATTCGGTCTCGATCTGGCGTAACTCTTGCACGAGCGTATCATACTCGGCATCGGTGACCGACGGCGCGCTCAAAGAATAATATTGGTAGCTATAAAAGTTGAGCAATTCTCGCAATTCTGCCGCGCGTTGTGCTGTCATCATTTGTTCCTAGGGCGCAAACACATCGAGATAGTCTGCCGCTGCCCATCCGCGTCGTGTTGGATCGGCTGGGTCTTGGATTTCCCACCATGTGAGACCGGCGTCTAAGAGCGGACCGCCGACGACATTGAACCCCGCGCCTAAGCTGGCATTAAAGCGGGGTGTGTTGTTGAGACCCGGTTCTGGGCGCACGTTTAAGCCTTCGATATTGACCAACACGGCGGCACCAAGTGTGATCGTGATGGGGGTGGGCGACAAGATGATGGGCGGCAGGGTGGGTCCTTCTAAGGCAAAGGACGGGAGGGGGGCATCGGGTTGCTGAATGGTTTGGGAGGGCGTCCCACCTTGAAGGGCGGCGGAATCAGGCGTCAGCGTGGGGGGCTGGTCGCTGGTGGCGGTGGGCACGGCAGTGACGATGATCACTCTCGGTTCACCTCCCGGTAGGCTTTGCCCGCCGATCATCACCACCAGCGAAACGATCCCCACGGCAATGCCAAACACCAACAGCAGCATCAGCCCGACCGACCATGCCGGCAAATAAAGCGGATTGCTGCGCCGGTCATCACGTTTGCGTTTGGGTTTGCCGCCATATTCGCCTTCAGGCAGCGTGGTCGGTGGTCGGGTCGGTGCCAGCGGTTGTGTACGGCGCAGTTCGCCCGTGTCGTCCAATCGTGGATCGCGCATGATTTATCCTCGTTTACTCGTCCATGCCAAGAAGCGTTCTAGTGACCATGTGTTGATCACCTGTTCCGGTTGTAGCCAACCGCGCCGCGCTGTCAAAATGCCGAACCGCAACAAATCCATATCGTTCATGTGATGAGCGTCGCTGTCGATAGCGATGGGAATCCCAAGTTGGGCGGCGCGACGGGCATATTTTGCTTCGAGGTCGAGGCGTTCGGGGCTGGCGTTGATCTCTAAAGCGATGCCTGTTTGCTGAGCGGCTTCAAACACCGCATCCATATCGAGGTCAGCACCTTCACGGTCAGGGATAAGTTGCCCGCGTGGGTGCCCGATCAAGTCGATATGGGGGTTTTTGATGGCGTTCAAGAGCCGTTCCGTCACTTGTTCGCGCGGTTGTCGCAAGCCAAAGTGCAGGGACGCGACCACAAAGTCTAAACCCGCTAGGATGTCATCAGGAAAATCGAGTTCACCATTGGCTTTAATTTCGACTTCGCTGCCATGAAACACGCGAAAGTCGGGGGCGAATTCCGCATCAACGGCGTGGATTTCTTCGCGTTGTGCCAGCAATCGTTCAATGCTTAAACCATTGGCGATGGTGGCGCTGCGGGAGTGATCGGTGATCACGATCCATTGTCGCCCCCGCGCGCGGGCGGCTTCCGCCATCTCGCGGATGGTCATCTTGCCATCACTCCAAACGGTGTGCATGTGTAGGTCGGCGCGCATGTCTTCGAGACGAAGCAGGATGGGCAGGGTGCGCGTTTGCGCCGCCTCCACTTCGCCTTGATCTTCGCGCAGCTCTGGTGCGACCCACTGCAAGCCGATGTGTTCGTAGACGGCGCTTTCCTCGGCGCACAAGATCGCGTCTGCACCCGTTGGGGTGCCACTGGCATCTACTGGGGTGAGGGCGTGTTCGTTGAGGCTAAAACCGCGCGCTAGGGC
This sequence comes from Aggregatilineales bacterium, assembly GCA_038248285.1. GTDB lineage: Bacteria > Chloroflexota > Anaerolineae > Aggregatilineales > Phototrophicaceae > Flexifilum. Next base: position 7,263 of record JBBRTY010000172.1, read on the forward strand.
GATCTCACGGATGTGAATATTATGGGCTTGGCTACCGCTGAAATATTGGAGCGCCGTGCCCCAGCGTTCGGGCGCAAGAATACGTAGATCGACTTGTAAGCCAGTGTGGAGTTCGACAGAACTTTTGGTGGCACCATGCCCCAAAATGCGGGCAACTTCCTCGAAGGCGACGAAAGCGTCCATGATGGGTTGCGGGTCATTGCTTGCGATCAGCAAGTCTACGTCACCGATGGTAGGGCGTCCTCGTCGTAGGCTACCCGCGATTTCGCCTTTGAGCGCGCCGGGGAGCGCCATCAAGCGACTGAGCAAGCTTTCGGCGATGGGGAGGGCGTCACCCAGACGAATGCGGGTATCCGCCGCGCGTCGTTTATACGACTCAATACCTTCGATAATTTTGGTTTCGGACTTTGTCCCCATCCCGGCGAGATCGCGCAGTTTTCCGGCACGGGCGGCAGTTTCGAGCGCTTCGACGCTGGTAATGCCCGCCTCTTGCCAAAACATCTTGGCTTTTTTGGGTCCGACGCCGTTGATATGCAGGATATCCACCACGCCGGGGGGGATTTCTTGAGCGAGAGTGTTGTAAAAACGCAATTCGCCCGTATCCAACATTTCTGTGATTTTTTCGGCGATGATTTTGCCGACATTGGGGATGGTTTCTAGCTCGCCCGCTGCCGCTATAACCCGTAAGTCACGCGGGAGTTCACGGATTTGGTCGGCAGCGTTGCGATAGCCCATCACCCGAAAAATAGTTTCGCCTTTGATTTGCAACATTTCCGCGATCCGGTCGAAAATATCCGCGATCTCGCGATTGTTGAGCGCCATGACGCTGCCTCCCACTAGAACACTTGTATCATCTCAGTATAGCCGAAATTGGGCTGTCAATCCAGAGACGACTCGATTGGCGGACAGCCCCGATAGGGACGCTATCCGCCTTGTTTTGAGTGAGATTAGCCGCGTCGCCGCATAAATTGAACCATCAGCATGAAACTCAAAAGGAGTCGTTGTTCGTCTTCGGTGGACAAAGAATTGTCCATTTTTTCGAGATTGAACAAGCCCTCGAAAAATGCGGGTTGTTTGGTAATCGTCATGACGGGTTGTTCGGTCGCGGTGTTGATCGCGGAGTATTTCGGATTCAAGAAGAATCCGGTCAACATGCCGAGAAAGGGAACCTCTCCCAAAATCGCATCCCCGATCTTCACCCAAGGATTGTCTTCACGGATCGTAAAGGTGACGTTGCCGGCGCTGTCGGTGACTTCATACGTGGAGCGCCAGATCGATTTCCAACCCTTTGACTTAATGGCACCTAATGATCTGCCCGTACCGGACTCAGTAAAGTGGTAGGTGGTGGTGAAGTCCATAACACGGTCAGCCTTGATTTTGAAAAGCTCGCGGCTACGGCTCTCGTCCGCAAAGACGGTAATATCTTCTTTGAGCGCCAAGACTTTTTGCGAGACATAAGCGACATTTTGTCCTTGGGAATCAGTGACGAACATACGTGGTGCCAGTGCTACCAGTTTGAAACGGATACTGAGTGGAAATTGTTGTGCCATACGGATAACGCTCCTTAAAATGAATGTCGTGACAAAAGTGTCGCACAAATAACGGAATTACACCAATGTGGACGCGCCACCAAAATCATCACCCAGAGCTGTTGCAAAGTCTTGTGTGAAACAATTTCAGTGGATCACAAAGCACATCCCCACCCCGTCCGACCGAAGGTCGGCATCCCCTCCCCACTTCGTAAAGAGGGGACTTCTAAGAACCGTTGTGAGCTTTTTTCTCCCCCTCTCCATAAGCGAAGCGACCAATGGCTGAGGGGAGGACACCTTTTGAGAAACGATCCAATTTTCTCGCGTAGAAGCATAACGCTGTCGTGACCTCCCGCTTAAATTTTTAAGAAAATTTTACATCAAATTCAAACATGTCATCCCCTCAGCAATTGGTGGATTGGCGGAGGGAGAGGGGGAGAAAAAAGCTCACTA
>JBBRTY010000173.1:0-9146 GCA_038248285.1 Aggregatilineales bacterium
CATCACGATGCGCCCGCGCTCGACGGGGCGAGGGACTACACCACCCGCTTCACAATACACACATTGTCAATCCGGATCGGCTCCGGTGCATCTTCCGGATAGAGACCTACAGCGCCCCGCACCCGCACATAATGCACGTCGCCCGTGTAGTCAAACGTGTTCGATATCGTGTTCCATGTGTTTCGCACCTGTCCGGGCCCGCCTAGCGTATAGGTAGCCAACACCGTGAGGCTGGCATCTAACAAAAATATCTCGTAATAGAACAGATTGGTGGGATTATCGCCCGGTGCCTGATCCCATCGGCACTGAAATTTCACCGACACAATGCCATCATTCCACGCCCCGCTGGTCGGCTCAATGATAGTCACAAGGTTGCCGTTAAACCTGGAGATGGCTGGATTAGTCGAAGGCTGCATTGCCGATACACAGGGACCGCCGTCCGGTCCGCCCGTCTCGTCATACTCTATGCCTCCCGGGAGATCGGAAAATTCATTATCAACCGCGATCCGACTTCGCTGCCCGCTCGCAAACGTGATCAGTTCCGAATTAGCGACCGCGCACTTAAAATAGCCCGTACAAGTCGCCGCCACTACCGTCGACACCCCCACCGCGTTGCTCAGCCCCGCCGCCCCCAATATCGCGATCAAGCTGGCGATGATATTCGCCCGCGCCACCGCCATCGCCGTCAGCCCACTGTAAACGGTTGCCAGTTCACCCACACTGATGATGCCGTCATCGTTCGCATCGGCACCATACAAAAGATTTTGCACCGAGTCATAAAATCCGGTCGTGAATGCCGCATCGACCGCCGCCGCATCCGCATACGTCGTATCAAACGTCGCCGCCAACGCCATCACCGCCACCGACGAGTAGTCCGGCTGCACAATCGCAATCGTCCCCGCCAGCGCCTCGACAATTTCCAACCGCGTATTGCTGATCTTCGCCTTGCCCGCGTTGATGATGTACTTCAGGTATTCCACCATCCGCGCCGCCGCCACACACGGCACCTCGTTGCCCGGCGTCACGTCCCCGATCACAATCGGCGTCACCGTCTCGCCCGCGCCCCCGCAGCCGCCCGCCATGACCACCCACCGCGTCCCGTCATGCACCAACATCAGCATCTTGGCGGTCTCATCCAGTTTGATATCGGTCAAGCACGGGTTGTAAATGTTGCCCGTCATATGTTTGACGACCACCGTCCGCGCCCCATTCGATGCCTTGATGAACAGGATCGTCCCCTGTTCCCCCTGCTGCGGGCTTCCGGCAAAGTTGATCGTATCAAGGTCATCGGTCGCCGCGCTACTCTGGGTATCGATCAGCGTCGTCCCCTGCGCAAACGTGATCGCGCCGCTGGCAATCGTCTGGATCACCCACGTCGCCAAGCCATCAAGGATCGTCTGCTCCAACGATCCATCCGCATTCAAATAAATCTCGTTCGGCATTGCCCACTCCCATGCTTGCTAGAATATTTATTATGGCAAGGTTCCCGCCCGCATCACGCGCATTGATGGGCATGATATTTATTATGGCAAGGTTCCCGCCCGCATCACGCGCATTGATGGGCATGATATATCATGCCCCTACAACGCACATCGTCTGTTGCTGGCAATATGATGGGGGGATACCCCACAACGCACATCGTCTGTAGGGGGGGATTAGGCGCTTGCGGATCGTCGCTAACCCACATCGTCCCCGCGCCGAATATCCCCCTGCACGCGCATCACGATGCGCCCCTACACCCCACGCCCGCGCCCCTACCCCACATCAATCGCCTGAATCGTCTCATACACCTCGATCTGCGCCTCGACCGTCCCCTGACCACCCGTACACCGAATCTCAATCAAATGTTCCTGCTGCAACGTGAAATCAAGGATCGCGCTCGTGATATCTAACTCCACCGTGTTCGATCCGCCACTAGGGAACCAGCTGCCCCCCAGCGCCGTCGTATAATCGACATTGTTGATATACACCCGCATCCCACTGGGCGTCACCGTGTCCGTGCGCAATCCATACTGGATGGTGATATAGTCCTCCGACGTTTCCGTCTCCGACTGGATCAGCATTCCCGCCGTCGGTTCCGAAATCGGCAGCAGCGCATTCACCAGCCCGTCCCGCACCTCGTCATACAGCCACACATTCCGGTAGGTATACGGTCCCGAATAAGCGTTATTGGTCTGCATCGTCGAGTGTCGATGTCGCGTGTTCGTCACCGCCGGCACAACCGTACTCACAAACGGACCCGTCTTGATCTTCAACAGACACCGATTGAGCTTGCGCGTCGCATTCGTGAACCGCACCGGAATCACTCCGGGCGTGAAGATGTCGATCAGCCGATCATACACATACGACCGCATGTTGAAAAACGGCTTCACGCTCACCCCATCTACCTGCAATTCTTCCAACGCCCCGATCACCACCTGCGCCCCATTCGCCGCGTGCCGATCCACCGTACTCAGCACCAAATCCAGCGCCGCGCCCTCAACCCCCATGCGCTCCGTCACTTCCATCACCCAAAAATCATCATCAATATCCAAATAATTGACGACCACGCCGTCGCGCGTCACCACCCCGTTGTAAATTACCCGCACCTTGTCACCCGGACGCACGGTCGTTCGCACCTTTTTCGCCGTCACCCGATACACATCTTGCCGCACCGAGTACCGCGTCAACCACGCCGCCGCACTGTCATACAAGGCATTCGCCGCGTTCACCACATCCGCCACGCTATTTGACAACGGCGACACCTGAAACCGACCCATCTTTTCGATGATGCCATACAGGGCGATGCTCGCGCTGTCCTCAAGGAAGTGTTGGTCGATGCCATTCACCAACACCACATTGCGGATATACGGCGTATTGCGCGTCGCCTCAAAAATCGTTTGCCACGCCTCGCCAATCCCCGCCCCAATCGGATACAACCGATTGCACACCGCCTCGCTGTTCTTTTCCACGCTGATCGTCTCGATCACCGCCAACTCGTTCGCCGCGTCCATTGTCGGGTGCATCTGTGCCGGGTTGATCAGCCGTAAACCGCTCGCCGTCCCAAACGCCCCGACCTCAATAGTCTTGGCAGAAGTCCCCGCTCGTAGATGAAGCCCCTGCTGCTCACACACCGCCAGCAGCGCCTTAAAGACATTGACCCCATCAAACCGCGCATCCGTCGCATTCCCGCCGCTTGCCGATACCGACCACCCGCTCACCAACGCCACCAACGCCGTCGTGATCGCGCTCACCGTCTGCCCGCTATACGACCGCCGCAGCTTCGTCGATACCCGTGTCAACCCGTCAAGGTCGTCGGGACCGTCCCCCACCAGTGACCAATCGCTCGGTGTGCCGCTTGCCGTCACTCGCCGGATCGTCCCCCGTCCCAATTCTCTCGGGTCCGCGCTATCGGTGGGCTGCATCCATATCCGGCAGCTGCTTTCATTTTGTAAGCGACTGACCGCCCGCCCATCCGTCCCCGGCACCGTGATCGTGATCGACCCCACACCGTCCAATACCCGCGTCACACTCGCCGACCGCAGCGCCACCGGTCCCCCGCCCTGCCGCGCCCCCGCCGCATTGTACATATCCGCCCATAATCTCATGCGTCACCCTCCTCCATAGATATTGATCGAAAGTAACTACTCAGGTATAGAAACAGAATAAAATAAACAGAACGGCATGAAGACGTGAAGAAAAAAGGAAAATACCCCTCGAAACGTGGATGTAGGGGCGCATTAGGCGCTTGTCAATCGTTCGTTAACATGAAAGTTCGCGCGCCCAATCCTCGCCCATTTGCCGCCAACGGTCATTTCTCCCTTTATTACCGATCGTTTTTCAGCCTGAGCAGTTACGATCGAAAGTCTCATAGCTTGTGATTGACACCGCGATCATTGCCCCTTATAGTTACGATTGCGTCTATTGCTAAGGGGTAAAGGGTATGATCAAAAATCGTAGGTTTCAATTTATTTTGGCACTCAGTATCGCTTTCGCTTTAATCGGTTGGGCGCAGGCAATACCGGCGCGTGCCCAAGACGGATCGCGCGGGGATCAACCGAGCGCGCCCAACAGCTTTGTCGATGTCAATGCGGTCAACACCGGTGCCAGCGCGCTGTCAATTGCCCAAGCCATGGCGACGGATGCCAGCATCGTGAGCAGCGCTAGTTTCGTCACCCGGCCCCCGGCGAATGTCACCGGCGGCGTGATCGATACCGCTTACCCGGGCTTTCCGATCAATGGCAGCACTTATGGCATTCTCAGTTCTGGCGATGCGAACATGGGAAGCATCAGCACCAATCTCGGTGGCGGCGGTATCCGTGGTAACACCGATGGGGATGTCACCATCTTGCAGGTCAACTTGAATGTCCCCAGCGACAACAACTGCTTGTCCTTCGATTTCCGCTTCCTCAGCCATGAATATCCCGATTTCGTCAGCACCGAATTTAACGATGCCTTCATCGCCGAAATCAACACTTCCACATGGACGACTGCCGGCTCGACCATCAGCGCCCCCAACAACTTCGCCTTCGATCCCAACGGTAATGTGGTCAGCATCAATGCCACGGGACCCGCATTGATGAATGCTGCCAACGCCGCCGGAACACCCTTTTCCGTCTATGGGGCAACCAGCCTAGTACGCGCCCGTACCCAAATCGGCAGTGGTGCCCAAACCCTATTCTTGTCGATCTTCGATCAAGGGGATCAGATTCTCGACTCGGTTGTTTTCATCGATAATCTCACCACCTTCAACACCGCAGACTCAAATTGCACCTCCGGTTTGGTCGATCCATCGCTTGTGGTTGTGGTGCCGGGCTGCGCGCTTAATGTACCTTCGACTTCGGTCGTCGGGGAGGCTCCGGCTGGGGCACGGGTGTATTACGAGCCGGGCAAATTGACCGAAAGCCCCGCCATCACGTTGAATCCCGGCACCTATTGGGTGATTGGGCAAGACACCAGCGAAACGTATTACAAGATCGTCTTGGCGTGCCAATTCCGTTGGGTGTTGAAAGACACGATGGGTCCCAACTACGACACTGTGTGGAATGGGCGTCCGTTGCCGACGCTGGTCGTCAGCTAAACAGCAACTTCGGGCGCATCACGATGCGCCCCTACACCCCCCCACAATTCCACGCGGGCGCATCACGATGCGCCCCTACGCTCTTCTCCCCCTCTCCTCCAAAAGCGAAGCGGCTGGGAGAGGGGGTGCCGAGCGCGCTCGGACGGGGTGAGGGACTAGTACCAAGTATCATCCCACGCCACCGCCACGCTTGCCGTCTCCGCCCCCACCAACACCACGCGGATCGTATTCGCACCCGGCAGCAACCGCAGCCACGCCGGATGGTTGCTAGAAAAGACATTCCCGTAAGCGTCAACCGCATTCTTTGTCACTGTCAAACTTTGACAGTTGACCACCAGCAAATCACTCGCCAACAGGCTGGCATCATAATCCACCTGATCCACCACCACCGACGACACGATCCGCTGCACCTTCACACCGCTCGTCAATGTCACACTCGGATCAATCGTGATCACCGGCTGCGCATTCGCATTCCCGCCGTTGGTGATCGTGAAGTCGGTCAACACACCGCTGCACGCCGTCGTCACCGGACTAGCCCCCGCCACCGAATACCAACGCGGCAGGGCGACCTGAAAGTCTACCGTCACCTCGCACAACTTTTCCGAGTAAGCATCATGTTCGCTATTCATGGCGATATTGTTCACCCGCGCCTTCGTGAAGCGCTGCCCCCCGGCGAACGTCTCCACTGTCAATGTCGCCCGTCCATAGCGCGCCATCGCCATCACCGCATCACGCGCCGTCTGCATCGCCGCCGCCGTCGCCGCCACCAGCATAAAGCGCGCCCGCACATTGCCGATCTCGCCGGCTGCCGCATCATCGCCATACTCGTCATACCCGCCATCCATGCCCGGCAAGCGACTGGTGCGCGGCACGGCATTGCCGAAGTTGCTCCGCAGCACCTCACCGCTGTCCGGCACCGTGTCGGGGAAGGTATACGCTCCAAAGCTCACGAATCGCTTCACCCTAGCCCTCCCTGCCGCCGAACTTGCTGCATGAACCCATCACCATACGCCTCGCCCGCCGCCCGCGCCCGTTCCGGCGACGCCATCGCCTCCGCCGGCAGTTGCACGATCACGTTGTAGGTGGTGGCGACACGGGGCGAATCAGGGGCAAATGCCCGTTCCCCGTTGGTGGGCAACAACAGAGATGCGTTGGTCAGTGTTGGGGCGGCACGGGGGAGCGTCGGCGGGGTCGGTAGCCGTTGCAGGGCATTGATCACGGCATTGGCGGTCGCCAACGTGCGATTCAGCGCCCCTTCCAGCGCGCCCGCGTGATCGCGCATCGCCCCGAATGCCGATTTGATGTGCAGGGCATTGCGCCCGCCCGCCGCACCCAAGCTATCTAGCCCGGTGATGATCGTCTGTAAGGGGCGGGTGGCATCGTCTTGGGCACGGATCATGATTTCGATCACGTTGGGGGTCATGGCAGTCCTTTTCTTTGGCGTAACTGCTGAACCTGCTGCTCGACTCCCGCAAAAGCGAGATGGAGCAGCACAGTGTCCGCGTCTTCGGCGTCAAGTTGGCTGGGCGTGCAGCCATACAGCCGACACGCTTGGTAATCAAGGTAATCATCGGGCAGCAAACGCCCATCGTCCGTCCACAGCGCGGCGAGCAGATCATGACTCAGCCGCTGAATCCGTTTGGGTCCGCACCCCCGCCATTGAGCGCATGACTGAGAAAACCGATCTCATCCACAGTGAGCAAGTGCAGCACCGTTTGGTTTTGACTAGGCAAAGGCAGGGGTTCGCCCGCGTCGTTGACCCAGTTCCACGCGATCACATGGGTGGCGATCAGTTCTTCGCTGTAGGCGAGCTTTTGCTCTTCATTCATGTGAGGGCTGCGCCGCCGCACATCCTTCGACTCGCCATAGGTGAGCGGGCGCATGATGACATAGGCACCGTCTCCTTGCACAGCGGCGGCGTCGATCTTGAGTTGGTTTTTGCGTTGGGGCATGTCACTTCCTTAGATCACACCGTGCTAAACGTGACGGCACCGTCGGGCAAGAGTTCCACCGTGACGGCGACCGGACTGGCTTCGTCGGCATCCAACGGAATGCGCAAGGTGGCGATCAGCACTTCGGCGCTGTATTCGTCACTGCCGCTGTCGCCATTGGGGACGCGCACGCGCAACGTCCTGCTGCCACCGCTGCCATACCACACGCGCAAGAGTTGCAAGGCTTCGGTGCTGCTAGTGCTGTAAACGACATCGACTTGAAAAGTGGCATCGCGCGCGCAGGCAAGGCGGCGCACCCACGCCCCGCTAAAAGTGCGATATTTGCCGATCTCTTGGCTAAACGCCATCGTCACACGGCGGGCAGTGCCAGAAATATCGGTCAAGACGCCGGCAGCATTGTCGAGCGCGATGGTGGCGTCACAGGCGTTGATCGCGCTGGTTGTTTCGGGCATGTTTTTTATCCTTTAATAGACCCATACCTCGATCACAAAACGGGCACCCGCATAAGCGCTGCCGCCCACTTCAAAGGTGGCGCGCTCCGCCGACCATGCCAGCGCCCGCGCCCCCGACAACCCGAAGAAGGGCGGGTGCCGCTGTGCCTCCAACGCGGCGCATACGGCATCGGTCTGCGCCAACACGCTCACCATTTCTTCGGCAATATGCCCCCGCCGACGGGCGTACACGTCGGCATAAAACGTCAAACGGGTGGGGCGCACCCCACCGCCGAGCGTAAGGCGGTCGGTCGTCAAGGCGTCGTGGCGACTGGCTTGCCAATACACTTGCACGGCGGGTAGATCGGGCATCGCTTCGGTCAGCGAATCGCGGGTGTCGGGCGCGGGTAGACGTGCGCCATCTTGCACCCGTACTCCGTCCACTTCCAAATGCGCGCGTAAGGTAGCGGCGATGGCGCTCGTGATCTGGGCAATCGAAATCCGGCTCATGCGTCGGTCCTCACACTCTCACGGACGGTGGTCTCGATTCCGGCGATAATGCGGGCGCGGTTTTCGCTGAGCGCCCGCCCCAAGTACGGTTGTGGGCGTCGCCCCCGCCGCGCACGGGTAGTCGGGCGATTGCCGTATTCCACGAGTGCGGCATAGGGCAGCGGGCTGCCAACCGTCGCGGTGATCGCCGCCGCCTCGCGCTGGATGGCGACGCGGATGCTGGCGCGCAGTGCCCCCGTCGCCACTGGCGCGTACCGCCGCGCCTCCGTCGCCAGCACAGACGCGGCGGCGGTCATGCCGTTGAACAAGCGCGCCCCCTTGAGATCCGCCGTGATGCGGACGAGGCGCGCTCGCGTCGGGTTAAGCCGGACGGACATAGCGCCCACCTTTCAAGATCGCCTCGACTTCGGGATCGAGACGGCGGTAGCTGAGCGCCCCGTCACTGATATTGTTGCTGAGCGCATCCGCGAATGCGCCTTCGCCCCGTTTGAACAAGCGCGCCACTTGGATGATGCACGCTTGCACGATGTCGTCAGGCGGGGTATCGGCATAGCCCCAGCGGGCGGTGATGCGTACCGTCGGGGGGGTGCCCGCCGGGAAGCACGTCCGCGCCCCTATCATGGCGACCTGCACACCGGTGTAGGGCAGATGGTTAAAATCGGGCTGGCGGGCATCCCCCCGAAAAGCGATCCAGTCGGCACCCGCCCATGATTCCCATGTGGTTCTGGTTTCGGCGCGCGTCTCGATCAACGTCACGGCGATGCAGGGATCGATGCGCTGCACAACGGTGCCGTCCCCCGCGTATAAGCGCGCTGTTGCGGACGCCGCCGCGACAAAACCATCTGGTTGGTTACAAAAGCGATCCAGCCAACGGCTGACGGCGCTGATGGTGCGGGCGATCTCATCATCGCCCGCACCCGTCACCGTGCTGCCGAACGCCGCCCGCACCTGTGGCACGGTGGTGTAATCGGTCATGCTTGATTTACCTTTCTGCCCTCGCCATTTTATGGCTGAAGGGGTTGGAGGACAGGATTTATGAATGAAACCTATTAGACGGGTGATAACAGGTCAGAATGGGTATGTAAGGGCATGTAGGGGCATGATACTTCATGCCCTTACCGAAGATAACCCATTGTGTGTTTTTGTGACCCTTTGTGAATATCGAATACCATTTCATGGTATTTCATGCGTAAG
>JBBRTY010000174.1:0-9114 GCA_038248285.1 Aggregatilineales bacterium
ACTGCTGAAGTGACTATATCGCCCAACTTCATCGCATTTAGTTTTTGTATTGTTTTGGGGATGGCCATTGTCACTGCGGCGCGCCCCCCTTTTGTCGAACGACTGGCACAGTTCGCACGGTCTAAACCCGTCATCTTTGGGGCAATGATCGCGGCGTTCTTGGCAATAACGATATTGATCGTGGATTTGCGGAGCCGCCCCGATGGTTTACTGCACATCTGGATGTTAGACATCGGCAGTAGCACCAGTTTGATCCAAACCCCCGGCGGCGCACACCTCCTCATTGACGGGGGACGCTACCCTACGCGCTTGCTCACCGCGTTAGGGGATCGGTTGCCGTTTACGGATCAAACACTTGATGTGCAAATCATCACACAACCAGATGTGCGCTTGATCAGCGCCCTGCCCTCAGTCTACGAGCGGTATACCAGTGCCTCCATCATCCTCAATGGCTTATTAGCCGGCGAGGATGCCCTCGAAGCGATTGCCGAGAAAGTGGCACCCCGCACCCCAATACCGGCATTGGACGGTTATCAAGTTCAGTTTGGGGATGGTGTCCGCTTAACGATTGAACAAAGTACGGCAATGGCTATCGATGGCGACAGTAGCGATGCGGAACGAGATGAAAATGCGCTGGTGATGCGGCTCAGTTACGGCGAATTCTCAATGCTCTTCACAGGCAATCTGAACATCAATGGGCAAGCACGTTTGAACGCAACCGATCAGCTAGCCCCTGTAACCGTTTTGGAAGTCCCGCGTAGTGGGCGCAGGGGCAGCCTAGCGGCAGACTTCATCACGCGCCTACGCCCTCAAATCGCGGTGGTGCATCTGGATCGCTTAAACGATGCCATCACGCCTGACCCCGAAACCTTAAGCATGTTGGCAAACGCCGTCATCTATCGGTCAGACGTGCATGGCACCATTCATTTAACCTCTGACGGAAAACAAGTGTGGGTCGCAGTGGATACGGTTCGCTAGCCGTCGCGTTGCACAAGAAGCCAATATGTAAAGAAATAGATGAAACCCAGAAAACCAGTGATGATAGCGGGTCCAATCGCTGTTTTCTTCTTTGCACGTATAGTGGCAGCAGCAATCATGGGAAAGACAAGCATCCCGACATTAATCACCAACATGCCAAATTCGCGGCGGGTCAAAATCGGATTTACTTTGGTCGCCAAACTCAGTTTCGCAACCATAGCAAATAGCAAAACCCCGGCAATGAGCAAAGTCGGCACCATATTCTTATCGGGCATGATGAACAACGTGATCAAGGCAAAGAAGAAAATCAAGTAAAGCATGACGTTAAAGATAACGTCTTGCCCTTGTCCGGGACCTAAAATACGCAAAATTTCTGAAGTATCCATGCCAAACCTCCATCAGCTACTCGTGCAAAATGAGATCACATAAGGGTTATCTTATCATGAGGCATTCACTTGGTCGCCATGATTCGGACAATGTCTGAACACTTTTGGTGCGTATAGTATATTGAGATGCGCTGACATCCTCTTTATCAAAACGCCCTCGCTCTTTGGAAGGCGCATAATGGGCAAACTGCATAATCTCAAGTAAACTGAATAGCATGTTTTCAATCCATGTAGCGCAAAGCGTCTTAAAACCTGTGAGTACCTTAGCAAACAAAAAGAAGAACCAACCCGATGAACCTTTGGGCAAATTGCTGAGCGACAGCACCATCGCGCGGTATATTGCTTTACAAACCTTGTACGAGGTGGATATCGCCAATCATGCTCCGCTTGTGGTGCTGAAGCGTCACTTCAAAACATTAGGATCAGACAATCGTTCAGCTCGCTTTGCCCAATTGCTGGTTACGGGCGTGATTGAACATAGAGAAATGCTTGATACTGTAATCGAAGGACGTGCTTCGGAATTCCCGGTCGATTTATTGGCATTTATCGACCGCAATATCATGCGTATGGCAATCTTTGAATTCGGGGTTTGGGGTGGAACTCCTGTTGGGGTCGCCATCGATGAGGCAGTTGATTTGGCAAAAGAATTTGCTGCCGAAGGCGCACCCAATTTTATCAATGGCGTATTACGATCCATCAGCATCGACAAAGATCTGCTTAAATCCCTAGAACGTCCAGTCGTAGGCGATAGCGATCATGACCAAAATTAAAGAAAGCACCACCGCCAGCATCAAGACAACCATCCCGGTGATTGAACCACCAGGGGAAGAGCATGAACTCAAAATGTCCTTGCTCGATCATCTGGATGAACTGCGTATCCGCTTGTTCCGCGCGGCACTGTCATTAATCATCGGTGTCGCCATCGGGATTCCAATGGCAGGACCCCTATTGAAGTATTTGCAAGAACCCTATGGGGATCGTTTTCAGGCGCTTGACCCCACCAACCCGGTCGTCTCTTATTTTCGGGTCGCGCTGCTCATCGGCGCAATCATCACGATCCCGTTGACAACCTATCAAGTGCTGATGTTTGTGCTGCCCGGCTTGCTGCCCAGAGAAAAACGAGTGCTGTTCATGTCTCTGCCCGCCGTGACTGGGTTATTCCTGATCGGTGCCCTGTTCTCATGGTTGGTTTTAATCCCGCCTTCGCTCAATTTCCTCGCCAACTTCCAATCCGATCTGTTTGTCGCCCAGTGGACAGCTGACGGCTATTTGGGGTTTATCACCGCCTTGATCTTTTGGATGGGGGTCGCCTTTGAGACACCGCTGATCTTCTTTGTGTTGTCACTATTGGGCTTGGTACGCGCCAAAAGCCTCGTCAAAAACTGGCGAATCGCGATTGTGGGCACGGCAGTAGCCGCCGCATTCATCACCCCCACCGTCGATCCCGTCAATCTTTTTCTTGTGATGGGTCCCCTGCTCACCCTCTATGTCATCAGTATTTTTTTGGTCGGCTTAGGCAATCGCATTAATAGAACGGAACCGGTATGACGCAGAAACCAAGACGGCGCATTCAAATTTTTGGGGTGCCGATGGATTTGGGGCAACAACGGCGAGGCGTTGATATGGGTCCGTCGGCATTGCGTTATGCTGGTTTACAAACCCGTTTAGAACGTATCGGCTTGACCGTGACCGACAACGGCAATATCTCGGTGCCGGTGGTCGAAGAAATTGACAACCCCGCCAATGACGAACGCGCACATAATGCCAGAGCCATTGCACTGGTGTGCAACGACATTTATAAACACATGCGGCAGGCGCTCGCCCATGACGACTTTGCTATTTTCCTCGGCGGCGATCACAGTATGTCAATGGGGAGCGTCGCGGGTGCCTTACGTCAAGACGTGCGTGTGGGCGTGTTGTGGATCGACGCCCATGGGGATTTTAACACCCCCGAAACCACCCCCTCAGGCAACGTGCATGGGATGGTGGTTGCTTCCCTGATGGGTTTATGCCCGCCAGAATTGACCATCGGCGATACCCGCCTCTCCACCATTGACATCGTTTATATTGGCATCCGCGACTTAGATGTCGAAGAGAAGCAAGCGATGATTCATCACAACATCAAGGTGTTGACGATGCGGGATATCGATGAACGCGGTATGGCAGGCATTGTGCAAGAAGCGCTTGATGCACTGGGAGATGTTCAATATATCCACGTCAGCCTTGATCTTGATGCACTCGATCCCACCGTCGCCCCCGGTGTCGGAACCCCGGTGCCGGGTGGATTATCCTATCGTGAAGCTCATTTGTTGATGGAGATGCTGGCGGATGACGGGCGTGTGCGTTCGCTGGATATTGTCGAAGTCAACCCTATTCTCGACTCTCGAAATTCAACGGGGCAAGTCGCCGTAGAACTGACGGCAAGTCTGTTAGGGTTACGTATTCTCTGATGGTCAATTTATTACAACGCCGCCGAAATCAGCGCGTGCTGGTCATCGGTTTGGACTGCGCGAGTCCTAAATTGGTCTTTGACCAATTCCAAGATAGCCTCCCCAATCTAACCCGCCTCCGCAATACCGGCACATGGGGACGGCTCCGGTCGTCGATTCCCTGCATCACGGTTCCTGCATGGGCAAGTATGCTCAGCAGTCGCGATCCGGGGGTTATGGGAGTCTACGGATTTCGCAATCGTGTCAATTATTCCTATGATGCTCTGCAACTGGCGGACAGCACCGCCGTCCGTGTCAAACGCATTTGGGATTATTTGGGGGATGCGGGCAAACAATCTGTGATTGTGGGTGTGCCGCAAACCTATCCTGTGCGTCCTCTGAATGGGCACCTGATTAGCGACTTTATGACGCCCAACACCGACGCCACCTTCACCTTTCCGGCATTGCTGAAACAAGAAGTGCTGAAACAAACCCCTGATTATCGCTTTGATGTCCGCGAGTTTCGTACACCGGATAAGGACGATCTGCTGCACTCTATCCTAGAAATGACCGCTCGGCAGATGCAAGTGGTCAAGCAGTTGATCCGCACTAAACCGTGGGATTTCTTCATGTATATGAACATCGGCGTAGATCGAATGCATCATGGTTTCTGGCGTTATCACGACCCCGAACATCGTTTTCATGTCCCCAATAGCCCCTATGCCAATGTCATCTTCGATTACTATCGCCAGATGGATAGTTTTATCGGTGAACTTATCACCCTAGCCGGAGACGATACGACGGTGGTGGTGGTCAGCGATCATGGCGTCACGCGCATGGATGGCGGCATCTGCATCAACGAATGGCTCTGGCACAATGGTTGGTTGACGTTTAAGTCGCCGCCGCCGGAAGGTCAATTGACCCGTTTTGAGGATTGTGATGTCGATTGGAGCAAAACAAAGGCGTGGGCAAGCGGCGGCTACTATGGGCGCATCTTTCTGAACGTGCGTGGACGCGAACCGCAAGGCACGATTGCCCCCGAAAATTATGAGACAGTGCGCGAACTGTTGCGGGCAGCCATCGCCGCTATCCCTGATGCGGATGGGCAGCCCATGAATACCCAAGTCTTTAAACCCCAAGCGATCTATCAACAAGTCAACGGCATCGCGCCGGATCTACTAACCTACTTCGGGGATTTGCACTGGCGCGCAGTTGGCAGTTTAGGGCATGGACGGCATTATACCTTTGAGAATGACACCGGTCCCGATGACGCCAATCATGCAGAACACGGCATCTTCATCATCAACGATCCGCATCAGCGCGGGATCGGACAAGTCGAAGGGCATCAGCTTATGGACATCGCCCCAACCCTGCTAGAAATGTTTCGCTTGCCGATTCCATCCGCGATGCAAGGCACCGCTATACGCCGGACAAGCTAATCAAGCGTGACGTTCGGCTCCGCAATGGGCGTCTTTTTGCGTGCCAGCACTGTCGATTTCAACTGACCACACCCCGCATCAATATCGATCCCTCGGCGAATACGGACGGTGGCAGTCAAGCCATAAGTCGTTAGAATGCCGATAAAGGTATTGATGCGATCCGTCACTGAGGGATCACCCTCAAAGCCAACAGTCGGGTTCAGAGGGATCACATTCACATGGCAATGGAGACTTTCCAACAGTTTACCAAGCGCATGGGCTTGCTCAGGCGTATCATTCTTTTCATGGATCAGCGTCCATTCAATGGAAAGACGGCGTCCGGTCGTTTCAATATAGTAATGACAAGCATCGATCAGATCTGCCAGTGGGTAACGTCGATTGATGGGCAGCAAAGCATCACGTTCTTCATCGGTCGCCGCGTGCAAACTCACTGCCAGTTTGACTTGTAACCCCTCTTCAGCAAAACGCCGGATCATCGGCACTAGCCCCACGGTGCTGATGGTGATGTGGCGGGCACCAATGCCCAAATCACTCATCAAACGCCGGACGGCTTCCAATGAATTTTCGTAATTGTGAAACGGCTCGCCCATCCCCATCAAGACGACATTGCTTAAACGCTCACCGCGCGCTTCAAGGTCGCGCGCGAAATAGAGCGCTTGCTCAAAAATCTCCGCGCTTGTCAATTGGCGAGCAAATCCCATTTGCCCAGTGGCACAAAAGACACACCCCATTGCACAACCCGCTTGGGTCGAAATACAAGCGGTTCGCCGTTCGTCATCATATTCCATCAACACGGACTCGATGAGTTGACCATCATGCAAGCGATACAAGCGCTTCACGGTGCCGTCACGACTGGATTGCTCTTCATCAAGTGTCAAACTGCCCAATGTTGTTTCAGCCGTCAATCGATCCCGCAACGCCTGCGGAAGATTGGTCATGCGTTCAAAAGAATCAAGCCGCCCTCTATACAGCCATTCCCATAACTGATTTGCTCGATATACGGGTTGTTCCCATTGTTGAAAAAGGGTAGTGAGGTCTGGCTTTGAAAGTGTGTATAGATCGATCATGACCGATTTCCTGTGCGTAATAGCAAAACAACGAGAATAGCAAGCAAAACAACCAGCAACCCAATGACAATCAATCGTGTTGATGCGACCTCATTGACCACGACGGGGGTAGCAATGGACACCGCTGTTGGACGCATTAAACTCCCCGGGGGGCGCGGTGTAATAGTCGGCGATGGTGGTAATGGGGTACGTGATGGCGTCAAAGACGGGACACGAGTGGGTGTGGCAGAACTTTGTGTCGCTATGGGTGACGGCGTTAGAGTAGCACTGGCGCTGGCTGAGGGTGTAAAAGTTGGCAGCAATCTGGTGGTATAGACACTATAAGAAAATGCCGTCTCGGCGGCATTAGAAAACAACCATTGTTGAAGATTAACGAATAAAGCAGCGGATCGAACTTCTAAAATAGTGAAGAGTGCCTCGTCAAAACTCGCCGCATTCTCGATACTATTCGCCAGTTCAACTAAGCGCGCTTCTCCTTTCAGATCAAGCAGGTAGGCGATCAAGGCATAACTTTGTGCGCGCCACTGATCTGAGTTTTCACGAGTCGCCATGCGTTGCTGCGGATAACTTTGCCGTAAACGCACGACTTCACGCGCGATGGGCAAAAGCACCGATTTTGAAGTTGGCGAGTAAAAAGCTGCCAACCCGTCATAAAACCAGTCAGGAACGGCTTTATCGCTCCAACGATCTCGATAAAATACCTCCAAAAGTCGGAAAGCCACAAAATCGAGAATGCGCTGCTGGTCAGCGTGATGATAAACCATGCGCCCTCGATAACCGAGACCGACATTTTCAGTCGTACAGGGGACTTGAAATTCACCATTGGCACCGACTGCAATCGGCGTCGGCGGGTGAGACAGCCCATCGGTTTGGATGATGACTTCACAGCCGGGCGGCACTTCAGGGGGATAAATCAGCCACGATAACTGTGGCGATAGCCCACTGTCGTTTTGCAACTGATCGACCATCGCCGGAAAATCATAAAACGCACGTTCATACGACTCCGGAATGATCAGATCATAGCGTCTATCAGGATCAATCAAGCGTTTCCAATTCACTCGAGGATCGGTAAATATGAATTCATCCATCACGGTGACGGTGCGTCCATCGCGGGTTTCAGCCGTCCATGTGTAAGACAGCGTATCAAACCATGCGGGCATGAAATCAGGCGATAACGGCAAGATAAAGCGGAGGCGTGCCTCTGGTTCTTCATAAACGAGGGCTGAGGCATCGACATCAAGTTCAAAAACTTGCGCGGGATCATTGGCAATTTCGATACTCAACGAGGCTGAGGCAACATCGGCAGCAGTCACGGTGAGATCAAAGGAGAACCGAATCACTTCAGGAAAAATAATCTCCGCCGATATACTGCGCACCAAATCAGGCGACTCTTGTGCAACAATTTGCGTCGAAAACACGATGAGCATTGCGCTGAGAATACAAAAAATGCAGTTTCGGCGCATCAGCCACTCACCAAAATATTCATGAATAATTGCGTGAAGTTAAAGACAAAATGAGCAGTCATAGCAGCGCTGGTGCTGTAGCGATTGCGCAACCATCCAAACGCCAGTGAAGTCATGAACAAGGGAATTGTCGCTGGTGACAGTGTGTATTGGGTATGCAAAATGAGAAAAAACACACTGGTGACGATATTGCCAAAAATGGGTTGTAGCGCCCCTCGAAAGAACAGTTCCTCGCTGAAACCGACCAAGAGCGACAAAATCAGCGCCGACGGCACAGTGACAAACGACCGTGCCAATTGTGCCGAAGCAGCGGTTTGTTCAGCAAACAGTTCCGGGCTCGTAAAAGTAACCCAAATCAGGGTAAAGGCGATAGTCACACCGACCATTAAAAACCCGATGCCGATCCCCCAATTCAAATCTTGCGGTGTCGGCAAACGCACGCCCAAGCGATTGATCGACGTGCCGACGGTACGCCGAATGAACAACCCAACGCCCAAAACGGCAGCGATCACCCACAAGGCAAATGTCAAAAACACATCACTCAAGGAAACACCAGCAGTTTGGATATCTGTCGCCAAGCCGTCAATGCCGCCAGATGCGACAAACTGCCCCAGCGTCATCGAGATCAACAACAGCGATAGGATGATCGCGGTGGTGTGGACAGGCGATTGGGGGTCATACTGCGCCCCACTGGGCAACCACTGGCGCAAGCGCATACGCAGATTCGGAGATCGTACTATGCTCAATGCCACTCCAGAGATCACGAGCGCAATGAGTAAAAATGATACTTGTGCAGGCGAGAACAGCGCCAACCCAGAAGGCGGTTCAGCACTTTCGGCAAGCGAACCTATTGAGATGAAGAGCAAGCCTCCAAAGGTGGCGTTGGCGACGATCAGCAGCACCCACAAGCTATTGAGTAGTTTTAAACTCGTTTCAGAGTGTTCCGCTTGGTTGGCAACATAGATGGTTCCCATAATCACGAGCAGCCCAACGAGTGTCAACAACACATTAAAAACATCCATATCTCAACTTTTCAAACGCTCTATAAAGCAATCGCGTTCATTATACCGCGTTCATCTTGTCAATTTATGGATTGACCGCCTCCTGTCGCTGTGTTATTATTTCAACCACTACGCTCCATTGGGAGGGATGGCCGAGCGGTTTAAGGCGGTGGTCTTGAAAACCTCTGTGTCGGTTTCCGGCACCGTGGGTTCGAATCCCACTCCCTCCGCTCAATGTGGGCTAGTAAAACAATTTAGGGGAGATGTCAGAGTGGTCGAATGGGCCCGCCTGCTAAGCGGGTATAGGGTGGTAACGCTCTATCGAAGGTTCGAATCCTTTTCTCCCCGCAG
>JBBRTY010000175.1:0-9009 GCA_038248285.1 Aggregatilineales bacterium
CACCCTAAATCCCTCTCCTACTAAGGGGAGAGGGACTTTCTAATGCTTTTCTCCCCCTCTCCTGTTCGTGGGAGAGGGGGTCGGGGGGTGAGGGCTGTGTAGTCACTATGAATTATACACGCAACTCCCAAACCAGAGGCGCGGCGCTTTGACGACGCTTCGCCCCAGCAAAGCCGCGCAGACTCTTTAAGGTTCATCGGACTCCGCGATGGGGGCAGCGCCAGAGGGGGTTGTCGCTTGGTCAGTACGCCAGCTTTGCACAAACAGGATCAAAACGCCCAACACGATAGCGTGATCGGCGATATTTGAAACATTGGAAAATAACCCGCTCACCTGATAATGGATGAAGTCGATCACGGCGTTATGTGTGAGGCGGTCAATGGCGTTGCCCACCGCCCCGCCCATCACCATGCCCAGCGCGATTTGGGTGAGGACGGCGCGTGCCGAGATCCGAGGATACACGACCACCATCGCGATCACCACTAGCGCAGCGATGACGAGAAAAATATCGCCCGCTTGCGGCAGCAAGCCGAAGGCTGCGCCCGGGTTCCGGATATACGTAAACTGAAAAAAGGGCGCGAACGCCGGGATTGGCTGGACAGTTTGACCGAGTTGCAGCGTCGTCATGATCCCGTTCTTGCTCACGCGGTCAAGCGCCAAAACCAGCCCCACCGCAAGGATTAAGCGTACCCATTTACCACGATTGACAACCATAAAATCCCGTCTATTGACTCTGCTGATCAAAACCTGTGGTGGGGTGCCGCCTCACCAGTTCCCAAAAAGCATAATGCAAACTCCGCTAGACCAAAAGGTGCAAAGGCAGTGGTTGGGCGCACCCATAGCGCCTATGGGGACATTAGGTGTATAATTTGCACAAATAGCGCCCCCAATTTCAGCTAAAGAGTAGCATCTAGGGTCCACATATGCGCATTTTTGAGCGTCTACTTCAACCGCACGAGTCGTTTCAAGACCCATCAGAACGCCGATTGATCCGCTTTTTCTTGATGGTCGTCTTGGTGGATGGCGTCATCAGCCTATTTGCCTATTTTCCCCTTAGTCATTCCATGCCGCCGCGCGACGCCGCGATTGCCGTCGTGGGGCTGGTGGGCTTGTCGGCGTTCTCCTACGGTGTCGGTCGCAGCCGGCATATCTATAGCGGTTTGTATGCCACCTTGTTCATGCTGTACCTGATTATTGTTGGCATCATTCTCGCTTCGCCGAGCGGGGAAGTTTTGTTAGCCATCGTTTTCCCTATTTTAATCGCCAGCATCTTCTTATCGATGCAGATGATGGTCTTTTGGGCGCTTCTTTGTGTCGCCACCGCGCTCATCATCCCCGCCGTGGTCCCGGGAGATTGGGGGATGTTAGGCAATACCTATACCCTGATCATGACGATCACGATCCTTACCGGCATCGGGGTGTTTTTGCGCAATCAAAATGCGCGCGAAACGCGCACCGAGTTGATGATGCGGCGCAAGGTGGAGGCAGAACTGCGCGAAAGCCGTCACTTCATTGAGCGGATCACGATTACGGTGCCCGATTATATTTTTATCTATGACTTAACCCAGAACAAAACCATCTATGCCAATCGCTCGCGGGAAGGGATCATGGGGTACCCGCCACTCCAACCCCATGAAAATGAAGATGCCTTTGCTGTGACCATCATTCATCCCGATGATCGCGCCGCCCTGTGTGAGATCGGGGCACGAATAGACGCGGCACGACACGACGGCATTTTTACCAGCGAATATCGCATCAAATTTGCCGATGGGTCTTGGCATTGGGTCTTCGAACGGCGGGCTGTCTTTAAGCGGGATGCGCAGGGCAACCCGATCCAAATCTTTGGGGTTATCCAAGATATCACCGTGCGCAAAACCATTGAACTGGCGGAAAGCGAGCGCCGTCTCTTTGCCGAAACCTTGCGCGAGACCAGCGCCCTCGTAAACAGCAGTCTCGATACCGAAGAGGTCTTGGAACTCATCGCCGACAATATCCATCGCATCGTACCGGCGGATGGCGTCACAGTCATGTTGATCGACGGCGATCAGATACAACTTTCGGTTGTGCGCGGCGCGCGGCAGGATGTGGGCAGCGGTGAACATACCGGACGCGCCACTTGTTCGGTCATCGAATTGGCGGTCATACGTAAGATTTTGGAAACGCAGATGACATTACGCATCCCCGATGTGCGCCAAGTCCTAGATTATGTTTCGCTGCCGGGGGTCGATTCGATCCGTGCTTATCTAGGCATCCCGTTGTGGGCGCGGGGGCAGATCATCGGCGTGACCCATCTTGAACACCGCATCCCAGATTTTTATACTGAGGAGCACGTCACTCGTTTGCAGATGTTTGCCGAACAGGTCTCCAGCGCACTCCAAAATGCCCATCTGCACGAACAATCGCAATTGTTGAGCGCCAGTAATGAACGCCAACGCATCGCCCGCGACCTGCACGACTCGGTGACGCAAACCTTGTTTGCGGCGAGTATGGTGGCACAGACCTTGCCGATTTTGTGGGATACCAACCGCGAAGGCGTGAGGGGTCAGCTTGACAACCTCTCCCTGTTGACGCGCGGTGCCTTGGCGGATATGCGCACCTTGCTGGTGGAACTGCGCCCGTCCGCATTAGAAAATGCGGACATTGGCGAGTTATTGCGTTATCTTTTGGATGCACTGGCAACGCGCCACCAAGTCACGGTGTCGTTGACATTAGAAGGCAAAGAAGGGCTGCCGGGCGAAATCCAAATCGCCTTTTATCGCATCGCCCAAGAAGGGCTGAATAACATCGCCAAACATGCCCGCGCCAAACAGGTCACCGTGTGCTTGGTGCGCCAAACCCATCAAGTGAAGCTGACGATCACCGATGACGGGCGCGGGTTTGATACCACCGAGGTGGGCAGTGATCGTTTTGGGTTGAGTATTATGAGAGAACGCGCGGATAGTGTCGGCGCGACTTTAACCGTGGATAGCGCCCCCGGTAAAGGTTGTTGTGTGGAAATTGCATGGCAAGATAGTCCCACTTTCGCCTTGATTCAAGAGGGAATAAGATGACCGAGATCAAAATCATTCGAGTCCTGTTGGTGGATGATCATGCCGTTGTACGCAGTGGTTTATCGACCTTCATCGGCGCTTTCCCAGATTTGAAGGTCGTGGGCGAGGCATCCAGCGGGCGTGAGGCGCTCCAGCTTTGCAGCGAATGTGACCCCGATGTCGTTCTCATGGATGTGATGATGCCAGAAATGGACGGGATTGAAGCCTTGCGGATCATCCGCCAAAAGCACCCTACGGTGCAAGTCCTCATGCTGACCAGTTCTAGTGAGGAAAGTGTGGTGCGGGCGGCATTACAAGCCGGCGCGGTGGGCTATGTGATGAAAAACGTCAGTATTCACGAATTGGCTGATGCCATCCGCGTGGCAGTCACTGGCAAACTTACCTTGTCTACCGAAGTCATGCAGGTGTTGGTTGACGCCGCACGCCGACCGGCTCCCCCCACTTATGACCTGACTCAACGCGAGTTGGATGTTTTACGCTTGATGTGCAAGGGCTTGAACAATTTAGACATTGGCGAGCAGTTGTTCGTCAGTCGTTCCACCGTAAAATTTCATATCAGCAGCATTCTGGCAAAATTAGGGGTTGCCAATCGTACTGAGGCGGTGGCACTGGCGACCGAGCAACAATTGATGAAATAAGTGAATGCGCGTCACATTAATCGATTAGGTTAAGATTTCCGAGTCCTCCCCCTTAACCAATAGCTTACCTCTACTGGTCAACTAACTGTCCACATGGCTAGAATTTGTTGTCCAGTAGTGGAGTATTTGAAATTTTTTGAATCCTGATCGGAAATGTGGAATATAATTGATTTAATCTTTGACTTGTAAACGAAATTGACGCTATTTAGGAATGAACGATGTGATCATCAGCGAAACGAGATTGCTGATCGTGGACGACAATCCTCATTTTCGAGATTGTTTGGTTTTATTTGCTAAGACTCTGTCCGATTTAGTCGTGGTCGGCGAAGCGCTGGATGGACGAGAAGCGATAGACCAATGTGAACGCTTACAGCCTGATTTGATCCTTATGGACTTGATGATGCCACGTCTTTCCGGCACCGAAGCCACGCGCATCATTCATGAGCGCTATCCTAGCATCCAGATTATCGGTATGTCGGGTTTTGACGATGAAGATACACGTGCTGCCATTATCACGGCGGGGGCGGCGGCGTGCATCGCCAAAGACGCCTCGTTCCACGATTTTATGGCACAGGTGGAGCAAGTGCGCGCACGGCGACAGTCAGTTAACCCCCCGTGACCACTCCGCCTGATGTTGGCGAATTTGCGTCCGCAACTTTTGCCAATGGGGAAGGGCGGCATCCATGAGGGCATAGAAGCCCCGCCCGTGATTCAGTTCCCGCAAATGGCATAATTCATGGACAACCACATAATCGATCAACGCCAACTCAAGCTGGATGAGTTTGGCATTGAGCGAGACCCGCCCCTGCCCGCTGCATGACCCCCAACGGGTGCGCATATCGCGGATGGTGACTTGTGCCGGTGCGCCAATCCCCAACGGTGTCACCAACGGTAGGCACACTGTCACCCGTTGCGGTAGGATCGCCCGTGCTTGGGACAAAAGCCAACCATGTACCAGTTGTTTCACCGTGTTTGTATCTGCTGGCGTGGGCGTGTAGATGTGCAAGGTGTGTTCCGCCAATTCGATATGGGCGCGGGGGTGGGCGTTCACCGCCAATACAAGGTCATTCCCGATATAGCGGATAAGGGTGCCACTGGTATAGCCGCTGGGCGCTGGTGCAGGACGGGGTTGGTCATGAATGCGCGTTTGGTGCCTCGTAATCCATGCCGCTTTGGTCGCCAAGATCGTATCGATCTCATTTTGTTTGACACCAATAGGGGCGCGCACGATCACATGGGCATCGGGCTGAATCTGAATGCCGAGACTGACGCGCTTCGAAAAAATCAATTCATATTGGAAGCGCGTATTGCCGCGATCAAAGGTGCGTGGGGTGCCGGTCTTACGCGCCATCTGATGTATCCTTCTGTTGCTAAAACGGGCACAGATCGGCGAGGGTGTACACGGGGGCACTGCTGCCATAGCGGTTGAGCAGACCAACGGCATCCAAGCGAGCATTGACCACCTCCAGCACTTCGCCACACCCCGCCCGCAGATTGTTGGTCACCTGTAGCCCATTGGCAAACTCCAAGCCCATCTGAACATAAGGCGGTGCGGCTGCCACATCGGGGTATTCGGTCAATAAGCGCGCTTGAAAGCCGACCCGCTGCGAATCGTCGGTATAGGCGGTCGTGATCAGCAAGCGATATAAGGCATAGGCTTTGAGTGTCACCGCATCATCGGGCAACCAGTTTTCCAGCGCAGGGTCATCCGCCGCACGTTGATAGAGCGCGATTGCCTGTGCGAAGTCTTGCGCCGCAAACGCGGCATCGGCTTCGTGAAGCGCTTGAATGCGAAAGCGGGGCGGGTCTAGCTGGGTGATCGAACGGACATAGCTGGCACCATCCCAATCCCAAACGGTCATGCCTGTGCGCAAGGGGCCCGTCGTCGCGTCGCCGGGGCTGATCTGGCGGGCGACGACTTCGCCCACGCGGTCGTCATCGATATCTTCTAAGGTCGGTGGGGTGCCATTGATCAGCGGATCGGCGATCAAGTTGACAAAACGTCCTTGGGCGGGCAACCATGTCACCATTTGAGCGCGATAAGTACAGCTAGGGTCGCATGTTTGCCCACTAAACAGCAGATCGGGCAAGCCGTTGACGTTGGCGTCCACGATGCTGATGATATCGGGCGGGGGTTGTCCGATCACGGCGCGGTAGCGGTCGATCACGCCCCCCTCTAAACAGCCGACGATCAACAAAATGCCCTCATTGTCGATGGCATAACGAATGATAATTTCGGGGGTGCCTTCGCCGGTTAAGTCGAGATCGCCGCGCACGCCGCCGACGTTGGTGATCACCCCCCACGCGCGGAGTCCGGTTTCCAGCGTGACCAGTGTGCCGCCCTCTGCCAAGAAGCGGAGGAGTGCAGTATCGAGCCGATCTGCCGATGGGCGATCCGCCGCCAACATCATGCCCGCATTGGGCGTGGGACACGCGGTCACATTAGGGGTCGGCGTGGGGCGGCTGGCAAGCGCAAGGGCGGTGGCAGGATTAGAGAGGGCGGCATTGCCAGCATCCAAACGCGGGGGCAAAACGGCTTCGATCACGCGACCAACGGTCACGGTTGGGAAGGGCGCGACCGACGGCGTGGCGGGGGTACTCGGTTGACACGCTGCCAGCGCGATCAGCCCGAACAGGCAGATCACAAGACGCAAGGGGGCAATCTGGTGTGAGGTCACGACACGCATGGGTTTCCCGCCCGCCAAGCTCGGCTCACGGCGCGATGCCGGCAATGTCACGATAATGGCGCAAGGTCTTCACTGCCTCGTTGCGGTCGCGGCTAACGCGCATTTTTTGGCTTTGTTGTTCTTTGGTAGCCCGGTTTTCGGCGACGACGAGCAAGAAGTTGATCAATACCGACCCCCCCACCAAGACAATCAAGCCTAATTTAGGATGCGAGAAATGCAGGTCAGAACCAATATGCGGGAGGATGGTTTTTTCAAAACCAGTCGTCTCAGTGAAGTCGCTCAAGATATAAAGGGGGCGCTCGGCACTATCCAGCAAGTTCATGACAATAACTTGATATTCATTCCAAAGACGATGGGTAAATTCGCCTTCATTTTTAACTGAAATGAGTTGATTTTCCATTTCTTCGACGGTAAGCATAGTGAGCGTCCTCCATTAAAGCCACTTGCACTGACTCTCTAAAAGTTTACATTATCATCGCTGCATTTGTGGGTAAAGATGGCGGTGGATTGAGATACAGATCATGATTGCAAAAGTCGGGAATGCTGGCTATTTTATCATGCCCATGGTTTTGGCGCATGGTAAAGCACCGTTCAATATAGGGCGCTATGAGCGTGTGCGCTTTGGGGGTTGAACGGCGTTTTTATAACACGCTGGGTCAAGGCGTAACTCCCATTATATAGTTTTTATAAGAACGAGTGGCAACCATTAGACTCTCAGGCGGTTTCGTGGGATAATTGAGTGGAAGTTTACGAATATCGTCACCTGTTTCAGTTTATTAAAATAAACCCTCTTCCAAAAGTATTTCACAAGATGAGATCAACCGCTGTCCCGACAAGGACGATTTACGCGGACTCGAAAAATACGACGAAGAGGAATAACTATGATGGATCTTTGTGTCATTGAAGGCGACGGCATTGGGCATGAAGTGATCCCAGCGGCGATACGGGTGTTGGCGCTGGTTGCGCCAGAAGTAAAACCCCATTATGCGCAGGCAGGGTGGGATGCCTTCCAACAAACAGGCACTCCCTTACCAGACAGTACCCTCAATTTGGCGTTGCAGTGTCGAGCCGTCTTGTTTGGGGCGGGGTCGTCGCCGTCCTATCCTGTGCCCGGGTATTATGTGCCGGTCGTGCGGCTGCGACGAGAGTTGAACACCTTCGCTGCCTTGCGCCCCACGCGCTATTTGCCTGTGCCGACAGCGCGCCGAGGGGTGGACTTGATCGTCGTGCGCGAAATGACCGAAGACCTGTACATCGGGCAAGAACGTACCGAAGATGAAGGGCGTGTCGGCATCTCGCAAAAAGTGATCACGCGCGCCGCCACCGAAAAGGTCGCGCTGCGCACCTATCAATTGGCAGAGCGCGAAGGTCGGCGCAAAGTGACCATCGTCCACAAAGCCAGCGTGATGGTGCAGTCAGACGGTTTGTTCCGGCGGGTAGCGCTGGAGATTGCCGCCAATTATCCCGAAATCATCACCGAAGAATTGTTGGTCGATACCGCCGCCTATTGGATGGTGAAAGACCCGCTACGCTTCGATATCTTGTTGACCCCCAATTTGTATGGCGATATTTTATCGGATATGGCAGCGGCATGGGGCGGCGGTTTGGGGCTGGCACCCTCGCTGAGCTTGGGCGATAACGTGGCGTTGGCAGAACCAGTGCATGGGAGCGCGCCCGACATCGCTGGCAAAAACATCGCCAACCCGACAGCAGCGATTTTGTGCATGGCGCAATTGCTGCGCTATCACTGGCGGCTCATTGACGCCGCGCAACGAGTCGAGGATGCAATACGTACTACTTTAGCAGCAGGCTTGTACACGGCAGACATCGACCCCGCCAACGCGCTTTCGACAACAGCGTTCACCGATGCGGTCTGCGCCCGTTTAGAAACGTCCAAAGAGGAATTTATCCCGTAAGCATCCCCACGCCTAAAGGCGGGGGCTTTTAGCCCCAGTGCTTACCAGACTCAGCCCGTAAGGGCTACGTTAGGACTGAATAGATAGGCACTTCGGAATCCCTCACAAGTTCCGAACTCTGCGGTGAGTGATTAAAAAGGGGATTGGGAAAAGCCAGTGTCGCTCACATGAAACCAGTTGCTCACTTTGTCGATGTGAACTTTACCCCGCGCAAGCGAGGCCGGTTTGACCGTTTTCCAAAGGGTACTTAAAAAAACGGTCTCCCTTCGGGGATACACCCATCAGACGGTTACACCTATAAGAAAGGACACGGCGCTATCCCTGCCCATGCCTGAAGGCGGGGGTATCTCGCGCCAATTTTGATGAAACGTTTGCTGAAAGAAATGTTTATTATTGGCGCGGGCGGGATCGCGTTGATCTATCTGCTCAACCCGACCGCCGGCCTTTTGGAATTCATCCCCGATGTGATCCCCGTCATCGGCAACTTGGACGAAGCGGCGGCGGTGCTGATCTTGGTGAACACCGCCGCATACTATGGGATCGATTTGTCACGCTTGTATGGCGGTAGCCGCGCCCAAGACGATAAATCCAAGATGCTGCCCCCCGAAGAAAAGCGAAAGAATCAATTGCCTCGCTAAAGTAACCTTCCCCACGCCGAAAGCGAGTCCATAGGGGCGCGCTTCGGTGTGACTTGTCGGCGCTTAATCGTTTCCCCAAG
>JBBRTY010000176.1:0-8818 GCA_038248285.1 Aggregatilineales bacterium
CCTAACCACAATAGGGCGGTTTTGTTTTTTGTTGCAAACACCTATCGTCTCATCAACGTATATTTAGGGGCGGATTAGGCGCTCGTTGAAAAATCCCCAACCCCAAGAGTCGCCGCGCCGAATATCCGCGCGTTTACCTGTTATGAAATCATAGCGATGCACCAAAGTGAAATGCACCCCTGGGGCTGCGGCGGGTGGTTTTTATTCTGAAGGTTTCTTGACTATGAGGAACACCACCGTATCGGGCAATTTCGCGGTGGTCGGCGGCGGCATGGGCATATTGACGGGCACCGTCACGATCAACAATAGCACCATCGCGGGCAATCCCGCCTATCTTCCTCCGCCCGATACCGACCAGCGTGGGGCGGGCTTCCCCCGTGTGCGCGGCGGGCGCATCGATATTGGAGCTTATGAATCGGCGGGTGCCAGCACGCTCACGATTCAACTGAGTTTACCCGGACGACCGGCACCGCCCCACGCGGCATGGATTACGACCGCACAGGTGGAGGTGCGCCCAGCGATTGGCGCGCCTATTTTGGCGGGCAATTTCGCCTCCAATACCAGCGGACACGTATTCGTGCCGGATTTGCCGCTGCGCAGTTACACCTTGTGGGTGAAAGAAGCGCATTCCGTCGGGCAGTCCTTTGCGATCACGCTGGTGGCAGGGGCAAACTCGTTGACGATGGCAGCGGTAAAGGCGGGCGATGCCGATGGTAACAACCTCGTCAATATCACCGACTTCTCGCTGCTGGCGACCGCCTTCTCGCTACTGGCGACGAATTTCAATCAAGTTGGGGTACCATAAAAAATAGGCTATGCGGGGCACCCCTTTACCCCACGAGTCTAGCCCCACCGCGCACAGTTACAGTTTCGCAACATTCACGAAATTTATGGTTTTCATTTCTTCCGAATTACGGCAATCTGCGCTACGATCTAAGGCTAGGCGATAAGACTGCTAAGGGAGAATTTTTTGAGTCCCTTCTGTGCTTCAACTTTCGTGGAGACGATCCTGTGGTCAGAGTGCTCGTAATTGAAGATGAAGCAACGTTGTTGGAAGATATGGTCGAGTTGCTCAAATTAGAAGGCTATGATGCGCGCGCGGCAGAAGATGGCGTCATCGGAATCGAGATCGCTTACTCATGGACGCCCGATATCATCATCTGTGACTTGATGATGCCGCGCATGAACGGCTTTGAGGTTTTAACCCAGTTGCGGGCGGATGCCGCTACCGCCTTGACGCCGTTCATCATCTTGACGGCGCTGGGCGATCAAGAATTACGTCATCAAGCACGGCTGGCAGGGGCGGATGATTTTGTCACCAAGCCGTTTACCACGCATGAATTGGTCGAAACCATCCAAGCACGCCTATACCGCCATGCCATGATCAACGCCGGGGCGGAGCATCGGCTTGAACTGGCGCGGACGCAGTTGGTGCGCATGGTCACGCACGAATTGCGCACGCCTTTGATCTCGATCAACACCGTTGTGGAGGTGCTATCCCGCCAACTGGGGCAACTTACCCCTGCCGAGACGCAAGAACTCCTCGACACGATCATGGTCGGCAGTCGCCGTTTAACGCATCGGGTGGAACAATTGGTGTTCATCACCCAACTGGACGCGGGCGTCTTAACGCGCGAGTCGATGATCCTCGAAGGGCTTGAAATGCGCATGTGGGAATTGCTGGTGGCGGCAAACAACCTCGCTCGCCGCTTTGCCTACCAGATGCAACCGGGGGTGACGGTCAACTTGCAAGAACGCGACCGTGAAGCCTCGGTGATCTGTAACCCCTATGCCCTCAAACAAGCGCTGGCGGAACTGATCGCCAACGCCCTGACCTTTACCCCTGCCAATACCGAGGTCAATATCACCCTGTGGCGACGGGACGAGACGATCTTGATCAGCGTCACCGATAAAGGGATGGGCATTCCGCAGGATAAGCTTAGCTTAGCGCTTGAGGCATTCCAACAAATTGACCGCGATAAGCGCGAACAGCAAGGCATGGGCATTGGCTTATGGCTGGCACAGCGCTTGATCGTTGTGCATGGCGGCACGCTCGATATTCGCTCGGTGGATGGCAAAGGCACGCAGGTGATCATCCGGCTACCCGTCGCCGGGACTGCCATTGGCGACTGATCGCTAGAATGAAAAAGAGGCTCCCATTAGGAAGCCTCTTTAATATTCTATATACCGTTTCCACGCATCCAAACCACTGCCGATGGCGATCACCAAGTAGCTGGTTCTGGGGGTGCGTGGCTCCCACAGCAGCTTCATGCCCGCCTCGTGGGGCAGGCGGTCGCCTTTACGATGATTGCATTGATAGCACGCGCACGCCGTATTCGTCCAAGTGTCGCGCCCGGCGCGGGACTTCGGGACGATATGATCGACGGTGAAATCACTGCGCGAGACCAATTTGCCCTTGACGATGGTACCGGGAGTCGCGCGGCAGTAAATACAGGTGAAGCTATCGCGCACCAACACACCCCGGCGACTCCAATGGGCTTGGCGACGGGGGACATTAATGAAGACGCGGAGGGCGATGACCGACGGAATCGGATACTTATCGCGAATCGTGCGGACAAAATCACCCGATTGCTCGACCACCACCGCCTTATCTGCCAACAGCAGATTGATGGCGCGCGGGATCGAAATGATGGACAGGGGCTCCCATGTGTTGCCGTTCAGGAGCAGGACTCTACCCGATATCGGACTTCCAATCACAAGACACCTCGTGCGAGGACTCAAAAGCGCCGTGGATATCGCACAACCGTCGTTATTATAGCACTACTCGCATGGGTTGAAACATAGGTTGACAAAGATTTTAATCAATCTCTGCAATTGTTAAACATCTTGATTCACGATCTGGTAAAAGCACACAGGGTCATGCCTGCCCTTACTCCACCAAGCGCCCATAGGTGCCCGGACGCCGTTGTGTCAACAGCGGGAACAACTGCCGCCATTCCGCGAACAATGCCGGATCGAGTGTTGCCGTGATCACCTCGGTGGTGTCGCGCCCTGCCTCTGCCATTATACGCCCCCGCGGATCACAGATGAAACTGCTGCCATAAAACGTCTGCCCTTGCTCTATACCCACCCGGTTGGCAGCACCGATATATACCCCATTGGCAATGGCGTGCCCACGCATGACCATTTGCCATTGATCGCGCGTATCCACATCGGGCGCGGTTGGCTCACTGCCGATGGCGGTCGGGTAGAACAAGAACTCGGCACCATTGAGCGCATAAATCCGCGCTAGTTCAGGGAACCACTGGTCATAGCAGGTCGGGGCGGCGATGGCGAGCGACTCGGTCTGATGGACGGGGTAGGTGTCACTGTTTTCAAAGAAGGTCGTTTCGTTGTAGCCCACGCCCGATGGGATATGGACTTTGCGCGTCACCCCGGCAATCGATCCGTCGGCGGCGTGGATCAGGGCGGTGTCGTAGACATGTCCGTCGTCGGTTTTTTCGACGAGACTGCTGATAATTTGTACATGGTGCTGTCGTGCCAACGCGCCAAAAACCCGATCCGTATCCCCGCCCATGAGCGGTTCTGCCCACACCAGCCCCGCCGGATCGGTGGTGATCGGAAAGTAGGGCGAGATCGACAATTCTGGCAAGCAGACGAGCGCCGCCCCGCGCCCCACTGCCTCCGCGATGAGGGGTTCATAGGCGGCGATCATCGCTGCGCGCGTGCCCGCCCAAGCCAGTTGTATCAGGGCGATGGTTGTTGCTTTCATGGCGACTCCTTAGGGGAAATAGGGATCAGGGTTTGCGGCGTCTTCTCTAACCAGCGGCATGGATGGCGACCCCGTCGGGCGGGTTCAAAGGGTTGAGCGCGCCCCATGCCCAAGCGATTCTATAGGTGATGTGCCCGCTGACGGTTGCAAGTGCCGGGGCGGGCAAGACATATGCCCGCCCCGTCCGACCTTCGGTCAGCGCCCCCTCAGCCACTCCGTAAGCGAGGGGGAGAAAACAGCACAAGCACTTTGAAAATCCCCCCTCAGCCATGCAATGGGGAGGGGGCTAGGGGGTGGGGATTGAGGCAAAACAAGAGACCTATCGCTTCACCACCACCTGCACCCGCCCCGGACCATGCACACCGAGGATCAGTTCCATTTCGATATCCCCTGTGCGGCTGGGACCACTCACGAAACAAAAATTGGCGTGGGATCGAAACTCACCGAGCGCATCCGCCCGCAAACGCGCCACCCAACTTTCGATGCGCGTTAGGATTTGGTCTTGGGTGATGATGGCGATATGCACAGGTGCCAACACGGTCGGGATGCGCCCCTTGCCCGCCCCCGTCGTAAAGATGAGCGTGCCCGTCGTGGCGGCAGCGGCATCTGCCCCGGTCAGCCCGACTTGTGCGCCCTCAGCAGCGGCGAGCATCTCGGCACGATAGTCGTCGTGGGCATCGGGGTACAGGATCTCAATACCAGCGGCGCGGATCGCCGCCTCCAACCCCGTCACCGGAATATGGGCGAAGTCCCACGCGATAATCCGGCGGGCTTCATGTTCTTCGAGCAGTGCCAGCACTTGCGTGCGGGCGGCGGCATCGTCATCCACGACGAAAGGTTCCGCTTTTAGGTTTTTGAGTTCGGTCGTGAAGCGTTCGAGCAACGCCTCCGTCGACTCGTCTTCTTGGATGGTGACGGGGTGATAGTGTTTCGGGCGCGGCGGCGCATCCGGGAAGGGACGCTGTGCCGAGGCGCGTAATTTGTTGAGGATGGTATCGCGCGCTGAAGGGGTCATATTAGCTTTTGTCCTTCGGCGCGCGGTTCTGCCGCCACCAATCATGGAAGGAGCTTTCGGCAAACGGGGGGAAGTCGCGATTTTGCGTCCAACCGCTTAACGGGTAGGGCAGTTTGAGGTCGCCCGTGGGCACGCCCTCGTTGGGATCGCCCCCCATAGCGGCGGTGGCGACACGGCTGGCGATGCTGGCGGCTTTGCCCCCCGCTTCATACAGTAAGGGATGGCTAAACCCAAAACTGTATGCCGCCATGCTCACCTGCCAAATCGGGTCTTGCACAGCTTGCAAGTCGCGCCGCAACTTGAGCAGCATGGTGGGGATATCGATATCGACTGGGCACGCCGTCTTGCACGCCCCACACAAACTGCTGGCGAAGGGCAACGGGGCGGCGTTTTCGATGCCTTTTAACAACGGCGTGACAATCGCGCCGATGGGTCCCGGATATACCCACCCATAGCTGTGTCCGCCGACATTTTGATAGACCGGGCAAGCGTTGAGACACGCCCCACACCGGATGCACGCCAACGACTCGGCGTATTCGGTGGCATAAATATTGCTGCGCCCGTTGTCCAACAAGACCAGATAAAAAGATTCGGGACCGTCCGGTTCGCCCAAACGGGCGGGTCCGGTGAAGCCGTTGACATACACCGTCATGCGTTGCCCGGTGCCGCTGCGTGGGAGCAGTTGGATCAGCGTGGCGAAGTCTTCCCACGTCGGGATGATCTTCTCGATCCCGACCACAGCGATATGCACCGGCGGGATGCTAGTGGACAGCCGCCCGTTGCCCTCGTTGGTGACGATCACGACGGTGCCCGTTTCGGCGATCATGAAGTTGCCACCGCTCATGCCAAAGTCGGCATTGAGGTATTCTTGACGCAGATGTTCGCGGATGAAGGCGGTCATGCCGCTGGCTTCTTCGATATAGGGCATGGCGAGTTTTTCCATGAACAACGTGCGGATTTGCTCTTTGGTCATGTGCATCACCGGCATGACGATATGCGACG
This sequence comes from Aggregatilineales bacterium, assembly GCA_038248285.1. GTDB lineage: Bacteria > Chloroflexota > Anaerolineae > Aggregatilineales > Phototrophicaceae > Flexifilum. The sequence continues at coordinate 5,751 of JBBRTY010000176.1, forward strand.
GCGCGCTCTCGTCAATCTGGACGATATACTCGCCGAGATCAGTTTCGATCATCTCAATACCGGCTTTGTGCAGCGCCTCGTGCAGGTTAATCTCCTCAGTCGCCATACTTTTGCTTTTGACGCCGCGCTTGAGGTTATGCTTCTGGCAAATTTCCACGATATGACGGTTGGCTTCGGCGGCGTCCGTCGCCCACAAGACATGTCCACCCGCGGCGATCACGTTGCGCTCCATCTGTTCCAACAATTCGGGCAGATCGTGAAGCGCGCGCAAACGGGCAGCACGTCCTTGTTGGCGCAAGGCGGGCGCGTGCGGCAGTTCCCCCATCACCCCCCGACGGCGACCGTCGGCGGTGCCGGTACCGCGATCCAGCGCGATCTGGAGATGGATATCGTCCAGCGCGATGACGGCGGCTTCATTAAAGTGATTGGCAGTGAGATCCATAGATAATGCTCGTTATAATTCTAGTGTAGGTGTGACTCAATGATAACGCATTTATGGACAAGAGGATCAAAATGAGCAGTTTACAAGATCAAATCGCGGTGGTGACGGGTGCCAGTCGGGGGATTGGGCGGGCGGCGGCAGTGGCATTGGCGCGCGCGGGGGCGCATGTGGTGGTGACAGCGCGCGCGGAAGAAGAATTGAACACGCTGGCGGATGAAATTCGGGCGCTAGGGCGGGAGTCATTGGTGGTGGCGGGCGATGGCAGCAGCGAGACCGACAGCCAACGCTTATATGATTCGACGATGGCGAAGTTTGGGCACGTCGATATTTTGCTGAGCAATATCGGCGTCGGCAAGTTCGGTCCGCTCGATACCCTCACTGCCTCAGATTACGATTGGATGATGGACAGCAATATGCGTTCCAGCTTTTTGGTGACGCTGGCATTTTATCCCCATATGCGGGATCGCAAAAGCGGGACGATCATCTTTTTGGGGTCGGTGGCAGGGTTAAACGGCTTGCCCTATGAAACTATTTATTGTGCGACAAAACACGCCCAATATGGTTTTGCCCGGTCGCTGGATCACGAAGCGCGCGAACACAATGTGAAGGTGAGCTATATTGCGCCCGGTGGGGTGGATACCTATTTTGCCTTCGGCACGGGGCGCACTGAGGGCGATCCGTTATTAAGTGAATTTTTGGATGCCGATAGTGTGGCAGAAGCGGTCGTCTTTGCGGCGACTCAACCGCCCAAGTCGCGCGTGTTCCTCATCGGGATGCGCCCGATGCGTGAAGCGTTGTAGCTGAAGGAATGGGGGGGTGAGCAAGCAGTCACGTTGCCACCCCTTCAAAGAGGATGTGATTCAGCATGGCAATCAGCGCGGTCACTGTTTGCTCAAAGTGGGCTTCGGTCAATGCCTGTGGATCGGTCAGTAAGTCCCAAAACAAGCGATTGACCAGCGCTGCCGTCGTCTCCCTGTCCAGATCGCGCCGCGCTCCCGGCAAGGACGCCACGACCTCAAAAATGAAACTGATGCGCCCGGCTGTCCATGCGCGGATGGGCGCATCCCACGCCGCAATCGACGGTTCTATCACCATCGCTTCCCGCCACGCCCGATATACCCCCGCGTATTCGAGATCGGCTTGAAACGCCGCCCGCACGAACAGCGCCAAGACCCCACGCGACTCTTCGGCTTCGGGCGGCACCTCCAAAGTCAAAGCCTCTAGTTCCACCAGCAAGCGATCCATCAGCACCAGCAGCACCTCCCCCTTCGACTTGAAGTAGAGGTAAAAACTGCCGACCGCAGCCCCCGCCGCGTCCGCGATCATATCCGTCGTGACGGCGCTGTATCCCGCCTGTGCGAACAAGTGCAGCGCAGCGTGCAGAAACGCATCGCGCCGTTCGCGGCTCCGCTTTTGCTGCGGCACTCGCAACGCCAACGAGTCGAGCGGACGTGGGCTGGTTCTAAGCGGTGCTGGTTTCTCGGATGAATCGGGTGAGGTGTCGGACAAGTTCATCGGGTTGATCTTCGGCTACAAGTGTTTTCGATTTCGTCACCCATTGTAGCTGACCCTTTGCAAAGATGCCGCACAAGCGCCGCGCCAACGCATCGGTGAAGAACCAATCGCCGCGTGCCCACACCAACAAAGCGGGCTTGTCGATGGCGGGTAAACGTTTTGCCACTTCCACCGTATCCCGCGCATCAACCGCCCGCATGAATTTTTTGAGATCACGCAGGATGGCGTGATCGCGCATCGGCGCAAAATACGAAGCGCGCAGGGCGCTATCCGCCTTCGACCTTTGCAGTAGCCATAAGATAAAAGTCTGCATTGGTTTCCACTGCATCAGCGCCCGCAACGTCACCATGCCGCCCGGCACATAGGCAAACCACAGGAAGGGACGCAAAATCTTGGGCGGAAACGACGCGAACGCATCGCAATTCGACAGCAGTAACCGTCCGATGCGTTCCCCATGATAGGCAAAAACCAGTTGGCTGAGTGCGCCGCCGGTATCGACGCCGACCAACGTCACATCCTGCAAATCGAGCGCGCTGATTGCCTCGCCGATTAGTCCGGCGACGAACTGCGGCGACAGCGCGGCGTCGGCAGGCATAGCGACACGATGCGCCCCCAACGGCAAATCAAAGGCAATGCAACGATAGTGCCCTGATAGTTGCGCGATCACTTTGCGCCATAAATCACCATTCACAAGCAATCCGGCGATGAACACGATGGGCTTGCCGTCCCCTTCATCACAATATTCGAGCATGATTCCGCTGTCTAGCGTTAGGCGCTGGCGGGGGATAAGGCGTTGTTGTGTCATGATTGACCTTTCTAATGTGAATATGAACCCAAGTTCATATTTAATCACGATGCACCGATCTTGTCAATCATGAGACCGGCTCAGTGGGAGCGCCACTCATAAAGATGGATATGGATGGTATATGATTTTGTTATGCGACAGCTTATATAATAACGAAATGTGACTACTCAGGTATAGAAACAGAATAAAATAAACAGAGAGGCATGAAAACGTGAAGAAAAACAGGAAAATACCCATCGAAACGTGTATGTAGTGGTGGATTAGGCGCTTGTCAATAGTTCGTTAACATGAAAGTTCACGCGCCGA
>JBBRTY010000177.1:0-8775 GCA_038248285.1 Aggregatilineales bacterium
CTTAGTTCGACTTTGCACATAGGTGGTTAAAAAAAGAGAGGTAGGATAAGCTATTTCAAAACCTCTAACAAAGGATGAAATGATGCTTAACCTACCTGGAATTATTATAGACTTGTTGAACCCATTTGCGCCATACTTTTATGGGGTAACGACATGGATGAAAGCCCAAATCCTGCTCATGGGAGCCATTTTGACGCCTGGAAAGCGGGTCGTGAGCGAGGTGCTGCGGGTGATGGGGTTGGGGGAGAGCGAGCAGTTCGCGCAGTATCATCAAGTGTTGAATCGTGCGGTATGGTCTCCGTTAGGACTGTCCCAAGCACTGCTGAAACTGTTGGTGAAAACATTCGTACAAGCGGAGACCGCCCCGCTCGTGTTTGGGATTGATCCGACGATTGAGCGCCGATGGGGACGACAAATAGCCGCTCGCGGTATCTACCGGGATCCGGTGCGCAGTAGCAAAAGCCATTTTGTCAAAGTGAGTGGGTTACGGTGGATTAGTCTAATGCTATTGACACCGATTCCTTGGGCGCAGCGGATTTGGGCACTCCCCGTCATGACGGTACTGGCACCTTCCGAGCGCTACTACCAGCAACGGGCACGAACTGCCAAAACAGTATTGGACAGGAGTGTGCAGATGTTGAAGGTACTACGCCGTTGGTTACCAAACCGTCCGGTGGTGATTGTAGGGGATAGTGCCTATGCGGCGCTAGATTTTCTAAGCAGTATGCAGTCTTTGACTTTGACTTTTGTCACCCGCCTACGCTTGGATGCCGCGCTCTATGACCCTGCGCCGCCCTACAGCGGCAGAGGGCGTCCACGCAAGAAAGGACAACGGTTGCCCACTCTGGCTCAGGTTTTGTATGACCCCAACACGGTATGGACCACAATTTCGCTCCCTTGGTACGACGGACAACAGCGCGCGATGCAGATCACCTCGGACTGTGCAGTCTGGTTTCACGCTGGCAAACCTCCTTTGCCCATTCGTTGGGTGCTGGTGCGCGACCCGCAGGGCGAGTATGACTCGGTCGGGATGTTGTGTACCGACCCCACTGCGGATCCGTTAGCCATTGTGGATTGGTTTGTCCAACGTTGGCAATTAGAGGTCACCTTTGAGGAGGCGCGCCGTCATTTGGGCGTCGAAACCCAGCGCCAGTGGTCAGACAAGGCGATTGCCCGCACTACCCCGCTGTTATTGGGTCTCTTTTCTTGGGTCACTTTGCTGGCTCATGCCCTTTTTACCAAACACCCCGCCTCCTTTCATGCTCGCCAATCTGCCTGGTATGCCAAGCCCCTCCCCACTTTCTCTGACGCTTTGGCATTGGTTCGTCAATTTCTCTGGTCTGCCTATCCCACTTTTCACACCTCAAGGGAAGAACCCGACATGCTTAAGATTCCCAAATCCCTTTTTGATACGCTCATTTCTACTCTTTCTTATGCTGCTTGATGTGCAAAGTCGAACTAAGAAGCCACCCTGAAAGATGTTGCGTCCTTCGGCGTCTTTGCGGTTGACCCACCATGTGAAGTTGAGCAGCATCTTGTTGAACATCCGCTTCAGGAAAACACGATCCCGCGATCCATCCAGTTCATAGACACGCCATGCCGCCCACGCATGAACCGGTGGGTTGACATCCCCAAATGCCCATTCATAGGCGGGCAGTTGCCCGTTGGGGTGCATATACCATTCGCGCGTCAACAACAAGAGTTGGGCTTTGGCAAAATCAGCATCGACCATTGCCAGCGGGATGCAGTGAAAGGCGAGATCCCACCCTGCATACCATGGGTATTCCCATGTGTCGGGCATGGAAATGATGTCGAAGTTATTGAGATGATGCCAGTCGCGATTGCGCCCCTGATGACGGGCGGAAGGTGCCGCCGCGATGGGATCGCCTTGCAACCACTGCTCAATGTCGTAATAAAATAACTGCTTGCTCCACAACATGCCCGCCAGCGCTTGCCGCTGCACCCGTTTTTGATCAGCACTCATGCCGGGGGTGTGAATCTTCTCATAGAAAGCATCCGCCTCGGCAATCCGATCCGCGACGATGCCGTCAAAGCCATCGAACGCTGCGGGCAGTGCCGAGCTTGTCAGCCGCAAACGGATCGTTGCCGTCGCCCCTGCACCGATTTCGAGGCGATAGAGGGCAGCACTCTTCGTGCCAAACTGTGCCGTATTGACGGCATCGATTTGCTGGTCGATCACATAATGGTGAAAGGCATCTTTTACATAGGGTGTGGCGTTGGGCACTCCATGAAGTCGCTCATGGTTGGTGTCGTTTTCGGTGAATAAGAACTCGTCAGCATCTTGGACATGAAGCGTGTACGGCCCTAAGCCGACGTGGTGTGCGGCGATCCGTTCGTCATCAAGGCGCATCATTTGGGGTTTTTCGGGCATATCGTGCATGGGTCCGTTTGGATAACCCCATGACCATGTGTTGCGGAACCACAACGTTGGCAGCACCGTCAAGGGTGCGGGGGTATCGCCGTGATTAGTGATTGTGAGTCGGATGAGGATATCTTCGGGGTCAGCTTTGGCGTATTCCACCACGACATCAAAATAGCGCCGGTCGCTAAAAACGCCCGTATCGAGTAGCTCGTACTCAAAACCGCCGATCCCGCGTCGCCGATTTTCGGCGATCAGATCCGCATAAGGGAAGGCGCGCTGTGGATATTTATAGAGCATTTTCATGTAACTGTGGGTGGGGGTACTGTCTAGGTAAAAATAGTAATCTTTGACATCCTCGCCGTGATTGCCTTAACCCCCAGCCAGACCAAACATGCGTTCTTTCAAAATCGGATCATTGCCATTCCACAGCGCCAGCCCAAAGCATAAGTGTTGGCGATCATCGCTGAAACCCGCTAGACCATCTTCCCCCCAGCGATAGGCTTTGCTTCGGGCATGATCATGTGGGAAGAAATCCCATGCTGTCCCGTGTTCGCTGTAATCCTCGCGGACTGTGCCCCATGCGCGCTCGCTCAGGTAGGCACCCCATTTTAGCCAGTTACGAGTCCCTATGCGCTGTTCCTGTTGACGTTGCGCTTCGCCAGTATCTATCATTTACTGCACCTTTCGGTACGGGGGCAAGCTTTGCCTCGATTAGGTGACGCTGCACTTGCCGTTTTTATGATATGGGTTTTGGGAACGGCTGCATCGCCAGACTGTTTACGCTAGTTTGTCCCAGACTCCTTACAATTTGATAAATATATCCCTTGCTTCCTCACAGAGCAATTCCTTGAACAACGCTAAATTCTATAGACGATACGTTGATTTTATCGGGTTTGGATGGAATTTTGGGAAGAAAGAGGCGCGCGCATGGGTATCAGTTTTTGTGATAGCCCGTTATCGGCATCTGGGGACTACGGCGGGGTGACGAATGTCATAAGATTCAGGGTATAAGTTTCCTGAGTTTTGGATGTTATAATGAAAAATTATCGTACACACGTCGCTAATATATTGGTGATCGGCAGTGGCGCAGCCGGCTTACGGGCGGCAATCGCCGCGCATGAAGCGGGCAGTGATGTCTTGATCGTCGGCAAGAGCCTGAAGCGGGACGCCCATACGGTGTTGGCAGCAGGGGGGATCAATGCGGTCTTGGGTACCCGTGACCCCGAAGACACATGGGAGCAACATTTCGCCGACACCTATCGTGATGGCTATGCACTGGCGAATCCGCGCATGGTCGAGTTGTTGGTCAAGGAAGCGCCCGCCGCTATTGAAGAATTGATTAATTATGGCGTCCCCTTTGCCCGCACTGAGGATGGCGAGATCGATCAACGGTATTTTGGCGCGCACAAATACCGCCGCACCTGTTATGCGGGGGATTACACCGGACGGGCGATCTTGTTCGGTTTGGCGGATCGCGCGGACGAATTGGGCATCCCGGTACATGAACACCAATATGTGACACGCCTTTTGGTGGCGGGCGGCTTGTGCTTTGGGGCGATGGCGTTCAACCTTAACACCGGCGAGCGCACGGTCTATATCGCCGATGCGGTGGTGCTGGCGACCGGTGGGCATACGCGCTTATGGCGGCGCAGTTCGTCGCGCCGTGATGAGAACGTGGGCGATGGTATGGCGCTTAGCTTGGATGCGGGCGCAGCGCTGGCGGATATGGAACTGGTGCAGTTTCACCCAACGGGCATGGTCGCGCCGGAGACCGTCGCCGGGACGCTCGTCACCGAAGCCGTGCGCGGCGAAGGTGGGTATCTGCTCAATGCCTTGGGCGAACGCTACATGGCGAAATACGATGCCGAACGCATGGAGCTTTCCACCCGTGACCGTGTGGCGCTGGCGAATTATACCGAGATCATCGAAGGGCGGGGCGGACCGAACGGGGGTGTATTCCTCGATATTAGCCACCGTAGCAAAGAGGATATCCTCTTAAAACTGCCGCGCATGTATCGTCAGTTCCTCGAATACCAGATGCTCGACATCAGCACCACGCCGATGGAAGTCGCGCCGACCGCGCATTACAGCATGGGCGGGGTGGTGGTCACGCCCGAAACGCACGCCACCAGCGTGATCGGGCTGTACGCGGCGGGCGAAGTGACCAGCGGTTTGCACGGTGCGAATCGCTTGGGTGGCAACTCGCTGGCGGAAACCGTTGTTTTTGGGCGGCGCGCGGGCGAAGCGGCGGCGGCGTTCTCGAACAATCTCACCACGCAACAGCGCTCCCCAGCGGCGATCAAGGCGGCGAACGAAGCACTGGATGCCCAGATCAAAAACGGTAGCCAGATGGCGCGCCCATTGCAGCGGGCAGTGCGCGATGTGATGTGGGAAAACGGCGGCGTTGTCCGTAGTGGCGACCGGATCAGCGCCGGGCTAGAGAAGCTCATGGCGATTCGCGAAGCCTCAGCCGCGCTGGATGTGCGTCCGTCGGCGGAAGGCTGGCAAGATTTGGCGCTGGCATTTGATTTGCGGGCGGCGTTGATGTCGGCAGAGGCGACTCTGCGGGGGGCATTAGAACGGCGCGAAAGCCGGGGCGCGCACCAACGGACGGATTATCCCGATACCGACGCGGCGCTGGCGGTCAACTTCTTGATCCGCCTCGACGATGCCGGACAACAGGTGATTCATTCGATGCCGGTGCCGCCCCTATCAGAGGCGTTGCAAGCATATATGGACAGCGAAGAATTGGTCGTCGCGGGGCGCTTGCTGGAATAGCGCAGGGGTTACGAAAGGATAGGGGGTAGGGTTTAGGGGACGGACGCGCTCAGCCGCGTCCGTTTCAATGTCGTCGCGTGTGGTGTATGCTACTGTAGACTACACAAGCGCATTGCCAATCGTCGGAAACAGGATCGATGCCTGAGAGGACGTGTACTCTGGACATAGGGGAGCCTCGCAAGATGAAATTATTGCTACGAGTGTTTTTTCTGTTGATCGTATGGATGGGGATGCACGATAGTTTCGCGCAGGAAACCACCGAAGAAGCACCTGCCCTCTGGCAACCCGCACCGGGGGCCACTTGGCAATGGCAGCTTAGCGGAGAGATCAACACCACTTATGATGTGGCTGTCTTTGACATTGATCTCTTCGATGCGCCCCAAGAAACCATTGATGCACTTCATGAGGCAGGGCGGTTCGTCATCTGCTACTTCAGCGCGGGCAGTTATGAAGATTGGCGACCGGATGTTGAGGAATTCCCTGAGGCGGTTTTGGGGGCACCGTTGCCGGAATGGGCTGGTGAGCGTTGGCTCGATATCAGTCAACTCGATCTTTTACAGCCGATCATGCAAACACGGTTAGAACTAGCAGTCGCCAAGCAATGTGATGGGGTCGAACCCGATAATATCGATGGTTACACGAATGAAACTGGCTTTACCCTCACCTATGACGATCAGCTTGCGTATAACCGTTGGTTGGCGGCAGCGGCGCATGAGCGCGGTTTATCCATCGGACTAAAAAATGACCTCGCTCAAATCGTCGATCTGGTGGGTGATTTTGATTGGGCGCTCAATGAACAATGCTTTCAGTATGATGAATGTGCGCTCTTGCTGCCCTTTATTGAGGCGGGCAAAGCCGTCTTTGGCGTTGAATACAGCGAGGAAGGATTGGACAGGTCGGATTACTGCCCAATCGCAAACGACTACGGTTTTTCGTGGTTGACGAAAACTTACGATCTCGGGGATATCCCCCCGAATAGCTGCGGGGCATAGAGGGAAGGGCAGGGATTAGGGAAGGACAGCGTGATGTTACGCTATTCGCTCGTCCCTAAACCCTAAATCCTAAACCCTGTTTTTCCCTAATCCCTGTCCTTTGGATGATCGGCGTCGAACTGCCCGCTGACAATGGCTTGCATCCATGGGAGATGCTGCGCATAGTGTTCGTAAGTGTCGCCCTTCACCCATTCGACCACCGCATCGGGGCGCGCATTGACGCCGTTGGCATAGGTGCTTTGCGGCAGCAGCAGTTGATCGGCGGTGAACGCGGTCACGGTCTCCATCAGGCGGGTGTGCATCCGCGTAGCACGGGCGCGCACTTCATCCCACGACAGATCGCGATGTTGCTTTTGGATGACGGCGTTCATTCGGTCAAAGTCACGGCTTTGAAAGGTGTCGAGGTCAAGCCCCATCTGCTCATGGCGGGATTGATAGTTTAGCAGCGCCCAAATGCCATCTTCCCACACTCCCAAGTGAATCACATGATCCTTGACCGTCCAGCCTGCGGCGTCGGTCGGTTGCGAAGCCTGTGTCTCGGTCAAGCTGTCGAGATAGGCATTCAGTTCCGCCCATCCTTGCGCGATTTGGGCGAGTAGTTGATCTTTATCAAGCGTGTTTAGGGTCATGGCAAGTTCCTTTGCGTGATTTTGCGCGTCCGGTAAGGGCTGAGAGTATTGCTCAACAAGCGATTAAATGTGGGCGTTCAACCAAGTGATGATATCTTGGATCACCACCGCTTTATCGACTTCGTTCAAAATTTCGTGGCGCATCCCCGGATAGATTTTGATCGTCTTATCGGTGGCGGCGGCTCCGGCATATAGCATTTCACATCCGTGTTTGGGTGTGACCGGATCATCGCCTCCGTGCAACGTGAGTAGCGGCAGTTTGAGCGCGTCTAAGTGGGCACGGATATCCATTGAGGCATCGTGCAGCGCCATGCCCAACCCGATGCGCATCGGGTTGCGGTTGGTGAGCGGGTCGGCGTGCCAGTCAAGGTGGACTTGGGGGTCTCTCGACAGCGCGTCGGTTTGCCCTTGCGTGATATCGACACCGTAGACATCGGGCACAATGTGGCGGGCGATCTTGGCGACGCTGAGCAGCCATTGGGGTTGGGTGTCCGAGGAGCTAATGGCGACCCCCGTAACGATCAAACCCGCCAACTCTTGTTGGTAGCGCAGGGTATAGGCGAGTGCAATGATCGATCCCATGCTGTGACCGAGGATGAACAGTTTGAGCGCAGGGTGCTGCACATGGATGGTCAGCGCGAATTGATGCAGGTCGTTTACAAACGGATCGACGGTGTTGGCGGCGAAGCGTTTGCCTTCGCTTTTGCCATGCCCGCGATGATCGAGGGCATAGACGATATAGCCATCCGCCACTAACGCGCGCGTCACATGGTCGTAGCGGCGGGCGTGTTCGCCAAAACCATGCACGATCAAGACGATAGCTTTGGGGGGCGTGTCTGGCAAACTATGCAGGGTGTGGAGGAGGGTGCCGTCGCTGGCGCGTAAAGAATTAGTTTCAATCATGATAGGTGAGTCCTTGTCTATCTCAAAAGAAGAACACGAAATAAGCGTGAATAGGATGGGTCCCTAGGGAGACTCGGAAGGGGCGAGCGCGGCGGGGTCGTCGAAGACGATGCCCTCGTACACATCCGCCAGCGCCAACGTGCAACCAATGGCGTCCAAGCCGATCACCGCGTTGTGCCCAGCGGCGATGATCAGCCGCCATTCGGCATTTTGATCGCTGCCGTTGGTAAGGCGAGTATAGACCTCGATGCGCGCGCGATCTTGGGCGATCAAGACATAGTGTTGCAGCGAGGGCAGGGTTTGATACGTTTCAAACTTTTTACCCTTGTCGTAGGCTTCAGTGGACGGCGACAAGACCTCAAAAATCACCGTCGGGTTGAGCAGACTCGTTTTTTCATAGCGCGGTTGCTCACAAACAATGGCGAGGTCGGGATAGGTAAAGACGCGACTTGCGCTGATCTGAATGCACTGGTCACTGGTGTAAAACGTACAGCGCTTCCGTCCTGCGAATTGCCCCCCTAAAGCGATCAGCACTTGTGCGGCAATGATGTTATGGTTGGGCGTCCCGCCAGACATGGCATAGACGCCCCCTTCGATATACTCGTGTTTGGTGTCGGACGCGCGTTCCATCTGCAAATAGGCTTCGGGCGTCACTTGATTTTCTAACGGGTGGGCAGCGACCATGATGAGTCCCCTCAAGACTGGTTGGGCTTATTGCAGCTTATTATAACCGCTGTTGCATTTTTTGCGGCGACGGACACCCTCGCAGGGTGCATTTCACTTTAGTGCAAAATATGCTCGTCATGGTACCGGGGGAAATGTGGGGTTTCAAAGGGCGGATATTCGGCGCGGGGATAATGTGAGTTGATAACATTTGACAAGCGCCTAATCCGCCCCACCAACGATCTCCGTTGCGGGCACCTAACCACAATAGGGCGGGTTTGTTTTTTGTTGCCATCCCCTATCGTCTCTTCAACGTAAATGTAGGGGCGGATTAGGCGCTCGTGGAAAAATCCCCAACCCCAAGAGTCGCCGCGCCGAATATCCGCCCGTTTACCTGTTATGAAATCATAGCGATGCACCCAAGTGA
>JBBRTY010000178.1:0-8665 GCA_038248285.1 Aggregatilineales bacterium
GTAACTACACAGCTACCCCTCATCCCGTCCGAGCGCGCTCGGCACCCCTGCTCCCAGCCGCTTCGCTTTTGGAGAAGGGGAGAAACGCAGTAGAAAGTCCCTCGCCCCGCCGCTTCGCTTATGGAGAGGGATTGCCGCTTCGCTTTGGGTGAGAGCTGAGCAGTTACAACCACTCTTATCAACTGACACACTGAAGTAAACACCATTTTCCTGATGTCAGGAAAATGGTGTTTATGCTTGTTGGCACCTTGCTTATAGTTTGCGCCATACCCTGCTCCCTTGAGTTTATTGACTTCGTGCCCGTTCAATCCAGATTCTTCAAATAATCGATCATCGGCTCCAGCCAATAATCGTCCCAGCCTTCGAGGTGGCTGGCGCGTTCTTCCTCATTGGGCAATTGCGAATGCACCAGCAGGATGTGCGTCCGGCTGCCCTCTTCTTCTAGCTCCCAACGCACGAGTGAATCCCCCCATTCGGCATCCCACGAATGCTGCCGCCATGTATACTCTAGGACGGTATTGGGCAAAATACTGGTGAAGGTGCCAGTGGTTTCGCCCGAAAACAAGGCATAGCGCCCGCCCACCGAGAGGTTAATTTTGGGAGCGGGATCGCCCATCCACGCGCGGATGGCTTTCGTGTCGGTCAATGCCGCCCAAACTTCTTCGACGGGGGCTTTGATTTTCGCGCGCTTGATGATCGCTTTCATGGGAAGTATGCCTTCAGATTTTGATTGTTAAGTCGTCTATAGGAACCAGTATACAACCAATGCCATTTGCTGAATCAAGCGATAACACCGACCCTCTACCCAAAAGGATATCCTAAGCCTATGGCTCCCACCCACGCCATCGTCGCCGAAATCGCCCACACCTTAAATCTGCGCCCCGCCCAAGTGAGCGCGGCTGTTGACCTCTTGGATGCCGGCAATACCTTGCCGTTCATCGCCCGATATCGCAAAGAGATGACGGGCGCGCTGGACGACGAGCAACTACTCCGCTTGACCGAACTGCTGCACCAATTGCGGGCAGTGGACGAACGCCGTAGCACGATTTTGTCCGTCATTGCCGAACAGGGCAAGCTGACGCCCGACCTGCAAACACAGATCGAGACGGCACCCACCTTGACCGCGCTGGAGGATTTGTATCTGCCCTATCGCCCCAAACGGCGTACCCGCGCCGGCATCGCCCGCGAAAAAGGCTTGAGCGGCTTGGCGGACTTGATCTTGACGCAAGCCCGTTCCCCCAAGAGCGCCGACGAGATCGCCACGCCCTATGTGCAGGGCGTGGTGCCGACCGTCCTTGAGGCGCTGGAGGGCGCGCGCGATATCGTCGCCGAGACGATCAGCGATCATGCCGCCATTCGTGGTGCCGTGCGCGCTAAGGCATTGAAATGGGGCATGTTGACCTGTGCCAAGATCGCTGCCGCTGCCGATGACAAAGGGGTCTATGCCACTTATCACCAGTTCAGCACGCGGGTGGATCGGCTGTTGCCGTATCAAGTGTTGGCGATCAATCGCGGCGAGACCGAGAAGATTTTGCGCGTCAGTATCGACCTGACCGAGCGCGAATGGTTGCCCGCCCTCCATGACCATTACCGACCGGATCGTCGTTCGCCACTAGCGGAACAACTCGAACTGGCGATCAGCGATTCTGCCAAACGGTTGCTGATCCCCGCCATTGAGCGCGATGTCCGCGCAGCGTTGACGGCTCATGCCGAAACCCATGCCATTGATGTGTTTGCCGTCAATTTGCGCGGCTTGCTCAACCAGCCCCCGCTGATCGGGCAGGTCGTCTTGGGGCTAGACCCCGCCTATCGCACCGGCTGTAAGATCGCCGTGATCGCGCCGACGGGCAAAGTCTTGGCGACCGAGGCGATCTTCCCGCATGAACCCCAGCGCCGTTGGGATGAGGCGTTGGCGACCTTGCGGGCGTTGGTGGCGCGGCATGGTGTCACCTTGATCGCCATCGGCAACGGCACCGCCTCGCGCGAAAGTGAACAATTGGTGGCGCAGTTGACCACTGACCGCGACGATCTCCATTATGTGATGGTCAACGAGGCGGGAGCCAGCGTCTACAGCGCCAGCCCGCTGGCACGTGCCGAACTGCCCGATCTGGATGTGACATTGCGGGGGGCGGTCTCCATCGCGCGGCGCGTCCTTGACCCGCTGGCAGAACTGGTCAAGATCGACCCCAAGTCCATTGGGGTGGGCTTGTACCAACATGACGTGAACCAAAAGCAGCTTGCCGAAAAACTGGATGCTGTCGTCGAGACCACCGTCAATCGCGTGGGGGTGGATGCCAACACCGCATCGGTGGCGCTGCTGACGCATGTCGCGGGCATTGGCACAAAACTAGCGGAACGCATGGTCGAGTATCGGGATGCGCAGGGTGTTTTCTCCAGCCGCGCCGACTTTAAGCAGATCGCCGGGTTGGGACCGAAAGCCTTCGAGCAAGCGGCGGGCTTTTTGCGCATTCGGGGCGGGCGCAACCCCTTGGACGCCAGCGCCATCCACCCCGAAAGTTATGCCATCGCCAGCCAAGTCCTCAACCGCGCGGGCGTCACCATGACCCAACCGCCGGAACAGGTCGGCGATGCCCTCGCGAGGTTGCGAACGGCAGAGCCGGTCGAACAATTGGCAGCGGAACTGGGCACGGGGGTGCCGACGTTACTCGACATTTTAGAGCAATTGGCGCGCCCCGGTCGCGACCCGCGCGCTGACCTGCCCGCCCCCTTGTTACGCAAGGATGTCCTCTCGATGGATGCCTTGCAAAGCGGCATGATTCTGACGGGCACGGTGCGCAATGTCGTGGACTTTGGCGCGTTCATCGATATTGGCGTCAAACAGGATGGGCTGTTGCACCGCAGCCAGATGCCGCGCGGCACGGTCTTGAATGTGGGCGACATCCTCGAAGTCGAGATCGTCACCGTTGAGCGCGAACGGGGACGGATCGGGCTAGGGTGGGTTAGGGGCTAGGGATTCCAGCGGCAACACGATAAAACCATCGGACACCGCGGTGCCGTCCGCGGCGGTCACGGGCAAGCGTTCCCCTGTGACGGGATCGATCCAGCCGATGCGCAAGGATGCCCCCGATGGCAGCGGATCGAGGGCGAAGGCGAGGCGATCTTGTAAAATACCCCCTTGTTGCCCGCTGCTGTTAAGGGCATAGCCACCCATTGGGGCGCGATCCTGCTGCGCGAGGATACGCCCGTCCGCATCGACCACATGGATGAACCAAGACGTGTTGATCGGGCTTGTGATTTGCCATTCCACCGCCACGTCTAAAAATCCTTGCCGAAGCTGGGCACCCCATCGGTTGAGCCGGATCTCCCCAAACAGCCAACCGCCATCGTGCGCTAACGGGGGGGCACTGGTTTCAAAGCGCAACAGCCGATGCCCATCAAGCGGTTGCTCTCCTAAAAATGCCGCCGACTCGAACAAAGCGCGCCCCATCCAATCGAGCGGATCGGCGGGGGGGATCCATGTCAAATAGGCGAAATGAGCGCTCCCAAGGCGGGCGTGTGCCCACAACTGTTGTGCCCGATTATCGGTTTCTGACACGGGGGCATTGATGCTGACGACCCGCGCCCGCGTTTCGAGGTCGATCAATGCCGCGCCGTAAGCGGTGCTGGCGACCACCACCGAGTCAGCACCCTCGACCGCCGTCGCCAGCCTATCGATTCGGGGCTGGGTGGGTGCCCCCCCACGCCACGCGACGATCCCCGCCGCCCCAAGCGCGATCAGCAATATGCCCCAGCGCCAGCTTCGCCTTGGAGGAAGGTAAGCTGTCGCTACGCCAAGCGCCAGCAGACTCAGCGCCGCCAGCAAAATCCCCCCATCCACGCCTTGCGCCAGCCATGCCACCTGTGGCGGGGTGCCTGCCCCTAACAAGCGGGCTTGCCCCAAGATCGGGCTGAGCGCCGGATCGGTCAGCACAGTATCGTCTAGTTCGGTGACGATGGCGGTCATATCGCCTGTGAAGTGAGCGGCTTTTAGTTCCGCATAGTACGGCACATACGAGATCAGTGCGCCGATGACTTGGATGCCAATCGACAGCAGCACCAGCCCCGCGAAGCCGCCGATCAGCACAAGGCGCAACGGGCGGCGCGCCCGGGCGCGCCCTGCCGGATCGCCCAAGCGCTCGATCACCGGTGCCAATGGCAACATCAGCAACGGCAGAGCGGGGATCAAGAAGCGCGGACCCCATACGATGCCGCCATGCCAACTCCACCAACTAGCGAACAGTAGCGCCACGCCCGCCGCCAATGCTAGTGCCAACAGCATCACCGCCCGTGTTGACCGCTGACGCAAGAGGAACCAAACGCCGGGGAGCGCCGCCCATAAGAGGGGGTTATACCAAAATACGCCGCGATAGGGGCTGAACACTAACCCGAAGAGTCCGGTCCACAGGGGATGAATGAAACCTTCGCCCTCGGCAAAACGATAGCCACTGGTGAAGGGATCGCCAAAGCGGGCAGCATTGAGCGCGCCGATGCCGATCAGCGCAAAGGCAATCGGGAGCGCGAAGATCACCCCCGTTTGTATCCCTGTCCATGCGCGTTGAGTGAATGTGCCCTTCTCTGTAGGGTCGTTATCGTCCGGGCGTCTGATGAGCGTGTGCGACCCCAAAAACATCGCTGCCAGCGGGATGAGCGCCGCATAGACAAGGTTGACGCCGATCAACAGCCCGAAGCTTGTCCCCATCACCCCAGCCAACAACAGGGCACGCTTGCCGCGAGCGGTGCGCCAGCGGGCATACGCCAGCACAACCAGCGTCAGCAACAGTGCCGCCAAAGGTTCGCCAAACAAGGTGCCGGCATAGACCAGCGCCATCGTCGCGCAGCCATACATGAGTGCTGTGAGCCAAGCTGCATTCGCCTTTAGCCCTATATTCTGGGCAAGGATATATAATAAAATTGCCGTCAGTATGGTCACTACTGGATTGAAAAGCATGGCAGTGGCTTGGGGGGTAAGCGCGGGCAGTGCGTCTGCAACCATCACCAGCGGTGCCATCAGCAACGACGGAGTTAGCCCTTTTTTGCTGTAGACATTACCATCATTGCCAAGGATACCCATGCCAGATATGGGCGGTAGAAGCCAATCACTATGGGCGATCACATTGATGTCGAGCGATCCGCGTCGTGCGACGGAACTGGCAGTTGCCAACAAAGCACTGCCATCAATGGATTCTGATGTCGGGATATAGGTCAAAAAGGTGACGCCTAACAGAAAAATTGCTAAACTAATGCCTGAAGGGCGCAAACGCAATTTTTTCTGTGCGGCAGGGGCATCCTGTTGGCGAAATATGAGGATTTTCTCCATGGTTTTCGGATAATTTTTCCATATTGCACCCAAAGATTATAAGGTATCATACCATTAGCGCTCGTGATATGGGTAGATTGCAATTTGTACACCATTGGCAGAGGCAATTTTTTTGCACTTAATTAAGAATTCACAAAATCTCAATACTTCTTTGAAAAGTTTCAATACTATAACCTTAAAATGCCCGTTGTTGCGGTTATAATGGTAATAAACTGAAATACCGATTGGATTTTTTGGCTCCTAGGCACGCAGAATGGTTGCAGCATGACGAATTCGCCCACCCTCTCACCAGAACTTTTAGACACCTTGCGTCAAAATAGCAAGGATAATGCCTCTTTTGAGCGGTTGGTAGAAGCGTTTGAGTTGAGTGCCGCCAGCGCCCATGATCAGTGGCAAGCGCATTACCATGCCTTTAATGAAGAATTGTCAAACCATCTCAAACTCATTCGCGATCTCGAAAGCCGTTGGGAAACATTAATTAAGGCGATACCCGTAGGGATAATTATTCATAATAACATCCAAATTGAATATTGTAATCAAGCTGCCGCCGATCTGATGGGGGTGCCGTCGTCGGTGCAATTGGTGGCATTACCTTTGACGCGCTTCGCGACGCCCCATGATCTTGAGCATTTACAAAAATTTGCCGCCCACCCTAATTCGACAATACCGCTGATTGTGGAGACGGACATGCTGCGCATGGATGACAGCACCTTGCCGGTAGAGGTACGCATCGCGCGCCTTCATCCCGATAATCCAATTTTTGTCTCGGTGGTCACTGATATCAGCGCCCGTAAAAATGCCGAGCGCTTGCGCCAAGAAACCGCCCAGTTGGAAGCGGCGTTTCATGCCGAAAGCCTGATGCAGAAAACAAAAGATGCCCTGATGCGACGCATCTCGCACGAATTCCGCAACCCGCTGGCGATCATTCAAACGTCTGCCGAGATCATCACCCGTTATCGGGATCGCTTGGATGATGTCGGGATGCAAAAACGCACCCAGCAAATTATCGCACAGGTTGATTATTTGGTGGTCATCCTCGAAGAGTTGGGCTTGATGCTGGAGGGTCAACTGCATATCGATCAGATTGACCTCGAACGTTTCGACCTCAAAGCTCTGTGTGAAGAAGTGATGGGGTTGATGAGTGCTGCTGTCGGGGGGAATGCCACGTTCACGTTTGTCGCCAATCCTGAAGCGGGTGATTTTCATGTGGTCAGCGATAAACGGTTCATGCAATTTGTGTTACGGCACGCGCTGATGGATACCCTAATGCGGGCAAGTAGTAATGCCCATGTCGATTTTTATCTACAACCAAACAATGGCGGCGTTATGGTGTGTACGCGGACGTTCCTAGACGAGTCATCTGCTGACGACGAGCGCGACGTGACTATGCACGAGCTGTTTTATGACGATTCGCTCCAAGTAGAACAGAACTCCAATCTTAAAATGCTCAACGATGTCGTGCAACTGTTGGGCGGGCAATTTACCCCCAACCCGCCCGAATTCAAAGCCGAACATAAGTATTGTCTGATGATCATGCTGCCCACCCAATGGACCGAAAGCGTCCCAAATCAGTAGGGATGGCGTTTTTCAACAGGCGTTGATCGCGCTCAGTGCCGGTGCCGCCACCATCTCCACGCCGAACCCCTCCCCAAAATGCTGCACCAAGCGCGTCGCGAATGCCGCCTCATCGACGGGTTGTCCGGTCAGCGCCGCCACACTGGTGACGGCTTTATCACGGATGCCACACGGAATGATGCCCTCAAAATAGCTGAGATCGGTATTGAGGTTGATGGCAAACCCATGCTGTGTGATCGCCTTGACGGTCACTTTTACGCCCATAGCAGCGATTTTCGCTTCGCCCTTGGGGGTATCCACCCAGACGCCCGTAAGTCCGCTGATGGTCTTGGCGGGGATGCCCTCATCGGCGAGTGCCGCGATGAGGACACGCTCTAGCTTGCGTAGATAATCGACCACCCCCAGCCGCAAACTGCCGGGACGCGGCGCTTGATCGGGCATAGGGGGGAGCAAGCGTAAAATGGGATAGCCGACCAACTGCCCTTTGCCATGATAGGTCACATCCCCACCGCGATCTACGCGATAGTACGCGACACCCCGCCGCGCGCGCTCATCCGCATCCCACAACAAGTTGGTGTCATCGCCACCTGTGCCCAGCGTGAAGGTGTGCGGATGGCTGAGCAACAACAGGCGATCCGGTTGCTCGACCGTCGCCAATTGACGCATCAGCGCCCAAGCCGCCTCATAGGGCACACACCCTAAACGGGAGACAAGGCACGGGGTCACGGTTTTTTCTTCTTGGCAGGGCGGTCAGGCTTGGCTTCTGAATGGCTTAAAACGGCATCATCGAGAAAAGTGATAATTTTCCCCCATGCGATATCGCTGGGGGTGGTTTCGGTCGTCGATCCCGCTTGGGCAAACATTTCGCGGGTGAGTCCCGGCACAAGAGCGAGGGTATGCGGCTGTGCTGACTCTGAGAATTCCGCCTGTAGCCGCGCCATGTCGTCGGGCTTAATGATCGGTTCAGGTTGACCATAGAGGGCGAGGATGGGCACCGTTGCCGTCTTGAACTTGCCCAGATAGCGCCCCGGCAATCCGAAAATCGAGACGACGGCTTCAAGCGTGGGGCGGTTGATCGCGGCTTCATAGGCGAAACTGCCGCCCATGCCGATGCCGATCACGCCGACATGAGCATTGGTTTTGTTGTGCATCTCCAACGCTTTGAGCGCGCGGTCGATGAGGGGGAAGGCATGATCGCTATACTGACGCACCAGTGCCATCGCCTCGTGGGGGGTGGTGGCGGTCGCCCCACCGAACAGATCAGGCACGACGGCATAACAGCCCCATTGGGCAAACAAATGCGCCAAACGTCGCTCTACGGTCGTGATGCCCCACCAGTCATGGATGATGCAAATGGCGGGGAACCGCCCACCCAGTTTGGGATGAGACCAATACGCGGGAATGGTGTTGCCGTCGTCACTCACGATGCCGACTCGCCCGTTGACGATTTCGTATTCGACTCGGTTTGGCATGGTAATAGGCATGGCGCTGTCCCCCTCATTTGTCTATTGAATGATTATTATAACGCGACTGGTTCGGCATTTACATTATGGGGTGACATGTCAGGGCTGTTGCAAAGTCGAAAGAGGACAAATTCAATGAATAGCAGATTTGATAATCCCCACTCCCAGCCCCTCCCCATTCCATGCTGAGGGGAGTAAAGTGTTTTTTGAAGTCCCTCCCTATGAAATGGGGAGGGATTTTGGGTGGGGATGTGCTTTCGTAATCCCCTAACATTGTTTCATATCGGACTTTGCAACAGCCCTGACATTA
>JBBRTY010000179.1:0-8659 GCA_038248285.1 Aggregatilineales bacterium
GGTATTTTCCTATTTTTCTTCACGTCTTCATGCCTCCCTATTTATTTTATTCTGTTTCTATACCTGAATAGTTACGCTTTCCCGTAACTGTTCAGGTTGAAAAACGGTCGGTAATAAAGGGAGAAATGACCGTTGGCGGCAAATGGGTGGATATTCGGCGCGGGAACTTTCATGTTAACGAACGATTGACAAGCGCCTAATCCACCCCTACATCCACGTTTCGAGGGGTATTTTCCTATTTTTCTTCACGTCTTCATGCCTCCCTATTTATTTTATTCTGTTTCTATACCTGAATAGTTCGCCAAGAAGGTTAAGAAAGGCACAATCATGATCTCGACAATTGCCACGCCCGAACCGGTCACAGCGTTGACCTTGGCGGATGTTCCCCTATGGCGGATGAGCGTTGAGGCGTATTTAGGACGCATCCAACGAGGCACCTCCACGCCCGAAGACCGACTCGAACTACTGGAAGGGATGGTGGTCGCCAAAATGACCAAGAATCAACCGCATGTTAGCCCGCCTCGGCAGTGGCTTCGATCAAATTAGTGCGGGTGATCGTCTCGCCCGGCGGCACGAGGATCGTCTCGACAACCGTCGCCCCTGCCAGCAATTTGACGAGGGTGTTGACCCCCGCCCTCGAAAATGCTTCACTGCCGACATCCAACGAGGCGCGCAGATAATAGTCATCAGCGATGTATTGACGTGCCAATGACTCGGCATCAACACTGCTGATGATCACCTCGTCGGGGGGGATTCCAGCGGCTTCCAAAGCAGCAATAGCGCCATAAGAACCGGCATCATTGATGCTCAAAATGGCGTCAAATTCGACCCCATCGGCGATCAGCTTGGCAATCGAAGCTTCCCCAAATTCGCGCGTTGCGCCCAAAAAGCGCCCGACAATGTTGACATTCGGCGCGATTTCTTTCACGCCCGCTTCCAAGCCATCAGCACGCACGACGATCGATTGCATATCGGGGAAATCAAGGATGACGATGTTCGCCTGCCCGTCGCGTTCAGCATTCAGGATTTCGCCCAATGCTTGCCCGCTGCGAATCCCCATCAAGTAGTCATCACCCGCCATCAAGACACCGCCATAATTTTCCATCTGCGAGATCATAAACACCATCGGCAGCCCGGCATCGGCGGCGCTCGACAACGTGACCCCCAGCAATTCCGGGTCAAGCGGGCACACGATTAAACCACGCACGCCATCAGCACGCGCCTGTTCGATCTGGGTTTGTTGGACGTATTTGTCGGTATCCGCGTTGTAAATACGGAACGGCAGGTTATACGCCGCTGCGAGAACAGCGATTTCGCGCACTTGGGCGGCGTGATATTGGCTCGATTGGTTACAGGCGGCATAAGCGATGAAGCCATTTGCGCCCAAACTGGCACGCGCTAGGGCGATTTCCGCCGGTGTCGGGATAACCGTCCCCATCGTCGCAACTTCGCCCTCCAAGACTGTCGCACGCGGCATTATCGTCGCGGCGGGGGGAAGCGGTGCGGGATTCATCATCCCGCTCGCCACCACCAGCGCGCCCAAGACGAAGGCGGCGATCATGACAGCGGCGAAGAGCAGCGAGAGGGATGAGGTCCTACCGTTTCCGATAATAGCGGAGGGTGTCGTCGTCCCAGAAGGCGTCGAAGGGCGCGAGTCGGGGGTCAGGTTGGTGTCGGGGATGATTTTAGAAAACGTCTCGGTCGATTTACTTTCGGGATCCCGCACGGTGATCACGGGATAACTGCCCGTGCTGACCGTCCGCCCGATGCTCTCGTTGAATGCCATCGCTAATTCGATGGCGGTCGAATAACGTGCCGTCGGTTGCTTCGCCAGCGCTTTGAGGACGACAGCATCCACCCCTGCCGGCAGTTGCGGATTAAATTGGGAAGGCGGATCGGGCATTTTTTCGAGGTGTTGATAGATCACCGACAAGACATTGTTGTCGTTCGCGCGGAACGGCAGAGTCCCCGCCACCAAGTGGTAGAGGATCACGCCTAAACTATAAATATCGCTACGGGCATCCAGCGCTTCCCCCCGCAGTTGCTCTGGCGACATATACGACGGCGTGCCGACAATCGAGTCGCTGCGGGTAATGTCGATGGGGTTTTCGATCAATTTCGCCAGACCAAAATCAGACAAAAAGGCATTGCCCGTCTCATCCAACAAGATATTGGAGGGTTTCAAATCACGGTGCAATACGCCTTTGCTGTGGGCATAGCTTAGCCCGCGCGCCATTTGGATGAGCAAATCAGCGGCACGGTCTAACGGCACCGTATCGCGCAGCACATCCGCGAGCGTCCCGCCACGCAGTAACCGCATCGCAATATAGGCGAACTGATCGTTGACGATGCCATAATCATAAATTGGCAAAATATGAATGTGTTCTAGGGACGCGATGACGCGCGCTTCTTGGGCAAAACGTTCGCGAAACTCATCGCGACGCCCTTGTGCTGAGTCCAGCGCAATGACCTTCAGGGCAATGGAGCGATTGACCGAAGCTTGGTGCGCCCGATAAACGGTCGCCATCCCCCCCTGCCCGATCTTCGCTTCTACTTGAAAGGCATTGAACTGCTGTCCTATCAATGAATCAGTTTGCATAAGACGAACGTCCTCGCCTCGTTATGGCTCAAAAAGGAGTACAACTGTGACGAATTATAACGCTTTATAGAACGATAGGCGATAGGCTTAAAGCCCACACAATAAACGGTGCCCAAACGGTGCCTAAGCGGTGGATCATCGGCGTGGTGAACCAGTGCGCACCTCTATATAATGATCCTAATGTGAATGTTCAAGCATTGAGGTTCAGGCACAATGCAAAACTCTGTTTCTAAGCGCATTTCCTTCCGGTCATTTCTCCTTTTGCTGCTGTTGGTGCTGATGGGCACAAGCATGGTCAGCGCGCAAACGGAAAATCCCCCCCCTGCCGAGGTGCTGCCGACCAGCTACCGCCTCGACGGGATCACCCACATCTATCAAGGGTGGAATAACTGCGGTCCCGCCACCATCATGATGGGCTTAAGCTATTTTGGCGTGGTGGGCGACCAAAATACCGCTGCCCAATGGCTGAAACCCAATACCGAAGACAAGAATGTCAGCCCATGGCAGATGACGGAATATGTCAACACCATTTCGGGGACGGGTGTGCAGGCAGCATTACGTTATGGCGGCACGCAAGACTTGCTGAAACGCTTGCTCGCCAATAATTTCCCAGTGGTGATCGAATCCGGTTACGATCCGGTCTCGGCAGGGCAAGGCTGGATGGGGCATTATTTGTTGGTCAGTGGCTATGATGATGCTGCCAGCACCTTCCTCACCCAAGACAGCTACGATGGCCCCAACCTACCCTATACCTATGATCACATCCAAGAGTATTGGCAGCACTTTAATTATGTCTACATTGTGCTGTATACCCCCGACCGCGAAGCCGAACTCAGCGTCCTTTTGGGGACGGATTGGGATAGCAATCAAAACGCCTACAATGCCCTCATCCGCGCCACTGACGAAGCGCGTGCCGACCAGCAAAACCCGTTTGCATGGTTCAATGTCGGCACAGGCTATACGCTGCTCGGCGATTTCCCGCGCGCGGCTGCTGCCTATGACACTGCCCGCAGCTTACAACTGCCATGGCGTATGACGTGGTATCAATTCGGCATTTTCGAAGCCTATCTGCAAACCGGGCGGTTTGAGGATGTGCTGGCGCTGGCGCGCGCCAACCTCAACGACGGCGGCGGGCAATATGTCGAAGAAACCTTCTATTATGGAGGCTTGGCGCGGCAAGGCTTGGGCGAAACCCAACGCGCGCTCGACAACCTGAACGGCGCGATCAGCTTCAATCGTAATTTCACCCCCGCCCTCGAAGCGCGCGATCAAATTCTGGGCACATCAGGATAGCGGCTAGGCGGCGGTGGGCTTTTTTTAGTGTCGGGCGCGCAACAGCGCGTCCGACAATTGACTTGCGCGCGCCCTTCTGCTAGAATCGTGGCATCATGAACAGCCAGATTATCGGCAGTGTGGTCAGGTTGGGTCTTGCGCGGCAAGACTCTCGAACCGTGTCAGATCCGAAAGGAAGCAGCACTAAGGGCAGTATCTTGGGTGCCGCAAGGTCACCCAGCCTGACCACAACGCCGATGATCAGGCTGTTTTGATTCATGGCACGCGCCTTGCCTGTCTGAATGATGACTTTCGACCGCTGAGCTGAAAGGTTGAGGGTGACTTCCACAGCAGACACCCAACCCGCCAAACACCGAACAGCACCCCGTTCATTTCGGGTCGGGCTACTCCCTCTTTTTGTGGTGGTCATGCTGGCGATCATCGGCGCGGTCGCAGTAATGGGTGGGGCTACCCTCTATTTAGTGACGCAAGCCCGCACGGTGACGGTGATCGTCGATAACAACGCTGTGCAAACCCGCACTTATGCCGAAACTGTCGGCGTGTTGCTAGAACAGTTGGGGGTCAGTGTTGGCGAAGCCGATCAAGTGACACCGCCCTTGGACGCCCTCATCGCGCCCAACACGATCATCCGTTTGGAACGGGCGCGCACTGTCTTCTTGCAGATCGATCACGAGACAGTACCGATTCTAACGACGCTCAACAACCCGGCGGAGATTTTGCAACAGGCGGGTATCGTCGTAGGCAACAATGACCGCGTGGTGGTGGATGGCACCGAGACGACGCCCTCAGGATTATCAGGGTGGCCCGTGCCGGTCAGCCATATCGAGGTGCGCCACTCAGTGACAGTACAAGTGGTCGAAGGCGGCGAAGCGCGCTTGATCCAAACAACCGCCGCGACCCTCGGGGATGCCTTATTCGCTGCCGGGATCACCCTCTATACGGCGGATACCATCACGCCGCCACTGAACACCAGTTTGATGAACGACATCGAAGTTCGTATCGAGCGCGCCCGTCCGGTAACGCTGATCGCCGATGGCGAGACGACGCAAGTCCGCTCGCAAGGGGCGACGGTCGGCGACGCCCTCGCCCAAGCCGAGATCGCGCTGGTCGGGTTGGACTATGCCATTCCAGCAGAAACTACGTTCTTGTTGCCGGGGATGAGCGTGCGCGTGATCCGCGTGCGCGAAGCCATCGAAACCACCGATGTGCCCATCCCCTTCGAGACCATCTACCAAGCCGACGCCACGCTCGAAATTGACAATTTTAGGGCGGGGCAAGCGGGGGTGAGTGGCGTGCTGCACCAACGCACGCGCGTGCGCTATGAAAATGAGGTCGCGGTCGAACAAGCATCGCTCGAAGATGTGGTGGCACAGCCCGCCGTCAATCGTGTGATCCTGT
Source organism: Aggregatilineales bacterium (assembly GCA_038248285.1). Taxonomy (GTDB): domain Bacteria; phylum Chloroflexota; class Anaerolineae; order Aggregatilineales; family Phototrophicaceae; genus Flexifilum. The sequence continues at coordinate 5,291 of JBBRTY010000179.1, forward strand.
ATGGGACGAATGTGGTGATCCGCACCATCGAGACCGAACAGGGCGCGCGCGAATACTGGCGGGTACTGCGCATGTACGCCACCAGTTATCATCCAGCAGCATTGGGGGGCGACAACATCACCAGCATCGGCAAAATCTTGCAAAAAGGCATCGTCGCCAGCGATCCGCGCATGGTGCCTTATGGCACCCAAATTTTTGTGTCCGGGTATGGCGTGGGCGAGATCGCCGATACGGGTGGTCCCCGTAGTTTTAAGTTGTGGGTCGATCTAGGCTATAGTGATGCCGATTGGCGCACATGGTCGGGCTATACCGATGTGTATATTTTAATGCCGGTACCGGCGACGATTGACTACTTTTTGATGGAGTGATGTCAATGAATCCCAAAACCCTGCTTGACCTGCACAGAATCACGCCCAAGAAGAGTTTGGGACAAAATTTCATCCACGACCCGAACGCGCTCGACAAGATCGTGGCACTGGCGGAACTCGACAAGACGGATCGCGTCCTTGAGATCGGTCCCGGCACCGGCGCGATGACTACCCGCTTAGGACACGCCGCGGGCGAGGTGATCGCCGTCGAACTTGATAATCGACTGGAAACAGTGCTAGATGCGGCATTGGCGCTGGAACGATTGACCAATGTACGCATCTTGATCGGCGATATCCTCCACGTCGATGTCGATGGCTTAATGGGCGAAGCGCCGTATATTATGGTTGCCAACGTGCCCTACTATATCACCAGCGCTATCTTGCGCCACATGTTAGAGGCGCGCAACCGTCCCCGACGGCTGGTGCTGACGGTACAACTAGAAGTGGCAGAGCGGATCGTCGCCAAGCCGGGGGAGATGAGTTTACTGGCGGTGAGCGTGCAATTTTATGCCAAGCCGCAACTGGTCATGCGCCTAAAGCCCTCGGTCTTTTGGCCCCGTCCTGATGTCGATAGCGCCGTTTTGCGGCTGACCACCTACGATACGCCTCCTGTCGAGGTGCCGGACGAGGCGCTCTTTTTTCGGGTGGTACGGGCGGGTTTTGCGCAAAAGCGCAAACAACTCAAGAATGCCTTTGGCGAGGGTTTTGGGCTGCGCCATGAGGACGCGGCAGCGATGATGGAGATCGCTCAAATTGACCCGAAGCGCCGTGCCGAGACATTGGTGCTGGAAGAATGGGCTGCGCTCACACGGGCATATGCGGCGTTGAAGTAGAGGCGGCGTCCAACACGTTCTCCGCAACACGCGGCACGTCCTTACGGCACAAGGTGGCACTAGGCGGTATCCCCGCACATCCCCTACACTAGAAGCAACCTTTTCGTTCTTGTATTTCCAGCGAGAATAATCATGACTGTGTCTCGTCCGCCTTTTCGCTTGCATTATGCGTGGCTGATCGTCTTCGTCACCTTTTTGGCGCTCCTGCTCTCCGCTGGGGTGCGTAACGCCACCAGCGTCTTGTTTGATCCGCTCGAACAACAATTCGGGTGGGATCGTGCCAGTATTTCGCTTGCCTTCGCGATCAGCTTGCTGTTTTTTGGCTTGGGGGCACCCATCGGCGGCTCGCTGATCGACCGCTTTGGTCCGCGCCGCGTCATGATCGGCGGCTTGGTGATCATCGCGCTCGGTTTGACGCTCCTGCTCACGATGACCGAGTTATGGCAATTCTATCTCTATTGGGGCGCGATCATCGGCATTGGTACGGGCGCAGTGGCGGGCACGTTGGGCGGCACGGTGGCGCTTCGCTGGTTCAATCAATATCGCGGCTTGGCGCTTGGCATGTTCAGCAGTGCAGCGGCGGCGGGGCAACTGTTATTCTTGCCCGCGCTCATCCCACTGGTCGAGGTTGCGGGGTGGCAAGGGATATTCGCTATCCTCGGCTTGATCATCGCCATCATTCTTGTTCCGGCGGTCTTCTTGATGCGCAACACGCCGCAGGATGTTGGAACCACCGCTATCGGCGTCGCCAACACCGCGATGCGCGCCAACGATGAGCGGTCTACGCCCCTGCGGGAAGCCCTCCGCACCCGTGATTTTTGGTTGCTGGCGGGCAGCTTCTTTGTATGTGGTTATACCACTGTTGGCTTGATCACCACCCACCTGCTGCCGCATTCGCTGGAACACGGTTTCCAAAAAGTTGAGATCGGGTGGGCAATCGCCTTCATGGGCTTGATGAATATCATCGGCACGACCGCCAGCGGTTGGTTGACGGATCGCGTTGATAATCGGCGGTTGCTGGCGCTCTATTATGGGATGCGCGCCATTTCGCTGGTGGCATTGCCATTCATTTATAGCATGAACAGTATGCTGATCTTCGCGCTCGTTTACGGCTTAGACTGGGTGGCGACGGTGCCGCCAACGGTCAATTTGACGGCACAACGATTTGGGCGCAAATCGCTCGGCGCGATCTATGGCTGGATTTTTTGTGCGCACATGATCGGGGCGGGGATCGCCAGCTATACCGGCGGGTTCTTCCGCGAAATTTTGGGCGATTATCATTTGGTGTTCGCCTCAGCGTCGATCTTGGGGTTGATCGCCGTCGGTTTGAGCTTGGGCATCAGCATCAGCGCCAAGCGGGTGAAGGTCGCGCCCGCGACAGGCTAGGGCGTCCGCAGAAAGATGCGGGAATAAGACGAGGGGCGGACGCGCCAAACTGGAAGCGTCCGCCCGTCCATTTAGGTTCCGGTTTGATCGCGAAACGACTGGATTGCCTGTACCATGCTGTCCACGATCTGTTGGTAGGGGTTTTCGGGAGGCATGGCGGCTGGTGTCTGATCGTCTAGCAGTGCCAGCAGTGCCGCCACGAAAGCGACCTCGTTGGCATAATCCGCACCCCGACCGCTGAAGTCCTCGTGGGTTGCCACTAACTGAGCGCGCCATTCTTCCAGTTTATCAGGGACGCCCGTTTTGACCGCGACGGTGTTGCTCGCCAGCATGTTGATCGTCTCGGTGGGCAGCATCCCCGCCAGTGCGCCTGCCAGCGTCGCCCCGGCATTTGCCGCTGCTTCGGCGGTGGTTTGCGCTTCCAGTGCGGTGAGCAATTGTTCGATCACAGCATCAGGCACCTCGCCGGAGCTGCTGAGGAGTTCGCGCACGGCGGTTGCGCCGCCTTGGACATAGAGCTGTGCCAACATTTGCATTACTTCTTGCTGTCTATCGTCTGTCATGGCTGATCCCGTTGTTTCGATTCGCAAGGCGCGATTGTCCCCGCGCGGACGGGCGGCGTCAAGGTGGGGGTATGTTATCCCGACCCGATCCGCCGTTGGGGTAGATCGAGTCGGGATGCGCACAAAGGCGCGCTACCGTGCGCTCGCCAAAGCATTACAAGCGGGACAAGTGCCGCCCGGTCGCACAACCGCGAACCCTGCCATCGGGTCGGGACCATA
>JBBRTY010000180.1:0-8447 GCA_038248285.1 Aggregatilineales bacterium
GATGTAGGGGTGGATTAGGCGCTTGTCAATCGTTCATTAACATGAAGGTTCGCGCGCCGAATATCCACCCATTTGCCGCCAACGGTCATTTCCCCCTTTATTACCGACCGTTTTTCAGCCTAAGCAGTTACGCCGACTCTTTATCAAGACCGTTTATCGGGGCAACTGGTGGGGTGAGCGCCGCGCCCCTACAACCGATCTTCAAATGCCTTGAGCGCCGCTTGCAAGCGCTGTTGCTGAATCGTCAACGTCAGATCGCCGCGTGTGCGTTCCAACACGCCGCGCACCACATCAGTACGACGGCGTAGATCGCCCGTGATCGCGTCGGGGAAGTCGAATGTCACCAGTTGATCATAAATGGCGTCCATCCACATCAACAGGCGTTCGGCTTCGGCGGCGTCGCCATCGGGACGGCGCAAAATATCGAGGATGAAGCGGCGCAGTTCGGTCGCTGCTTCCGCCAAACCGTTCAGATAGGTATTCCCCTCAACCCCCAACAGGGCGGGCGTCGGCAGGGGTTGATCGCGGATCAGGGCATCGGTCGCGAAGGCTTCGACGACTTCTTTGAGCGCGTCTTGGATATAGCCCGCCGACAGCAAATCAGGGTGATCGGCGACCCCCGCCACCATCAGATCGGCGCTGGCACGGGCGGCGTCAAGTTTGCTTTGGGCGTCCGCCCATTCGCGCCGATGCAACGCGCGGATCGCTTCGGAGCAGCGGCGGACGACCTCGCGCGAACCGGTGATCGCGCCATCACGGGCGCGCGTCTTGGCGTCAAAGTCGGCGCGGATGGCATCACACAAAGTGTTCAGGGTGTCCGTCATGATCGCCCGCTATTCGCTAGGCGGCGTGGACGGTGGATCAGTGGGGCGCGCGCCATGGAACAACTGCTCGGCAAGCGTGACGGGTTGTGGGGGCAGGATGATCTCGCCGTTTTTCTTCTCGAACATCTCCAGATTGGTTTGCAAGGCGCGCAGGAACAGCTTGGCATTTTGGGGCGTCATCACGATGCGTGATTGCACGCGCGCGCGCGGGTCGTTGGGCATGACTTGCGTAAAATCGAGGATCACCTCGCTGTTGGTATGGCTGACGATCACGACATTGGCATAGGTCGCGGTCAAGTTGGCGGGCAACTCGATTTGGAGTTGGCGGTTCTGGTTGGCGGACGGCGGGGCGTTGGGTGGCTGAGTCATGAGGGGGAATCCCTTTCGGAGCATAGGACATCACGAGCGTAAAGAAAAAGGATAGCGCAAAGTGGCGCATGTGCAAAGGTGAATCCGTGACGACTATGCCGATGCTGTTGGCGAATCAAAATAGGAGATGATCCGTAGGGGCGCAATGCCTTGCGCCTCCACAAAAAAGACACGCCGACCCTAGATAAAATCAATTCGCCAACAGCATCGGCGAACTACTCAGGTATAGAAACAGAATAAAATAAATAGGGAGGCATGAAGACGTGAAGAAAAACAGGAAAATACCCCTCGAAACGTGGATGTAGGGGTGGATTAGGCGCTTGTCAATCGTTCGTTAACATGAAAGTTACCGCGCCGAATATCCACCCATTTGCCGCCAACGGTCATTTCTACCTTTATTACCGACCGTTTTTCAGCCTGAGCAGTTACCATTTATTAAACAAGAGGAGCAGTTCTTATGGCGGATGAAGTCGGGTTTGTATCGATGGCAGGGGCGCGCGCCACAGGCGAAGCGCCCGAAATCGGCGTCGGCATGTTGGGCTATGCCTTCATGGGCAAGGCGCATACCAATGCCTTGAAGAAGCTTCCTTATATGATGTATCCCCCGGTGGCGCGCCCAGTGCTGGCGGCGATCTGTGGGCGCAACGAGGCGGCGACGGCAGAAGCGGCGAAACGCTATGGCTATGCCAAGTATTACACTGACTGGCGCGACATGATTCAAGACCCGACTGTGCAGGTCTTCGACAATGGTGGTTCCAACGATATCCATGCCGAGCCGACCATCGCGGCGGCGCGGGCGGGCAAGCACGTCTTTTGCGAAAAGCCCTTGGCGCGCAACGCCCCCGAAGCCAAGTCGATGTTGGACGCGGTGACGGCGACGGGCGTCAAGCACATGGTCGCCTTCAATTATCGTTTTGTGCCCGCGATTGTGCAGGCAAAACGCCTGATCGACAGCGGCGCACTAGGGCGCATCTTCCACTTTCGCGCGGTCTATCTGCAAGAATGGATTATCGACCCCAACTTCCCCAAGATTTGGCGGCTCGATAAATCGGTGTCGGGCAGCGGTGCGCTCGGTGATTTGGGCGCGCACATCATCGACTTGGCGCGTTTCCTCGTGGGCGAACCCAAGAATGTCATGGGCAAGACCAAGACGTTCATCGAGCAACGCCCCCTGCCCGATGGTTCGGGCATGGGCAAGGTCGATGTCGATGATGCGTTCGTGGCGTTGGTCGATTTTGAGAATGGCGCACTGGGCACGCTCGAAGCCTCACGCTTCTGTCAGGGACGCAAGAATTACAACTGTTTGGAGATCAACGGCGAAAACGGGACGATCCAGTTTAACCTAGAACGCCTGAATGAACTGAACGTCTTTTGGGCGAACGAAGACCCCAAAGAGACGCGCGGCTTTCATAATGTCTCGGTCAGCGAGAGCTACCACCCGTATTGGGAAAACTGGTGGCCCCAAGGACACATCATCGGTTGGGAACACTCGTTCGTGCATGAGTTTAACCACTTTTTCGATGCTATCGTCAATGACAAGCCGGTCGATCCGCTGGGGGCGACGTTTGTAGATGGCTATCGCAACGCCGTGATCTGCGACGCGATTGTCGAGTCGTCGGAGACCAAGCGCGAAATCGCCATTCAATACGAATAAACTGGATAGGGATTTAGGGTGAGGTTTGAGCAAGCAATTTCGATCTCGCATAACGCCCAAATAAACGGGGGTAGGGGGCAATGGATTGCGCCCCTACCCCCCAATCCCTAAATCCTAAACCCTGTTTTTAAAAGGAAATCTACGCCCTATGGACAATGAACAACCCGTCATCCCAGCCGACCCCGCTTTAGGCGCATCTGTCGCCATTTACCCGACCAACCGTCTGCGCGTGCTGGTCATCGGCACGATCATCGGCGCACCCATCGCGGTGTTCTTTGGGTTGGGCATCGCCCCCTTAGAGACATGGTGGGCGCTGCCCGTGACACTCGTCGGCATGGCATTGGCGACGTTGGTACTCGGTTGGTACATCTTGCACTTGTGGTACCGCGAGATCATCCTCTATCGGCGCGGTTTCAGCTTTCGCGAAGGATCAAGCGTGATCTTCTTCGCCTATGATGAGATCAAATGGGTGGGGCTGCAAGCGCAACGCTTAGCATACTTGGGCGGGTTGGTGCGGCGCGATGTCTATCGCATCGAAGTTCATACCTATGCGGGCGACAAGATGACGATCACCAACGCTTACCGCCGCCCCGCCGAACTAGGCACGCGCATCACCGAAAATGTGGATCGCGTCTTGCGTCCGGTGGTCAATAAAAAGTTGGCAGCCGGCGAGAAGGTCGATTTTGGGGCGGGGTTGTCGCTCAGCAACGAGGGGATCATCACCGAGACGATGCCGATTGCGTGGGAGGACTTTATGGGCTATACGCTGGGCGGGGGCAAGTTGACGTTGCAAACTCGCAGCGCCCACACCGTCGATCTAGCGCTCGGCATGATTTATAATATCGCTCTTTTCATCGATCTGCTTAAAGAAAAACGAGCGGAGGTTCGCCCTCGTGAATGACAGTGATTTCAACAAACAGTTGTCCAAACTGCGTAATTTTATGGATACCCAAGGGCGGCTCACGCAGTGGCCCGCTTCCCGCAAGATGCAGATCATCGCTATTGAGTATTTGGCGTCGCATTTCGACAAGGGGGAAACCTATACCGAAAAGCAACTTAATGACTTGCTCAACACCCTGCATACTTTTGCAGACCCGGCGTTGCTGCGGCGCGAGCTATTTGAAGCCGGACACTTCAATCGTCACGGCGATGGCTCCAGCTATTGGCGTACCCCCCAAACGAAACTTTTGTGATGTGAGTCAGGTCGCGTGAACGATTATCTGATTCATCTGGTGGTGCCCAAAACCGGACGGCTGACGCCCGCCATGCTGGAATGGGCGTTCGCCCATAATGGCGACCCGACGCAACCAGAAACGTTCCACCCGTTTCGCAAGCTGAAACCCAAGTCGCTGGCGCGCATCTTGCTGGGCCTCGACCCATCGTTGATCGCGGAACCTGTTGGTGAACACGAGGTGATGTTGCACTACCCGTTGGCGCAACTGGGACTCAAGCTGTTTTTGCATGATCGCGGTGTGATCGTGATGTTCCCGTTGGTGGGGGGCACGCTGGCGCGCATCGTGTTAGGCATCTGCTATACCTACATCCGCTACCTCTATGAACAAGCCGGCTTCTGGAGCTATGACCCCCAACTCAACATCATCTCGTATGCCGACGACGCCCAATCGATTGACGAGACGGCGAATTTGATGGATTCGTTGCTGCCGAAATTATTGAACTAAAACAGGGATTAGGAGGACGCCGCCGAGTCTTCAGGCTCCCTATCCCCCCGTGTACAGCAAAAATCATCAAAACCCAAACGAGATTCTTGGTGAAACTGCCCCACCCCCTTTGAACATCTTGCGCCGATAATGTGTATCATAAACATAATGGCGCTTGCGAAACAAGCGTGATCATGTTAATTTTCATGCGGCTTAGCGCACGGTCTTTAATAAGTTCTGTGATTTTCGCCATAGGCTGATGAAATGGTTGTTGAATTTGTTTTTTACACAGGAGGCAAGTTATGCGTAAGAATTTTCGTTTGATCGCCCTGATGATCGTGGCAACCCTCGCGTTGTCGCTCGTGGGTGGTGTAGGCGCGCAAGATGGCGCTAAAGTCCTGCGTACCGATATTGGTGCCAGCGATGTCCCCACCCTCGACCCAGCTATCGCCACTGACTCCAGCTCCATCCAGATTTTGGACATGACCTACATCGGTGTGACCTTCATCGCCGAAGACTCGTCGACTCAATTGGGCATGGCGACCGACTACACCGCCACGACCAACGACGATGGCACCACCACCTTCGTCTTCAATCTGCTGCAAAACGTGCCGTGGGTCAAATACAATACCGAAGCGGGCGCTGTTGAAGAAGTGACCGACGAAGCGGGCGCAGTGCGTTATGTGACCGCTAGCGATTTCGTGTATGGCATCCTGCGCACGCTGGATCCCGCCACCGCTGGTGATTACGCCTATGTCTTGGCTCCGGCAATCGTCGGCGGCGTGGAGTTCAACGGCGGCACCGGCGCGGCAGAAGCTGTCGCCGTCAGCGCTGTGGACGACTACACCTTGCAAATCGTTGCCCCCAATGCCTATAGCTTCACCCCCGCCATTTTCGGTCTGTGGATGGCTCGTCCGCAACCGCAATGGGTGATCGAAGAATATGCTGAATTCTGGATCGAAGCCGCCAATTTCGTCTCGTTTGGTCCCTTCGCTCTCAAGGAATGGCCGCGTGGCGAAAGCATCACCATCATCAAGAACCCGTTCTGGTCCGGCACCGCGACCATCCCCGTGCCCGCGCTCGATGAAGTTGTGTTCTATGTCATCGACGAAACCGTCGCGCTGGCACGTTATGAAGCCGGTGAACTGGATCGTACCGATACCGTCGCGGTCGCCGACATCCCCCGTATTCAAGCCGACCCCGTGTTGGGCTTAGAATTCGGTCAAGGCGTCTTGAGCTGCTCCTACTACGCTGGTTTCGGCGTCGATGAACCGCCGATGGACAACGTCCACCTGCGCCGCGCCCTGTCCTATGCCATCGACCGTGTGGACATCGTGGAAAACGTCACCCGTGGCGGGCAACAACCCGCCCCCTTCTTCACCAATCCGGGCATGAGCGCCGCCCCGCTAGTCGCTGACTTCCCCGATCTGGGCATCAGCTATGACCCCGACAAGGCGCAAGAAGAATTGGCACTAGCGTTGGCTGACCTCGGCTTGAGCGATGCCAGCGAACTGCCCCCGATCACCGTCTTGTTCAACACCAGTAGCGCGCACCAAGCTATTTTCGAAGCTATTCAAGCGATGTGGCAAGATGAACTGGGCGTCACGGTCGAGCTGACCAGCCAAGAATTCGCCACCTACTTGGATCAACGGTCGGAATTCCCCGCGTTCCGCGCCGCATGGTGTTCGGATTACCCGGATGCGCACAACTTCTTGTACGATGTGTTCCACAGCAGCTCCAACAACAACGATACCGGCTGGACGAACGCCGAATTTGACGCTTTGGTCGAAGCCGCCGCTGGCGAAACCGATACCGCTACCCGTATCGATCTGTACGCGCAGGCAGAAGATATCTTGATCGTTCAAGATGCCGCCATCGCCCCGATTTACTTCTATGCCAGCAACGAAATGACCAAGCCGTATGTCGAACGTACCAACGCGCTCGGTGCCACCCAACGTTTCGAAAACTGGGATATCAGCAACTAATTCGGCACGTCGTTTACGACCACCCGAATAAGGGCGCGTCCTAGCGCCAGAGAGGGGACACATCGTGTCCCCTCTCGCATATCTACTCAACAGAAGTGCCTACCCCTACAATAATTACGCTCAACAAAAATTTTGGCATACACACTTCGGGTAAAGAGGAGAAAGGACAAAACTGATGGGCAAATTTATCGTCCGTCGCATATTATGGATGCTGTTGGTGTTATTTTTGGTCTCGGTGACGACCTTCGCCTTGATGCACGCGGTGCCGGGCGGTCCCTTTGCCCGCGAAAAAGAAGTGCCGCCGCAAGTGCTGGCGGCGTTGAATGCCAAATATAATCTTGATGATCCGCTGATCAAACAATATCTTGATTACATGGGGGCGGTCGTCCTTCCCCGCATCACCGATGACACCTTCCGGCGCACCACGCTCGAAGATTATCTCGTCAATATCGACCTGCCCAACGGCTATGCCTTGCGCTGGATGAATTTTGGTCCGTCCTTCCGCGAGCGGAACCGCACCGTCAGCGGCATTATCGCCTACCATTTGCCCGTCTCGGCACAATTGGGCATGGCGGCGCTGATTGTGGCGCTGACGATTGGCGTCCCGCTCGGCACGATTGCGGCGTTGCGCCGTAACACCTTTTATGATTATGCGGGTATGGGCATCGCCATCGTGGGGGTGTCGGTCTCGACCATCACCAGCGGACCAATTTTGCAATATGTTTTTGGGGTCAATCTGGGCATCCTGCCGATATCGGGTTGGGGCAGTTGGGAATTCGTGATCTTGCCGGCGTTCGCGCTCGGCTTGACCGAAAGCGCCATCATCGCTCGTCTGACCCGCGCCAGTTTGTTGCAAGTTCTCAATGAAGATTACGTGCGCACGGCGCGCTCCAAGGGACTGCGCGAGAGCTATGTGATCGTCTTCCACGCCCTCAAAAATGCCTTCATTCCGGTGATCACCGTGTTGGGTCCGATTGCCGCTTTCTTGCTGACCGGTTCGTTCGTCGTGGAGCGCATCTTCGGTGTGCCGGGCATCGGGCAAGCCTTCATCACCAGCATCAGCAATCGCGATTACCCGCTGATCATGGGCTTGGTGCTGTTGTTCGCCTTCTTTTTGGTGGTCGCCAATACGCTGGTCGATATCGGCTATGCGTGGCTTGACCCGCGTATTCGTTTTGATTAACGGGAGACCCGACTCATGGCTACAACCACAAAGAATCTAGCGAGTCCGGGAGCGGTCGCCAAGCTCGAACCCGGTGTCTATAAAAAGGGCGAGAGCCTCGGTGCGGATGCGTGGAAGCGCCTCACCCGCAATCGTTTGGCGATGATCGGGCTGTTGATCATCATCATCAATATCTTGACCGCCCTTTTTGCGCCCGTGATCGCCCCCTATCCGTTTGACCTGCAAGACCGCGATTTCTCTAACTCTGCCCCCCAATGGCTGATGAGCGCCTTCCCGATCCTCAGCCCGCGCGATGAAGAATGGCGGCTTAGCGGTGGTGAACCGCAAGTCGTCACGGGACAAAAGGTAAATGCCGGCGATGTGCTGGCGACGGGCGTCGGGCGTGACAACGAGACGATCCTCTCCAATGTCAGCGGGACGGTGTTCGTGGGCAGTTCGCGCATTGAACTATCGCCGATTGAGGTGTTCACAGAGACGATCCCGACGGGGTGGGAAGTCGCCGTCAACGACGGTCAAGTGATCCCGCCGGGCACGCCGATTTTGCGCGAGACGGGCGGCACGGGCGTGGTCAATGCCGACTTGGGCGGTACGGTCTATGTGTTGCCCGATAGCGTGATCATCCGCCCCGCCAATAGTGGGTATGTGCCCCTGAAAGATGAACACATCTTTGGCACCGACAACCTCGGACGCGACATCTTCAGCCGTTTGGTCTATGGGGCGCGGGTGTCGCTGCTGGTCGCCTTTATCGGTCCGCTGGTCAGCTTCTTGATCGGC
>JBBRTY010000181.1:0-8446 GCA_038248285.1 Aggregatilineales bacterium
CCCTATCGTCTCATCAACGTAAATGTAGGGGCGGATTAGGCGCTCGTGGAAAAATCCCCAACCCCAAGAGTCGCCGCGCCGAATATCCGCCCGTTTACCTGTTATGAAATCATAGCGATGCACCAAAGTGAAATGCACCCAGCGACCGACGCTTAGATCGTGGGTGGCATACGGGCGGACATACGGCGCAGGCGGCAGGTTTTGATGGCTTTTTGGGCAAACCGTTGAACGCGCACCAAATCGCGGAGTCATTAAATGAAAAGATTACAGAAGTAGGGCTTTAGCCCGCGAAAGCCCTACTTCTGTAATTTGCTGCGGTGCTTTTTGAGCGCTTGCTGCCGTTCGAAAATGGGGATGCCCAGCGCCTGTGCGACTGCCAACAGGCTGTAGCTGGCATCCACTTTGGGTGATAGCAAATGCGCCATCGATTGCGTATCCCAAATGTGCTTGGGCACCGTGCCGCCCGTCAGTTTGCTCAACTGGCGCATATCGAACACGGCATTATGGGCGATTCAGTACCGACGCGCTGTTGAAGAGCATTGTCAAATATTGTCGGATGGAGGCGTCAAAGGGCACGGGAAAGGCGGTGGTGTCGATGCTTTCCCCGTCCCCCCACGCCAACGCGATCACCGTGATATCGGCGGGGTAGCTGAGTCCGTAATCCATATGCGGACCCGTACCCGGATAGCGCGTGTTGGTTTCGACATCAACCGTGACGACCCCCGCCTGTAGGCAACGGGCGAGGGCGTCAATATCCAGCGGGCGGGTGTCCCCAAACAGTGAAAGCTGCACGCGATGCTCCCTTACCCCCCGATACGGCTCAACAGCGCCACCGTCGCCGTCACCACCTGCTCGGTTTGCTCGGCATAAGAGATCGTGGCGACGTTATCGCCCGCTTGTGCCCCGTAATACCCGAATTGTGCGTGATTGCCGCCCTCAATAGCCACGAACATGGTGTCGGAGGGTAGTTCTGCTGCGGATGCTTCGACCCCAACGACCGTCTGCAAACCATCCAGCGTGCCATAAATCGAGGTGACGATCAGATCAGTGCGGGTTTGCAAGTTGGCATTGGGGAAAGGAATGCTGCCCATCAAGACCAGTCCTTGCACCGTCAACGGGTTACTTTGGGCGAACGAGGACGCCGCCACCCCGCCCAACGAGTGCCCTCCTACTGCCCAGCGGGTGATCTGTGGGTGGGCGCTGAGCACTGCCGCCGCTGCATTGGTGTCAAACAGTGCCAAGTACAGTGGGGCATTGACGATGGCGACGAAATAACCCTGCGCGGCAAGCGCGTTGGCGAGCGGGGCATACGCGCCCGCTGGCACTTTGCCCCCCGGATACAGCACATAACCGACGGTGGGCGTTACGCCGACGGGCGCGAACTCGCTCCAACCCGCTTGGGTGACATCGACCGCCGCGTCATCGACCAACGCCGCCACTGCTTCGGGCATCAAATTAGGCACCGTGTTTGCCCACACCACAAAGCCTGCCACGCCGAGCAAAAATACCACCATTAAAATGAGCAGCACCCGCCGCCAAGTGAACCATTTCCACATCAAGTTTCGTTGTCCTATGATTGGTTGAATAAGGTCGCCCGTTTGTTTATGGGCAATATCGCTTTTTATTCTAATCGGATAACCCAACTGAACGGCACTAAAGTGTTAAGCATTCCATTAACGTTGTTCCAGCTAATCCCTAACCCCCAACCCCCTGCTGTTACCTTTGTTCCGCGCCACACCGTAGACAGCGGTTGTTGTAAATTCCAGCGTTGGCATTGCAGGTGGAACAGGCTGCTTTGCCCGTCGGTTCATAAAACAAGGCGGCTTGCGGCACCACATAACGCGGGATCGTGCGCGCTTCGGGCGCGGATGCGCCGCATTGTTCGCAATAAAAATACCCGGTACCGGTGGCGCGGCTGGCATTGCCACAATCGGGGCAATAGCGCCGCCGATCTGACCGCGCGTCCCGCAAGTACACCTCCGCCAAGCGGCGAATCATGGCGATGTGAATGCCATAATACGTTGCGCCCGATGCCAAACTGGTGGCTTTGGTCATGATGCCGACGAGGTAATTTTTCTCGTCAAAAATGACATCCCCGCCCGCATCGGTCAGTTGCGTGATACTCGTGGGGATCCAATGGGCAGCCATCGCTCGACGGGTGGGGCGCTGTTGTGCCCGCGTCACCTCGCCATCATAGGACACGACCGTCAACGGGTCATCATCGGGCACGCGCGGCATGGGGGTGACGGGCAAGAGCGCCGCCGGACGTTGATTGATGCTGATGAAGGCGAGGTCGAGATCGGTGTAGGCGCGCACCACCGTGCCGTACACCTGCCCACCCGCATAGGTCTCGATGGTGACGCGCTCCAGCCCACCGACGACGCGCCGCGTGGTCGCTAACAAGCCCTCTTGGGTGATAAAGACGGCGGTGCCCACACCGTTGGGTCCGTCGATCACGCGCGCCAAATAATCGGCGACATTAAAGCTGGTAGGGGCAGTCGCCCCCGGCGCGCTATTGCCGGTGCCGCCGCTGGTGGCAGCAGTATAGGTGCCGGTCGCGGGGGTGCTGGTGGGCAAACCCGCCGTCAATAACGCGGATAGACGGCTGCGCGCTTCGGCATTATTGGGGTCTACATGGAGCGCTTCGGTGTAGCAAGCGCGTTTGTGGGCGGTGTCGGTTTGCGTCTCCGCCAGCCACAAATAAGCGATGGCGCGCATCTCCGCCAGCAGGTCACCACTTTTCAGGGCGATCCGGATCAAGCGTGCGCCTTCCGTCAGGCTTTGTTGTTGTATCGCCAAAATGCCGAGTTCTAATGCTCTTTGCGTCATCCGCGCCCCCAAAATTTGCGCTCTACATCCATTAAATGGTGAGTCTAGTCTATCATCACGACTAATTTGTACTAGTGTGCTGCCGAATCAATTGTCTTGTGTCCCGACTCGTATTACAATGAGACGAGGGCTTTGGTCGGTTGCACCGACTCTTGATCGTAATTATAGTCCTGTCGAGTCTAGGAGGCGTCCATGCCACTGCAAGGGAATCTGCGTGACTTCTCAACGACGCAACTCCTGAACCTGATCAATCTCGCTGGCAAATCCGGCACGTTGCTCCTGTACGAAAGCGTGAAAACGGGCACGAAAGATGCTATTGGCGGGGATAAAATGACCGCCGGCAAAGAACGCGCCCGTGTCGCTTTCAAGGTCGGCAAGCTCATCTCCGCCATGTTGGATGGGCAAAGCGGCGATCTGGTTTCGGTGTTGAACAAGGCTGGGAAACTTTCTAACGAACAGGCGCGGATCATTCGTGAACGCGCGAAGAGTACCAGCGATAAAGCGCTGGCATTGTTGCTGATCAACGCCAATTATGTCACCCAAAAAGATGTCGTGCGCAGCGTTCAGCAGCATACGCTGGACGTGGTTCACAATCTCCTTTCATGGGCAGAAGGACCGTTTCGGTTCGAGGACAATTTGCTGCCCAGCAATGATATGATCTTGGTGCCGATTGACCTTGAGAATGTCATCATTGAAGGCGCGCGCCAGATCAAAGAGGTCGAGCAACTGACATCGCATATCCCGCATCTCGATATGGCGCTCAAGTTTCCCGAAAATCCGCGCGAAAAATTCAAAGGCGTGCATCTCAGCGTCGAAGAATGGAAAGTGGTGTCGTTCGTCAATCCGAAGAACACCATGCAGCAAATTGCCAAAGCGAACAATATGTCCGAAAACGAGATTCGCCGCATTGTCTATGGTTTAGAACAGGCGGGTTTGATCGAAATTATCAAACCGCCAGCCGCTGAAAGCACGACGTCAGGTGGGCGACCCAAACCGCGCGCGCCGCAAGTGCAAAAGACGGTGGTTACGCGACTAATCGATCGCATCCGATCGATTTAACCTCAACGCCTGTGGTGCTACCGGGTACTGGAAGAGCAGAAACGTTATGCAAACTGTCAAGATGGTCATCACTGGACCGTTCAGCTCTGGTAAAACAGAGTTCATTCGCGCGATCAGCGAAATCGATGTCGTCACCACCGAACGTGGTATTTCCTCAGAATCCGAACGTACCGTCAAAGATTATACGACGGTGGCGATGGACTTTGGGCGTATCACGGTCGATGATGACTTGGTACTGTATCTGTTTGGTACCCCCGGACAGCGGCGTTTTGATTTCATGTGGGAGATCCTCGCTGAAGGCATGTTGGGATTTGTGGTGATGGTGGACAGCACCAAGCCCGAAACGTTCCGCGAGGCGAAAAGCATCCTCGAAACGTTTAAGGCATATGCCCCCACGCCGTATGTCGTCGCTGCCAACAAGCAAGACCTGCCCGATGCTTGGAACATTGATGATCTGCGCATCGCGCTACGCATCGAAGAAGGGGTGAAGTTGCTCCCCTGCGTCGCTGCCGATAAAGAAAGCGTCAAGCATGTGTTGCTTGAACTGCTTTACTCTATCCTTGAAGAGATGGAGCGAGGCTAAAGCGGTTTCGGCGACCGAAAGCCCCTGTCAGGACGCGCACCAGCGCGTCCGTAAGGCTTTCGGTTTGTGGAACTGCCCAACATCCTGCGGTTGGTTTAGGGATATCGGCTCACTATATGGCAACTCTTGTCACCGAACAGGGTATCGTCCACTATGAAGCATATGGGCGAGGTCGCCCCGTCCTGCTGTTGCATGGATGGTTAAATTCCTGGGCGCTGTGGCGCAATACGATTGAGATTTTGGGGCGTGAATTCCGCACCTATGCGGTCGATTTCTTGGGCTTTGGCGATTCCGACACACAATCGGCTAATTTTTCGGTGACGAATTTCGTGTCGATGGTCAATCAGTTCATGGAGCGCATGGGGATCGTTCGCGCTCCGCTCATCGGGCATTCGATGGGCGGCACGGTTGCGCTCAGCGTTGCCATGCGCTATCCCGAAAAAGTAGTCAAAGTCGGCGTCGTCGGCTCACCTATTCAGGGAAGTTCTCTCAGCCCGCTCCTCAAGATCGCCGCTTATCGCGGCTGGTCAGACCTAGCGGGGGCATCGCCAATGATGTATGACCTCTTTCAAAAAGGGTTTAAGCCTTTTTTGCGGGGGTATTCGCATTTACTGGCAAAAGATGGCAAAGCGCTCGGCGATATGTTGGCTTCGGACGCCTCGAAATTGTCGTTCGGTCCGTTTTGGGAAAGCATCAATACCCTGCGCAACACCGATTTATCATCGCATTTGGGCGAAATCACGTTGCCGGTCTTGGGTATTTATGGCAAGTATGACAACATTGTCGATCCCAAACAGCATAAAGTGTTAAAGGCGCTCATCCCAGCGGCAAAGATCAATTATTTTGAAAAATCGGGGCATTTTCCGATGCTGGATGAGCCGGAACGTTTTCACACCTGTTTGCGGGATTTCCTGATCAATAGCTGAACTAAAACCAAAAATAGCTGTCCAAGTAGTGGACCTATATAACGGAGCGAGCGATCACAATGCAGCGGTTCATCATTGAAGATATGCGGCATATCCCCCCTTTTAATCAGCCGGCTAGCTTGTTGACAGTGGGTACACAGCCGCTTAAGCTGTTGCAAGAAAGCGTGATCCTCACCGTTTTTCGCGGGGCACTAGCAATCGGCAATATTTTTAGCGATATCGATCAAATTCGTTCGGTGCAAGGGCAAGCGCTCGTCTATCGCGATAATCTCTATTTCGATGCCGAGTTCTTAGGGTACTTTTATGCCCAAGCCGCTAAAACCGGACGCGCCTGTCGTGCCGCCTTCCCTGCCAATGACCCCGCTTTTCGCACCTATAGCCTGCCGCTATCGGGCGCATTCCAACCCGCTATCGACCCCGCCAATGGGCAGCAAATCTGCCTTGTCGATCTGTGGTACTTCCCCAATGGCTATGTCCCTGATGTGCAACCCATCATCGTGCCCAGCGATGCCGAAGAGATGGGTTTTTACAGCGTACCCGACTTTATGAGCATGGAACAAGGCGATCTGACGCATTTTGCGCCGGGGCGATCCATCATTGCTATCGAAAGTTGGGTGCATGTCTACTTCGCGGCGATCATCTTTGGGCTATTCGGGCGCGCCATGCGCTTTGACCGCTACTCCAAGCAGCACAACATCTTCAGCCTTCATTTGTTGTGGAAAGCGGTCTTAGAACAACGGCAATTGCTCAGTTCGTCGAAGGTGATCGAAGTCGGCAAGAATACCACTATCCACCCGACAGCCGTCATCACCGGTCCCGCCAAGATCGGCGATAACTGCTCGATTGGACCCGGTGTCTTCCTCGACAACTGCACTATCGGCGATAATGTCACGCTCGATGACGGGTGCGTCTTGATGATGAGTACGGTCGGCAGCGGTTGCTTCTTGCCCTTCCGGTCGGCGTTGTATCTCACCGCCGTGATGGAAAACACGATTGTCGCGCAAAACACCTGTTTGCAGATGTGCGTGATCGGGCGTAACAGCTTCGTGGGCGCGGGCAGCACCTTCACCGACTTCAATTTGATCGAGCAGCGTCCTATCCGCGCCGCGAACATCGCCGGCGATCTTGAACCCGTCGGGCAGGTCGTCCTCGGCGGTGCAGTGGGGCACAACTGTCGTATCGGGGCGGGCATGGTCTTGTTTCCGGGACGCATGATCGAGTCGGACGTGGTGTTGGTGGCATCAGCACAACGCCGTGTCATCAGCCGCAACGTCACCTATGAAGAGAGCGATCATCACACGGTGGGTACTGGCTCGGCGCACAGTCGCCACTACCCCCGTCGTGATGAAAAAGTTGAGCAGGAAGAATCGTGGTAGACCTGAAAAGCATCCCCCCTTCCCCGGTCGAAGACACGTTTGCCTTCATCATTCACCCCATCCAAATCAAACGCGATGTCTCACGCAAGTATCCCATACTCGGAAAAATCTTTGGCGAACGCGAAATCAACTTCTTTTCCCGCTTCTTCCCACCCGTATATCTGTCCGAGATCACCGGCATTCGTTCGGCAGCGACCGGACGCGCCTTGCATGGTTGGTTGATCGCGTGTCCGTTCACGCCCCCCACGATGATGAATTTGCCCGTCGAGACCGTCTACAACAAAATTGTGGCGTGTGGGCATATGGCAGAAGCCCTGGGGGCGAAGATTCTCGGCTTGGGGGCATATACCTCGGTCGTGGGGGATGCGGGCAAAACCATCGCGGATCGGTTGGATATCCCTGTGACGACGGGCGATAGCTACACGATCATGATCGCCATTGAAGCGATTCGGGAAGCGGCGCAACAGATGGAGATTCCGCTGGCAGGGGCGACGGTGGCGGTCGTGGGGGCGACCGGCACCATCGGCAAGACCTGTGCCGAACTGCTGGCGGGGCAGTGTCCGCGATTGATCTTGGTGGGGCGGCGGCAAGAGGCAGTCGACGCGCTAAAAGTGCAGTGCAGCGGATTGGGGGCGCAGATCATCGCCACTACCGAGATGAGCGCCATCTACCAAGCTGATCTCATCTTGACCGTGACCAGCGCCGTGCATGAGGTGATCTATCCCCAACATCTTAAGCCGGGCACCGTCGTTTTGGACGTGGCGCGCCCGCGGGATGTCTCTAAGCGGGTGGCGGCGGAGCGCGACGATGTGCTGGTGATCGAAGGCGGCATGGTCGAGGTGCCGGGGGATCCCGATTTTCATTTCGACTTCGGGTTCCCGTTGCGCAAAGCCTATGCGTGTATGGCAGAGACGATGGCGCTGGCGCTCGAAGGGCGCTATGAGGATTACACCATCGGCAAAGATATCAGCGTGGCACAAGCCCGCGAGATCGGCGCGATTGCGGATCGGCACGGGTTTGCGATGAGCGGTTTCCGCAGCTTTGAACATGAGGTCACGAAGGAACAGATCGAGCAGGTGCGGGTGCGGGCACAGGAGAATCGGTCGTCGTTTGTGCCGTATTGAACTGGGGTTAGGGGGTGGGGTTTAGGGATTAGAAAAAGAAAAAAGGTAACTACTCAGGCTGAAAAACGGTCAGTAATAAAGGGAGAAATGACCGTTGGCAGCAAATGAGTGGATATTCGGCGCACGAACCTTCATGTTAACGAACGATTGACAAGCGCCTAATCCGCCCCTACATCCACGTTTCGAGGGGTATTTTCCTGTTTTTCTTCACGTCTTCATGCCTCCCTATTTATTTTATTCTGTTTCTATGCCTGAGTAGTTACACAATTCATTGATTTGGCGATCCGTTGTTTTATTGGCGTCGGGCAAATCCAGCGTATGTTTTACAGAAGTAGGGCTTTAGCCCGCGAAAGCTACGCCGCTTCAGCGGCTGTAGATGAAGCGCCTTACGGCTTTAGCCGCCGTCTCAGGGGTGCATTTCACTTTGGTGCATCGCTATGATTTCATAACAGGTAAACGGGCGGATATTCGGCGCGGCGACTCTTGGGGTTGGGGATTTTTCCACGAGCGCCTAATCCGCCCCTACATTTACGTTGATGAGACGATAGG
>JBBRTY010000182.1:0-8409 GCA_038248285.1 Aggregatilineales bacterium
CATGCCTATTGTTCGTCGTCAACCCGAAGCGTCGCCCGTGGAACGGTAATTGTTTACTTCAACACTCGAAACGAGATATCCGTGCCGCCACCCGGCGTTGCCACAACGTTGACTTTTTCCAGTTGAATAGGCGCATGCTCCTATTTTGATTCGCCAACAGCATCGGTGTAGTAGTTAATGCAGCGATGAGGAAGCCGAAACGACATATTCGAATAATTCCTTTTTGGAGTTGCGTTTGCGTACCACCTCCACCTCCACTGACTTAAATCCAGCGCTACGAAAAATATCCGCGAAGATTTTCTCGACAGGGAGTAGGGTATCGTAAAACTTTGAATTTCCCACGATATAATAGATTTTGGCATTGGGCGCAAGCATCGGCACCAGCGATTCGACATGTAGGGTGATGTCCAAAAAGTATTTATGAACGTATTTCGCTAAAACGCTACTCTTTGTAGCGATGGCATCAATGATCGTTAAAAAACCCTCATACGGGACAGTACGTCCATTGGGTTCCCATTTGGCGACACGGCTGGTCGCGATTCCCCATGTCCCGCCAATGGCTTGCCAATCCAGTTCGCCAGCTTCGCGGGCTTCCTGTAAATAGCCAAGCCAATACATATAAGGTCTCAGTTCGCGGATGTAGCTCATCCGATTGGGATAAGGTGGCGAGGTGATGACACAATCATAACGATACGCTTCGGTGTAAGGAATGTGTCTCGAATCTGCTTCCTTGATTGTGACGAGGCCATGCACAGGCTGAGCTGCCGAGGTGATCACCGTCTTTGCCGCGTCGATATATTCTTGTAGATAGCGGGCATGATCCAATGTGGTGTTGGAAACCGCGCCCCGAGCCACTTTGAATGACATCGACTGATGGTTAAATGCCGCGCTTGACCACGCAATTATTTTTTGGCAAAAAGCGACCAAGAGTAAATCGCGACTGGCTGTGGGTAGGGTTAAATTGTGAAGGACTTGATAGAGGGATGCTAAAAAATATTGGACGCTTGGATGCCACCACCGATCAATATTTTGAATACGTGGCACCTGTGTCTCAAATTTAAGGCTCATGCCATGTCGTTGCTGGATTAGGTGTAGGGCTTGGCGTGCGCCATCGATCTCATTTTGAGAGTAATTCGCGGTTTTCGCCTTGGCAAACCAAATCAGAAAGGGGTTAATATCCAATAAGTCGCAAGCGATACCCCGCTCGCTACAAACCAATCCGGTCGTTCCCGTGCCTGAAAACGGATCGAGAACAGAATGTGCTTGTAGGTTTTTATCTAAAATCTGATGTACCATCTTGACAGAGTAAGCGGGCGTCAAGCGCAACCAGCCGTGACGATTTTCCTTCATGTTATATTTATAAGTTAAATCCTCTCTAGTGGTCATCGTCATCCTCACTAGGGAATGGGCTTAAAGTGATATCGTCCGCTGTTGGGGACAATAGAGCTTTGAGAACTTCTTCAACTGTTTCATGAAGCTGATCAGCATACTTTTCGAAAAATCCAGCCAAGTTATATCCAAGCACTTGTGAACAGAATGCAAAGGTTGAAGAAGTCGCCGAATCGCCCAAGTGCCCCCGCAATAGTAACCAACCTGAGTTAATGTAACGATATGCCACATCATAATCAATTTGAGTGGAAAGTATCGCGATGACTGGTAAAAAGCCTTGCGCATAGGCAGTTCCCGCATTTCCGATATCAGCATTTTGTCTCTTAGAGTCTTTGCTTTTGTATCCTTGTCGGACTTCAAAAACAGCGCCCTTTAAGACATTAGCGATGCTGAGGTCGATTTTTAGTTCATTACTCGCATCATCCATCCACTGTTGCATCTTAAATTTGACCGCTGGAGACGCGATATCAGAAAGTTGAATACGCGCATCTAACGATAGTTTGCGATCTTTCTGGGTGTTCGATTGCAGTTGATACGACCAATTCACTTGTTCTATTGTGAGTTGCAATTGATCGCGAATGATCTGTCGAAAAAGCTGTTCACAACCAATTCCAATTTGACGATAGAGCGAGGTAATGCCACCTGCAGCTTTATGGGCGGCATACATCAACGGGTGATTCAAACCAAACCACGCATAAAAGGGATCGCTACCATACAAAATATTGAATTCCTTTAAAGAAACCGATTGCCCTTGCCCAAATTTTGGTTTATATGATCTGCAAATATTTATTTTATCAGTGATTAAGCGAAGATAGCGCTCATCTTGTTCAAGGGATGGCATAAGATGGTTTCCCTAAAGACATGTGGACAATAGTCTATTCTAGCAGAAACCCGAGTCGTCGGTCGGCATCATCCCCGCGCCATAAATCTTGCACGGCTCAATAATCATCCGCCCTAACGGACGCGCCGTTGCCTATCCTCGAATTCATACCCCAAAACCTACGAACATCCCCATTTGCGAGGCGCACCTTATCTTTTAGCCTTGTAGTCACTATAATTTTAGATCGTGAACTGTTAAACATTTGCGACACGATAGGGATAAAAACACCCAATGCTGACCCAAGACCAACTCATCGCCGCTATCCCCTTTGCCCTCCCTTCAGTGGACTTAGACGGATGGGGTGCGAAGACCAGTGGCAAAGTCCGTGATATGTATCAGCGTGACGGCGAGCGCGCCCTGATCACGACCGACCGCGTATCGGCATTTGACCGTGTATTGGGGACGATCCCCTACAAGGGACAAGTCCTCAACCAGCTCAGTTTATGGTGGTTTGAACAAGTGGCGGGTATCGTGGCGAACCACGTCATCGCTGCCCCCGACCCCAACATCACCATCGCCCACGAAGCCGCGACCCTGCCCGTTGAGGTGATCGTGCGCGGGTACATCACCGGCGTGACTTCGACTTCCCTGTGGACGCTGTACGCCGCCGGGGATCGCCAGCCTTACGGGATCACACTGCCGGATGGATTGAACAAAAACGATGCCCTGCCCACGCCCATCATCACCCCGACCACCAAAGCGACGGGCGGTGCCCATGACGAACGTCTGACGCGCGAAGAGATCATCGCCCAACGTCTGGTTGAGCCGACATTATGGGAACAAGTCGAAGCGGCAGCGCTCGGCATTTTCGCGCGTGGGCAAGCCGTCGCCGCCCGCGCGGGTCTGATCTTGGTCGATACCAAATACGAATTTGGCGTCATCAATGGCGTGTTGACGCTCATCGACGAGGTGCATACCCCCGACAGCAGCCGCTATTGGACGCGCGAGTCGTATGAAGCCAGCAACGGTGCCTCTCCAAAGAACTTCGACAAAGAATTTTTGCGCGAATGGTATGTCGCCAACGGCTATCGTGGCGACGGCACGCCCCCCGTCACGCCCGACGACGTGATCGCGCAGGTGTCCGAACGCTATATCGCCGCTTATGAAAAGCTGACGGGAGACATTTTCTTGCCCGGTGGCTTGCCCGCCCTGCCTCGCATGATCCACAATATGGCGCAGTATGACGCGCTGCACGAAGGAGCCTAAATCCTATGCCTGCCCTTATCCCGATCATCATGGGGTCAAAGTCTGACCTTGCTCATGGACAAGCCATCGCCGACGCCCTCCGCCCGTTGGGGATCGATAGCGTGATCCGCATCGCTTCGGCGCACAAGGTGCCGCTGTATTTGTTTGATTTACTCAAGGGCTATGCCGCCGACCCGAACGTCGTCGCCATCATCACCATCGCCGGACGCTCCAACGCGCTCAGCGGCGTGGTCGATGGCTTCGTCAGCGTGCCCGTCATCGCGTGCCCGCCCCCGTCGGAGTCCTTCGGTGGGGCGGATGTCTTCTCATCGTTGCGGATGCCGGGTGGGATCACCCCCGCCGTCGTCCTCGATCCGGCGAATGCAGCGTTGTTCGTCGCCAAAATCGTGGGGTTGACCGACCCCGATGTCCGCCAGCGTGTGATTACGCTTCAAGCGTCTTATGCACAACGTGTGATCGATGATGATAAAACTTTGAATGGCGAGTAAAACAGTGCCTAATCTGCAAAATATGATCGACCCAACGAGCATTCCCGTGTCAACCAATGACTCAAACTTCACGCCCTTTACTCCCGATGACATGGATAGGGGATGGGATGATGATCTGGATCGCCCCCACGAAGAATGCGGCGTTTTCGGCATTTACGCCCCCGGTCGCGATGTCGCCCGTTTGACCTTCTTCGGGTTATATGCTTTGCAACATCGCGGGCAAGAAAGCGCTGGTATTGCTGTCAGCGATGGTCTGGGGGTGCAATCGCACAAAGGCATGGGTTTGGTGGCACAGGTCTTTGATGAAGACAACATGCGCCCGCTCAAAGGACACCTCGCCATCGGGCACACGCGCTATTCCACCACGGGCGGCGTGCATATCCGCAATGCTCAACCGTACCTGATCGAGACCCTATACGGGTCGCTCGGTCTATCGCACAACGGCAACCTCACCAATGCGTTGGAACTGCGGCGGCGCTTGCTGGAACGGGGCGTCGGCTTATCGTCGTCGTCTGATAGCGAAGTGATCGTGCAAATTCTTGCCGCTCCCAGCGAAATTTGGGCGGACTTGCCCGCCACAGCGCTCTTAAATGGGGATACCCAACCCGATCAATGGCTGATGCGTATCAAAGCGTTGATGCAGGTGGCGGAAGGCGCGTATTCGCTGGCGATCCTCACCCGCGACGCCCTCTATGCCGTCAAAGACCCGCGTGGCTTGCGCCCCTTGTGCATCGGCGAACTGGAAGGCGGCGGCTATGTCGTCGCGTCCGAGTCGTGCGCGCTGGCGACCATCGGCGCGAAGTATCTACGTTCGCTCGAACCGGGCGAGATCATCCGCATTGACGCTAAAGGACTCCATTCGTTCGTCGGGCACAAGCCGGAAAAACGCGCCCTGTGCAGCTTTGAATATGTCTATTTCGCCCGCCCCGACTCGATTTTTGAGGGGCAGACTGTCCATCAGGTGCGACAACGGATGGGGCGACAGTTGGCGCGCGAAAGTGCCATTGATGCGGATGTGGTCGTGCCCGTGCCCGATTCCTCGATTCCGGCAGCGATTGGCTACAGCCTCGAATCCGGCATCCCCTTCACCGAGGGCTTGATCAAAAACCGCTATATCGGGCGGACGTTCATCCAGCCCGATGATCAGTTGCGGCAGTTGGGGATCTCGCTCAAATTTAATCCGCTCATGCCCAACCTTGATGGTAAGCGCGTGATCTTGGTGGATGACTCGATTGTGCGCGGTAATACCTCGCGCCCGCTGGTGCAGTTGCTCCGCAATGCCGGGGCGAAAGAAGTGCATCTGCGCGTCTCGTCGCCGCCCGTCAAGCATCCATGTTTCATGGGCGTCGATATGGCGACCTATAAAGAATTGATCGCCCACCGTATGGATGTCGAAAGCATCCGCCGCCACATCGGTGCGGATTCGCTGGCATATTTGACCTTGCCCGGCATGTTGTCCGCCATTCGGGAGGGCATCCCCGAAGACTTGCGCGAACGAAGCGGGCATTGCGCGGCATGTTTCTCTGGCGAGTATCCGGTGCCCATCCCGGCATGGCTGTTTGAAGACGACCGCAGCAAAATGTTGTTTGAGGTTCGCTGACCGAGGGCATAGGCATGACGTTGACGGGAAACAAGAACACAGTGCTGGTCGTGGGCAATGGCGGGCGCGAACACGCGCTGGCATGGGCTTTGGCGCGGTCGGCGTCGGTCGGACAAGTGATCGTCGCGGCGGGCAATGCGGGCACCCAGTGGGAAGCGTCGGCAGGCGTCGCCCCCTGTCAGCGGGTCGCCATCGCCCCCGATGATATCGACGGTTTGGTGACGTTGGCACAAGACAACGCTGTCGCTTTGACCGTCGTCGGTCCCGAAGACCCGCTCGTCAACGGGATCGTGGATCGCTTCACCGCCGCTGACTTGACGATCTTTGGTCCGACGGCGGGGGCGGCACAGCTAGAAGCGTCGAAGGCGTTCTCCAAAGCGTTTATGGAGCGGCATGGTATCCCGACGGCGGCGTATGGTGCCTTCACCGATTTGGACGAGGCGCGAGCGTTCGTCGCCTCGTTCGGGCGTCCGCTGGTGGTCAAAGCGGATGGCTTAGCGGAAGGCAAAGGCGTGATCATGTGTGAGACCGTCGCCGATGCCGACGCCGCTCTGCTCCAAATGATGCAAGATCGGGCATTCGGCGCGGCGGGCGATCAGGTCGTGATCGAGGAACGGCTCACCGGTGTGGAAGCGTCGGCACTGGCGTTTTGCGACGGCGAAAGGTTCGCCCTGATGCCGATTGCCCGCGATCACAAACGGGCGCTGGACGGCGATCAGGGGTTAAATACGGGGGGTATGGGTGCAGTCTGCCCCGTCCCCGATGTTGATGCCGCGCTCATTCGCATGATCGAAGAAACAGTGGTGCGCCCGACGTTGGACGGGATGCGCGCCGAAGGCTTGCCCTATAAAGGGGTGTTGTACGCCGGCTTGATGCTGACCCCCGACGGCTTGCGGGTGCTAGAATTCAATTGTCGGTTTGGCGACCCCGAAACCGAGGCGATCATGCCCTTGTTTGACGGTGATCTGGCAGCGGTGTTGATGGCGTGCGCGCACGGGCAGCTAGACCCGGCGGCGGTGCGTTGGCAAGCGGGGGCGTGCGCCTCCGTGATCGTGGCGTCGGGCGGGTATCCGCTGGCATATGCCAAAGGGCTACCGATCAGCGGCTTGGCAATCGAACAGCCACAAACGGCGATCTTTCACGCGGGCACCACCGAACAGGACGGACACGTAGTGACGGCGCGCGGGCGGGTGTTGGCGGTCAGTGGCTGGGGGCATGACCTCGACACGGCATTGGCGCGTGCTTATGCCCGTATCGAGACGATTCACTTTGAGGATATGTTTTATCGGCACGATATCGGGCGTACTGTGGGGAGTAGCCAATGATGAGTTACAAGGGGGCAGGGGTGAATATCGCCGCCGGCGCGCGTACCGTCGAGCTGATGAAAGATGCGGTGCGGGCGACCTACACCCCACAGGTCTTGGCGGGCATCGGGGCGTTCGGGGGCTTGTACGATGCGGGAGCGCTCAAGCAGATGGCTGCTCCGGTTTTGGTGGCGAGTACCGACGGGGTGGGCACCAAAACCAAAGTAGCAGCACGCATGAGGCGCTGGGATACCATCGGGCGAGATCTCGTCCATCATTGTGTCAATGATATTTTGGTGCAGGGGGCGCGTCCGTTGTTTTTCTTGGATTATGTCGCCTCTAGCACCCTTGACCCGGCACAAATTGCGGCGGTCGTCATCGGCGCGGCGGGGGCATGTCGCGATCTGGGGTGTGCGTTGCTGGGTGGCGAAACGGCGGAAATGCCCGGCGTGTATCAGCCGGGTGAGATCGATCTGGTGGGCACGATCATCGGCGTGATTCCAGATCGCGCGGCGATGATCGATGGTTCTACCATTCAAGCAGGGGATAGCATCTTGGCGCTGCCCTCCAGTGGGCTGCACACCAATGGTTATTCCTTAGCGCGCCAAGTCCTTAATGTGCTGGATTGGGAAGCGCCCCACGCCGATTTAGGCATGAGCATTGGCGATGCGCTGTTGGCGGTGCATCGTTGTTATCTGGCAGAGGTCGAAGCGTTGCGCGCTGCCGGCATCCCGATCAAGGGGTTGGCGCACATCACGGGCGGCGGCGTGGTCGATAATCTGCCGCGTATTTTGCCCGCTGGCTTGGGGGCAGTCATTGGGCGCGGCTCATGGCAAGAACCGCCGATCTTCGGACTCATCGCGACGCTGGGTGCCATTGACCCCGATGAGTTGTTCCATGTCTTCAATATGGGCTTGGGGATGTTGGTCGTGGTCGCGCCGGAACAAGCCGCCACCGCCCAAGGGGTGATCGCAGAACTGCGCCTCGTCGGGATGATCACAGTGTCCGATGTGGTCACGGTCATCTGATGAAAAAGATCGCCGTGTTCATCAGCGGCAATGGCGGCAACCTGCAAGCGCTGATGGACGCGACTCGGCGGGGGGCGCTCCCCGTCGAGATCGCGCTTGTGGTCAGCAACCGCAAAACCGCCTATGGGTTGGTGCGGGCGCAAGCGGCGGGCATCCCGACGCTGTATTTTCCGCTAAAGCCCTACACCGACTCCGGCAGATCGCGCGCAGCGTATGATGCCGACCTTGCCGCACAAATGATCCCTTACGGCATGGATCTGATCGTATTGGCGGGCTGGATGCACATCTTCACGCCTGCCTTCATGACGACTATCAAAACGCGGGCGATCAATCTGCATCCGGCGCTGCCCGGTCAATTTCCCGGCGCGCACGCCATCCAAGATCAGTTTGAGGCGTACACGCGCGGCGAGATCATCGAAGGCGGGTGTATGGTGCATGACGTGATCGCTGAACTCGACGCCGGTCCGGTCGTCGGGCAAACGATGGTGCCGTTCTTGCCGGACGACACGCTAGA
>JBBRTY010000183.1:0-8366 GCA_038248285.1 Aggregatilineales bacterium
GTAAGACGCCGTAACCCGGCAGTTGATAAGTCGCCGGTGCCCCCGGTGCATACTCTAAACCGCGTCCCTCCAACAAACTGATCGCGAGGGGTCGATAGTAGACGTTGAGATCGCTACTGGTTTCGGCATCAATGCCGATGACTGCGAAAGCGATCCCCACAACAATGACATTGGCAATCGCGATCAACAGCAACGGCGACCGAAAGAAGCGCTGTCCAAAGAACGTCATCATCGTAAGAGTCTGCCCTTTCAATAACGGGGTTCCGCGAGCGGCACCGCCGGCAACAGAATATGAAAGATCGCGCCTTCACCAGCCCGACCACTGCTTTCTAACCATACCTTACCGTTCAACTTTTCGATAATCGTCTTGACGATGCTCAAGCCTAAGCCATGCCCTTCAATCTGTGCTTGATGACGATCCAAACGCACGAACGTGGTGAAAAGACGTTTTTGTTCGCTGGGCGACATCCCGTCACCATTATCACGAATCTGGAAATGGACACCATCCGCTTCTTGTACACCGCTGATCATGATTTGGGGCGGCGTTCCGCCATATTTTATCCCGTTGCTGATCAAATTCATCCACATTTCTTCGAGCCATGTGCTTTCTCCTAGCACCGGTGGAAGCGACGCCTCCACAGTGATCTGCCCCTTACGGTTGTCTAACATCGTGTTTAATCGTGCTATCGCTTCCTCGATTACACGCGCCATATCCACTGGTTTGGGGGCGATTTCTTGGCGGCGCATTTTGGCGATATCTAGCAAAGCATTGATGATTTGAGTTGATTTTTCG
Organism: Aggregatilineales bacterium; assembly: GCA_038248285.1. Taxonomy (GTDB): domain Bacteria; phylum Chloroflexota; class Anaerolineae; order Aggregatilineales; family Phototrophicaceae; genus Flexifilum. The sequence goes on from JBBRTY010000183.1 coordinate 794, forward strand.
GCGGCATCATGAATCAGGCGGTGCATTTTAGCGACTTGGGCGGCGTCCGCGTCGGCGGCAAAGCTCAACAGAAAATCAGCAGCCCCTTGAATCACGCTGAGGGGATTTTTCAGATCATGGGCGACACTATGGGCATAGGCATCCAAATCCACGATCAATTGTTCGCGTTCTTCGAGGTCGTGTCGCAATGCTTGGCTGCGCTGGAACTCGGTTTCGCGTTCCAAGCGTGCCTTTTCGACATCATGAAGCGCCTGTATGGTTTTGAGGCGGGCGTCGGTTTGATCGTCGAACAATTGCTTGTTGAGGGTGTGAAAGGTTTCGCAATGTTGCAGCGCGCGCGTCATATCGCCATGCGCTTTATAGAGCAGATATAATTGCTCGTGCGCTTGGGCGATTTCCGACGTGGTATTGCTTTGGATAAAATAATGGAGCGCCGCTTGGAAATGTCCTTCTGCCCGCTCGACATCATGGCATTCCGCCCACAAGATCCCCAGGGACAGATTGACAAATCCTTCCCAATAACCGCCCTGCATCCCCACCTTCACATCGCGCGCCTGTATCATGAGTTCATAGGCACGGTCATAATCTTTCAGCGCTTGAAAAGCTTTGCCCAACATTATCAGCAGGGAATTGGGGACAGGGATATTTTCCGCCTCGCAATAGTCGATAGCACGCTCACAAATTTGGCGCGCGTCCTCGCCCCGTTGCAACTTGAGATAGATTAACGCGAGGTTATCACACAAATTGAGATATACGTGATGACGATGAGCAGGCAGAACATCATCGAAGTAATCAAGCGCCCTCAGGCTGTTGTCTAGTGCTTGGTTAAACTGCTCTAATTGCAGATAGATCACGCCGATATTGATGTAGACAGAACAGCGCAACACGCGCAGTTCGGGAATATCTCTCAAACGAAAGAACTGGGTGAAGATTTCCAGCGCATCCGTATAATTGCCGATCATCGTTTGCACATTGCCAAAGATGTTCATCGCCCGAAATTGGTATGCTGGGTCGTCAAGTTCCAGCGCAATCGTATGCAAGGCGCGGGCGTGTGCCACCGCTTGGGGGTAATTTGCCCGCAAGAAATACCATCGCGCCCACAAGAACGCGACCTCTTTTAGCCCTCGCTGATAATGGGCTTCTGACGCCAACGCTTGCGCCTCATGGAGTAACGGCAACAGGGCATGGGTGTCTTCGGAAGTTGACTCTAAAAGGGCGATGCGTTCACATAAGGCATCGACCTGCTGTTCGGGCGTGGGTTGTGAGGTTGGTTCTGATAAAAGGGATGGTTTTACTTGCGCATGAATCGTTGTCATGGTTACCCACTATAGGCTACGCCACCGCTAGAGTTGTCCCTATTCATACATTAACTGTACTCGAAAAGAACGCTTCTGAAGCAAAAGAATGGCGTAAAAAATAATTACAAAATTCAAACGAAACTAGACAACCAGAGGTGGGCGTTATTCGGGGGGGTAGACTTCGGCAAAATAGAGGCTATTATCGCCCTCAGCAATCCACCCTTGTATGCCCTTGTATTCGATAAAATACCACGCATAGCGCTGGCTGCATTGCGGACCGTCTAAGACGAAGAAGATATCGCCGGGTATAAGCTGGGCGAGGACATCCGCATTCGTCCCCACCCCATCGCGCACATTGAGCGGCGACAAGTCTTCTATGGCAACACGAGCGCGCTCTTGCAAAATCAGGCGGGTGCGCGGGGCATTGGCACATGCCAGTGTGGGCGTGGGATCAGTCGTTATGACGGGGACGAGCGGAGTCGGGGTTTGCGCGTAAGCGCTAGTGACCCGCATCACGAGAATGCCGACGAGCATAAGGAAGATGCCAAATCGTTTCATAATCGAGATTTTACCACCCGTTGAGCTTGGAGGCTATCCCGCAACAAGCAAATGGTCATGATGCCAAAGGCAAAGCAGTAAATAAGAAAATAGGCGATCAGCGCGGGTGCATGGCGCATCGCCAGCCACACGCCCCACGCGGTGTATAAACACAAGATTAGCTCCCATGTGACTATCGGGGTTCTCACACCGGCAGCGGCTCCGGTCGCCCCAAATTTCGGCGTCCGTGCAAATTCCCCGCCGTGCAACACCAACCCCATCAGGGCGGATCGGGCATTGCCGAGCGCCATCCCCGTCGCCACCAACGCCAAAGTGGGAAAACCGCGCCCCATCCGCCGTCGCCAATCGGGATAAATCGCTTGCTGGCTGAAAGCATACATCAGCGGCGGAAACAAACCGACAAGGCTGAGCGGACCGACGTTGATCAAGGGCAAATTGCCCGACAAGATCAAGAAGGGCGTGATCACGATGAGCGCAAGGATCAGGGCATGAACGAGGTATTGGGCGAGATGCATCGTCCCCATAACGCGCTGCATCAGCGTCAACTTGGGGTGCCGCCACAACGGGACGATCAGCCGCCTAAAACACTGGGTCCCGCCCTGTGCCCATCGTGCCTGTTGTTGGCGATAAATGCTAAGGCGGGGCGGAATTTCGCCGGGCACGACCAAATCCGGCATATACCCCAGCCGCCAGCCCGTCAACTGAGCGCGATAGCTCAAATCGAGGTCTTCGGTCAGAGTATCCGACCGCCAGCCTCCGGCATCACGGATCGCTTGGATGCGCCAGACCCCACCCGAACCGTTAAAATTGAGCAACCATCCAGCGGCGCTGCGGGCTTGTTGCTCGACCACAAAATGCCCATCAAGCGCCACCGCTACCGCCCGCGTGAGCAGATTTTCATCGGCATTCAGGTGCCCCCAACGGGTTTGCACCATACCCATGTTAGGGTGCTGGCACAGATGCGCGATGGTGCGGCGCAGGAAGTCCGGCGGGGGCACGAAGTCGGCATCAAATACGGCGGCAAAGTCAGCCTGTGTCAGCGTTAGCCCATGTGCCAGCGCCCCGGCTTTGAAGCCCATGCGCGACGAACGCTGAACATGCGTGACGCACACACCGCGCGCTGTCCACAACGCCACTTGTTCGGCGATGCGGGCGCTGGTCTCGTCGGTACTGTCGTCCAAAACCTGCACCTCAAATCGATCCATTGGATAGTCTTGTGAGGCGGCGGCGGCGATCAAGCGCTCGATCACGCGCGGCTCGTTATAGACGGGCAGTTGAATCACCACATGCGGAAAAGTCGTAGGCATTATCGCTGGCGGGGGCGGCGGGGTACGTCGGTTTACCAAATAGACCATCAGCATAATGCCCGCCCCAAGCGCATATGCCGTTAGCAAAACAACACACGCTACGTACACGAATTGTATGAAATTGGCGATGATCATAAGATGCAAGACAGTATTTAACCGCCTTCAATCTCCCACAAGATAATTTCTGGCGGACACAAAAGCCGCGCGCGTGGTGCGCCCAGACCTTCCATACCGACTCCGCGTGAAGTATAACCCGTCATTGCCCCGACCGTATAGCGTCCCTTAATGAATTTTTGCCCTAATTGGCTTGATGAAAACAACGCCCCAATCACCGGCAGCCGAATCTGTCCCCCATGGGTATGCCCACAAACATACATATCTATCCCTGCCGCTGCTGCTTCGGGCATGACATCCGGCGAATGCGTGAGCAAAAGGGTAGCACCGCCTTCGGGTCTGACCGTCAACAAATGCGCCAAAGCCGCACGGTCGATATCCAGATCATGCGTCGTCACCATACCCAAAATATGCAGCGCGTCGCCGCTGGGCACTATCACCGTCACCCATTGATTTTCCAGCAAAGTCACGCCCGGCAAGCCGGCGACGAACGCGCGTACCCGTTCGATGGGTTCCACTATGGGCGTCCCCGGCACACAATACACGCCTAACGGGGCGCGCCACGCCCCGATCACTTGGCGGATGTGGGCTTCGGCAATCGGGTCATTGGTATTGGATAAATTGACGAAATCGCCCGTAAAGACGATCATATCCGGCGCGAGGGTAGCGATCATCGCATTCACGGTACGTTCGCGCGGGCTGATGCGTTCAATATGCAAATCAGCCACATGTAAAACGCGCACCCCATGCTTTGTTTCGTTTAGGGGCGGTGCCCAACCGGAAACCTGCAAAGTTTCGCGCGTCAAGCGCACATCAAAAGGTTCTACCCAAGTGGCATAGAACGCGGTTGCGGTCAATGCCACCCACACCGCCATGACGAGCAAGGGGGACGTGCCCAGCCATCCCAAGAGCATCGTAGCACCCACCCCAAGCGCGCTGAGTGCTAATGCCGAGGGTTTATCAGGACCAAAACTGCGCCCAAGCATGGGCAATAGCGTGAGCATCCCCCAATTGAACAGCGCATAGAAAAGGACACCCATCCCCATGATCACTGCGGTCTCGGCACTACGGTCGCGCCACATCCATCCCGCTATGACCGCCGACCCTACCAGTAGGATCGCGACCAGAGGGGTAGGCAACCGTTGTAGGCTTTGGGCACCCACCAATAGCTTGTGTAATAACGACTCTTCCATCGGGCGGTGGGCAGCGTCAAACGATGATGACGACATTAGGGCGTTTCCGGCGTTAGGGGCAACGTCACCTTAAAACAACTGCCGTGGCTCAGTTGGCTTTGCACTGTGATCTCCCCGTGATGCAAATCCACGATCTCTTTGACGATGCTCAGCCCCAAGCCCGATCCTTGGACGCGACTTTCTTTGTCCACGCGGAAGAACGGCTCGAAGATATGCGGCAGCGCCGCTACGGGGATGCCGATACCGGTATCACAGACCGAAATGACGACGTTGGTCGCTGACGGCATGACGGTAATGCTGACTTTTCCGCCGTTGGGGGTGTAATTGATGGCGTTAATCACCAAATTGGTCATCACCTGAATCAAGCGTTGTTCATCGCCCATAATCAAAATCGCTACTTCGGGCAAATGCGCTGTCAGAGTAATTTGTTTTTGCGCGGCTTCGAGATGCTGCACAATCACAATATCCGTCAACAAGCGCATTAAATCGACGCGGCGCGGCTCAATGAGGATGCTGCCCCGCTCCAAACGCGAGATGTCAAGCAAATTTTCGACAAGATACTGCATTCGTCCGACAACCGTTTCCAAAACATCCAAGTGCTTATCGATCAGATCGGGGCGGCGCTGCAGGAGGTATAAGCGCGTCTTTAAGTTGGTGATGGGCGTGCGTAGCTCATGCGAGGCGTGCGACAACAAAAATGATTTACGATCCGCGAGCGCCTTTTCGGAACTGATATCGCGCACCACTGCCACTGAGCGCGCCGGAGTCTGATCGATATCGCCAATCGGCGCGCCCGTCACCCCTGCGATAAACGTGGTGCCGTCGGAGCGTACCAGTGTCAGTTCCCCCCGCCACACCCCCTCGGTGCGATAGGTATCGGTGACATCTTTGAGGGCTTGCCATTGTTCAATAGGCGCGTTGGTCGCCCACAAGGATTCAAGCGTGCGTCCGATCAGGGTATCGGGGGTCATGCGCATCATTTTGCAAAAGGCGGTATTCACAAATTGGATGACATCCTCTTCCTTGTAAAAGACCCCTTCGCCCGTCGATTCAAAAATAGCGTTCAAGCGCGTCGTTGCCAGTTCTAATTCCATCGTCCGTGTCCGCACTTGCGATTCGAGATCGCCTGCATAACGCCGCGCTGATTCATACAAACGGGCATTGTGGATGGCGATAGCGGCTTGGTCAGCGAACGCTTTCAAGCGAACGGCATGGGTGGGGTTAAAACTGTTGGGGATATCGTTGTTCAAAATGAGAAAACCGATAGTCACGCCCTCCAAACGAATAGGCGCGGCGACATTGGAACGAATCCATTGGGCTATCGGTAGCGCCACCCACTCCAGCGATTGATGCGTATCGCTGATCAGATGGGGTTCGCCACTCGCCATCATTTGGCTTAAATTGGGGATTTGACTCGCTCGTAGACGGGCAGTCAGCAAACTTTGGCTGTACTCAGCAGTATAAAAACCGGTCGAACGACTGATCCGCGCAATGCCATTCTCCAACAGCAAAATATCAGCCGTGACGAAGGGAAAGGTGGGTGCCAAGTGTTGAAGCAGATGATCCAAAACCTCGTTTAGTTCTAGTGAGCGTGACATCACCGCAGCGTTGGCGCTCATCACCTCGGCAAAAAGACGTTGTTCCCGTTCGGCATTTTGGGCGTTTTTGAGGGCGGTGATGTCATGACCGACAGACTGATATTCGGTGATCTTGCCGTGATCATCAAAAAAAGCGTGATCCGTCCATTGATACCAATAGATGTCCCCACGCACAAACAAGACGCGATGCTCATACGTGACAGTGGGCTGTTCTAGGGTAATTTGGGCAATGTTGGCGCGGACGATGTGGACATCTTCTGGATGCACATGATTGATGAAGGTTAGAGAGAGAATTTCTTCGCGCGTTTTTCCAAAAAATCGGCAATAGGCTTCATTGACAAAAGTCAGCGTTTCATCAGGCAACCAACGACAGATCAGCTCGATTTGATCTTCGACAATGGCGCGGTAGCGGGCTTCGCTGGTGCGCAACCGTTCTTCCGCCGCTTTCGCTTCGGTGATGTCGCGCCCGATGGATTGCATTTCCACCAGCACACCCGCTTGATCATAAATGGCTTGATTCGTCCAAGTGTGCCAACGCACATCCCCAAATCGATCGATCGTGCGATTTTCGCTGGTGATCCGACTCCGCGTGGCGGTCAATTGGCGGATCGTGCCCATCACGAGTGCCACATCTTCGGGGTGAACATCCACTAAAAAATCGCGCCCGAGTAAATCAGCTTCCCCCACCTGAAAATATCGACGATAGGCACGGTTGGCGAAGGTCAAACGGCGGGTTTCGGATCTCCAGCGGCAAATCAGCTCGCTTTGATCTTCGACCACTGCTTGATAGAGGGCTTCGCGCGTTTGAATTTCTTGCAACGCCTGTTGATAATCCCGCTGCATAAAGCTGCGAAAGCCGACCATCAGCCCCCCCACGGAAAAGCTAATGATCAGGATGTCCTTAAGTAAGGCGGAAGTATCGACACCCGGCACAAATGTAAGACCAAACCAAAGAAGCGCAACCAGCATCCCCACCATAAAAAAGAGCGTTTCTAAAAATGTGTTGAGGACGTAAAACAAAAGCAGGGATAAAATCACACTGCGAGCGGCGGAATTTGTCCAAGCAACCGCTTCTTCTAACCCAACCAGCGGCGATATCACTGGAATTGCCATTAAAATGGTGATGGCACCATATCCGGCAATACGATAATATTTTGTGCGACTAATAAAATAAAGTAAAGCGGAAACGCCTATCAGCGCGCTGCGCGCAGTGCGTATGAAAACGAATTGCCATTCTAGGATCATCAGGATAGTCATGATCGTGATGGCAAACAAGATCGCCATTGAGATGATACGGGCGCGATCTTGCTCAACCGAGGACGCACTGAGTTCCCGCGCAGGGGTAGTCAAAGACTCCAACTTCTGGCGCACCCACTGAAATCGCTGTTTCGCTGTGTTCACGCCCTACCTTAACTTTTCTAAGCACTGCTGGGCGACGATGTTTCATGATGGAATCCATATATATCCTATTTTAGCGATTCTTGCGATAAATCGGGTGATGAGAA
>JBBRTY010000184.1:0-8362 GCA_038248285.1 Aggregatilineales bacterium
AAGACCAATAGCTCATCCATGAAGGTATTGGCAGTCAGTGGTTTGGTCAGATAGTTATGGAAACCAGCGGCGATGGCGCGATCACCGGGATATCTTGGGTGTATACGCTTTCTTTAAGCGCACCCAGAAACTCCCACCCATCCATTTCGGGCATCGATAGATCGGAGATCACAAAGCGGGGATTGATGCGGCTGACGAGATACGTTTCCCCAAGCGCGCCTAAATCCGTGTTTTCGGTCATGATCGTGTCCAAGTTGGCGAGATTGATGTCGCCCGCAAGGATATGTGTGACTTCTCCCCGTGGATCGCTGATCTGCCGAGTGATAAGAAGATGGGCTTGGTTGTCGAGGTCAAAGAACGGCGCTTATATGCCTTCGGTGTCGGTCCAGCTTTGGGCAAAGTTAGGTTGTGCGGCAACAGAGGTGCCGATATCTGAAGCATCGGAGGAGCGCACGATTTCGCCATCGCGCTGGTAAACGAGGAAGCGATTAAAATTGGGATTGGCATCAACAAAGCGGCTCAGGCGCTCGTTGGAAAGGCTGTTGATCAGCGGAGTCGTGTCGCTGGCGGGATTAGATGGGATAGCGCCATTGTCGGCGAGCAGATAATCGAGCGCAATCGGCGCTTGGCTCAACCATAGATCAATTTCGCGGGTTTTGAGTTCCAAAACGGACTCAAGACGGCGGATGGCTTGCGCTTCCAGTAAGGTGATTTGCTGCCAAATCACCAAAATGACCACCACAAGGATTTGCACCATCGTGATGATGGCGAAAGTGAAAATCAGGTTGAAGCGAAGTTGCCTCCAAATCGGCGGTGATGAACTTGCGGGGGAGACGGTGGCGTTCTGCATAAGTTACCCTTGATTGTTTTGATAATTAGAAGCCAGAATCGACCGACGCTATGGGGCATTGGTCACGAACGCACTGCCAACACCTACTGCCTAGCTATTGTCGTTTAAGATAACGATTACATTAGGAAAAATCAAGCGCTTATTATAATTGATTGTCTGGATCACACAATCTGTTGCGGGGTTAGTTTTTAACTGGTCATATGGCTAAATGTCGGGGGCGAGATCGGACGATGCCCGTATTTTCGATGTCCGTTTCCGAATCACGGTACCCTTGATCCACACAGTCATCAACAACCCTGTGAGGTAGGTAGTCCCTGCTTCTCGCAGTATGTTTTTGTTGTTGAGGAAGGGGTGGCTACGCTTATTGAATATTCTGGGCGAGGCGGCTGACGAGCGTTTTTAGTTCGCGCATGGAGATGGGTTTGGTCATGAACAAGTCAAAACCCAACTCATGACATGTTTCACGATAATGATCCTCGCCCGAAACGATGATGACTTCGGTGCCAATGTTGATGGTATCGCGCAAATGCGCCAGCAATTGCGTGCCATGCTCACCATTTAAGCGCATATCACAGATGATGATGTCGTAGGTTTTGTGGTTTACCAGTTCGAGGGCATTGCCCAGCGATGCCACCGGGTCAACGTGAAAATTAAGACTCTTCAGGGCTTTGACGTACAGCATCAACAGGGCGATATTATCTTCGACAACGAGTACTTTGGGGTTACGGAACATAAGTTATCTCCGACTTGTAAAATGACATCTGTAAAAACTATCATGCTCATCTTGTTTATTATAAATCGGTTGTTTGGATCATATAATGGGTTGCCTAGCTAGTTTTTAACTGGTCATATGGCTAAATGTCGGTGGCGAAAGCGGGCGATGCCCGTATTTTCGATGTCCGCTTCCGAATTATGGTACCCTTGCTGGCAGAAACGACGGTCATAGCGGGGGTAGCGGCAGATGACAGACGCATTACGGACACAAGCAGAAGGCTGGTTGCGGCAAGCGCTGGGCGCGGGGGCGTGTTTTCGCGAGGGGCAGTGGGAAGCGATTGATGCACTGGTCACGCACCATCAGCGGGTGTTGGTGGTGCAGCGCACGGGCTGGGGCAAAAGCCTCGTCTACTTCATGGCGACGCGACTGTTGCGGGCACGCGGGGCGGGCGTGACCATCCTCATCAGCCCGCTTTTGTCGTTGATGCGCAACCAAATTGATTCGGCACACGGCTGGGGGCTATCGGCGGCGACCGTCAACAGCGACAATACCGAGGATCACGCGGCGATTGAACTGGCATTGTTGAACGGCAAAATCGATGTGTTGTTAATCTCGCCTGAACGTCTCGCCAATGATCGCTTTCAAGCACAGGTGTGGTCACAACTGCGCACGCAGGTCGGCTTACTGGTCGTTGATGAAGCGCATTGCATCTCCGACTGGGGGCATGACTTCCGCCCCAATTATCGGCGGATCATGAACTTGCTGGAGGAAATTCCCCGCCACACCCCCGTGATCGGCACCACCGCCACCGCCAATGATCGCGTGGTGAGCGATGTTGCTGAGATCCTCGGCGCGGGGATAAACATCCAACGCGGGGCACTCACCCGCGAGAGTTTGTCCCTGTATGTCTACCCCGACTCGCTGGACGCTGCCACTCGTTTGACCTTGCTCTCTCACTTGCTCCACAGCATCCCCGGCAGCGGCATCATTTATTGCACGACCACGCGCGATTGCCGGATGGTGGCGGATTGGTTGCGGGCGGAAGGGGTGAATGCCAAACCGTATTATGCCGATGTCGAGACCGATGAGTCGGAAGACCGCGCCGAACTGGAACGCCAATTGATGCACAACGAGGTCAAAGCGTTGGTATCGAGCGTGGCGTTGGGCATGGGGTTCGACAAGAGTGACCTGCATTTCGTCATCCACTACCAACTGCCCGGCAACATCATCAGCTACTATCAGCAGATCGGGCGCGCTGGACGCGGCATCGACAAGGCGTATATCGTCTTGATGCACGGTCCCGGCGATCTCGATATTCAGCGTTATTTCATCGAGAGCGCCTTCCCGACCCCCGCCCAAATCACCGCCGTGATCGGGGCGCTGCGCAGCGCCCCTAAAACGCGCAACGACTTGCAGCGCGATGTCAACGTGCGCCTGTCGGCGCTGGAAAAAATCGTCACGCATTTGGAAGTCGAAGGCATCATCGAAAAGCGCGCTTCGGCGTATGCGCTCGTGAAGACCAATACCCAACCGGATTACGCGCGTTGGGCGGCGGTGACACAGATTCGCAATGATGAGTTGCGGCATATGCAGGCATATACGCATGAGCGCGGTTGCTTGATGCGTTTCATCGCCAACGCGCTTGACGATGATAGCGCCCCCGAACGGTGCGGACGCTGCAAGAATTGCACGGGGGTCGAAAGCAAGTTTAAGCCCGATGCGACGGCGATTGCGAAAGCACAGCATTTTTTGCGACAGGGCAAGGCGCTCACCTTTGAACCGCGTCGGCGCTTGCCAGTGGGCTTGCCGGGTTATGCCAAGACGACCGATATCAACATCAATAAGGTGGGGGTGGCGGTCTGCGGGTTCTTTGATGATGGGTGGGGCGCGCTCGTGCGGGCACAGCGCACGGCGGGGCTACGCTATGATGACGAACTGGTCGCGGCGGCAGAGGTGGCATTGCGCGATCACTGGCGCAGCCTCGGCAAGCCGCCAACGGTGCTAGTGGCGGTGCCCTCGTTGCGGCGTCCGCTGTTGGTGCCCGATTTCGCCGCACGGCTGGCGCAAGCAGTGGGCATCCCGTTGGTGAAGGCGCTGGCGCACACCGATCAGCACCCGCCGCAAGCGGAGATGCGCAACAGTTTTCAGCAAGCCGCCAATGTGCTGAAGCGCTTCACGGTGACGACGCCGTTACTGGGCGAGACGGTGCTGCTGGTGGACGATATCGCCGACTCCAAGTGGACGCTGACGATGATCGGGGATTTGCTCCAACGTAACGGGGCATTGGTGGTGCATCCGTTCGCGCTGGCGGTCACGAATGTGAGCGAGTAGGGGGTGGATGACTCGCGGTCGCGTCCCGCCGTCTTCATGGATCAAACCCGCGCGAATACCTGCACCCGCCCCTGCACATGGACGCCGATTTCTTCGCCCAGCCCGTAGTCCTGATAGGCATCGCTCCGCGCCACCAGCGTCGTGCCGTCGGTCAATCGTAAGCCCAGTCGTTGATTGTGCCCGTAATATTCGCGCCAGAGGACTGTCGCTGTTGCGGGAGCCGCCCCCGTACTAAGCCGCAGCCCCTCCGGGCGCAGCAACACCGTCACCGCCCCGTGATGCGGTTCACGCAGGGGCAACCGCCCTAGCGCCGTGACCACCGTCGCGCCCTGGGCTTCGCCGTTTAAGAAATTGGCTTCCCCCACGAACGCAGCGACTTCGCGCGTTGCCGGACGACGATAGAGCGTTTGCGGCGGCGCGACTTGTGCCACCCGCCCCCCTAGCATCACCGCCACCTCATCCGCCAAGCTGAGCGCTTCTTCTTGGTCATGGGTGACGAATACACAGGTGGTGCCCGCCGCTTTGAGGATGGCGCGCACCTCGGTGCGAATCTGCCCGCGCAGGGTGGCGTCTAAGTTCGAGAACGGTTCATCCAACAACAAGAGATCGGGCTTGGGTGCCAGCGCCCGCGCCAGCGCGATCCGCTGTTGTTGCCCGCCCGATAGCTCGTAAGGCATACGCGCGCCCGTCCCGCTTAGCCCGACCAAGCGCAGCACGTCGGCAACCCGCGCTTGTTTATCGCGGGCATTGCCCTTCAAGCCAAAGGCGATGTTATCCGTCACCGATAAATGCGGGAACAGCGCGTATTCCTGAAAGACCATGCCCACCCGCCGATCTTCGGTCGCCACGCGCACGCTTGCCGAGGCGACGACACGCCCTTGAATCGTGATCGTGCCGCTGTCGGGGGCTTCAAAGCCAGCGATCAAGCGCAGAGTCGTGGTCTTGCCACAGCCGCTTGGACCCAGCAACGCGGTGATCTGTTCCGCGCCCACGCTCAGGCTGATATCGTGGAGGACGGGGACACCGTTATAGGCTTTGCTGGCATGGCTGATGATGAGTGGCGGCGGGGTGGTCACTATTTTTTATTTTCTTGTGGAATATTGGTGTCAACGAATGGCATACGGGCATTTTCCCTAATCCCTAACCCCTAAATGCTACCCTCTACTTTTCTGCTCTTGGCGCAAGATCACCAGCAGCGACAACGCCGACACCGCGATCAGCAACAAGGACGGACTGCCCAACCGCGACAATTGCACCTGTGCATGTGCCGACCAAATTTCGGTGGGCAGGGTGTCAAAGCCCGTTGGCGACAACAACAAGGTCGTCGGCAGTTCTTTCATCACGCTCAAAAAGACCAGCGCCATCCCGCCCAAAATGCCCGCGCGCGATAGCGGCACGACGATGCGCGCCATCACCTGCCACGAGCGTAAGCCCAGACTGCGCCCGACTTCTTCAAAGCGCGGGTTGACCTGTGTCAGGGCGCTGGAAGTCGCGCCGATACTGAGCGGCAAGAAGCGGGTGGCATAGCCTAAGATCAGGACGGGCAAGGTTTGGTACAGCGAGGGCAGATAGTTGGCGGCGAAGAACACCAACGCCAGCGCCACCACCAAGCCCGGCAAGACATTGCCCAAGTAGGCGAATTGTACCAGCAGGCGATTGCCGCGTGATGCCGAACGCGCCGCCAACAATGCCGGGGGCAGTGCCAGCATCCCGACCACGAGCGCCGTCATGCCGCTGACGCTGACGGTGTTGATGACCGGTTGCAGCAGTTCGACGGATTTATCACCCATGCCATTGACGAACCACATCACCAGCACACTGACGGGGGTGACGACGCCGATCAGCACCAGCGCCGCGCAGAAGGCGAGCGCCGGAAGCCGCCATTTGCCCAATGCCACCGGCGGCAAGATGCGTTGAGAGCCGACGCCCACGCGGTAGTTGCGTTTTTTGCTGGCGGCGCGTCGTTCCAGCACCAGCAAGCCGACTGTGACGACCACCAGCACCAGCGACAAGACCGCCGCGCGGTTGCGGTCAAACGAGCTGGTGTATTGCAGGTAGATCACGCGCGTGAAGCTATCGTAGCGCATGAGGGCGACCGCGCCAAAATCGCTGAGGGTGTACAACGCCGCCAACAGCATCCCCGACGCCAACGCCGGACGCAACTGGGGCAGCGTCACGCGCATGAACACCCGCCAGCGATTGAGTCCGAGGCTGCGCGCTGATTCTTCTTGCGCCGGATCCATGTTCATCAGCGCCGCCCGCACGGGCAGCACCACATAGGGGTAGGTGAACAAGGTGATGGCGAAGAACGCACCCCAAAAGCCGTAGATCGAGGGCAATTGCGTGACGCCCAGCGGCTCTAACATGCCTTGCAGCCCCCCCCGCGGACCGAAAGCGGCGATGTAGATCATCGCGCCGATATACGACGGGATGACCATCGTCAGCAAGCCGCCCACCAACCAGAAGCGGCGGAAGGGCAAATCGGTGCGCGCCGTCAACCATGCAAAGGGCACGCCGATCACGCTTGCGCCGATGACGACTGATCCCGCCAAAACGAGGCTGTTGAACAATACCGTCAGGGTGCGCGCTTCGAACAGGATATCGATGCCCGCTTGCCCCGCGCCCACCGCCCGCAGCACCAAATAACCGAGCGGGAGCGACACCAGCGCCACGATCAGCGCGGTGATCACTTGCAATGGGGAGGGGTGCCGCCCCGAAAAATGCCTTACAAAATTGGGCATCAGACGGGGGCTGGGGTCGGAAGCGCTTCGGACAATCTGCATATACGATCCTCAAATGATATACCATTTACGGGTTTTCACCGGTGGGCGACCACCTTGGGATTCTGTTGAAAAGAGTTTTCGTAACTACACACCCCTCACCTAAAGCGAAGCGGCAAACCCTCTCCATAAGCGAAGCGGCGGGGCGAGGGACTTTCTACTGCGTTTCTCCCCTTCTCCAAAAGCGAAGCGGCTGGGAGCAGGGGTGCCGAGCGCGCTCGGACGGGATGAGGGGTAGCTGTGTAGTTACGAGTTTTCACCGGTTGTCATTGATGGGCGACCCCATTGGGTCGCCCGACTGATTTTTACGGCAATGCCCCGGTTTGACGCAACAGATTGAGCGTCGTCTCAAGGTCATTCAAATTACTTAAGTCGATTTCGGGCGCGACGATCTCGCTCAACAACGGCACATTGACGTTCGGGGAGATACCCGCCACCAGTGCATACTCATAGGTCTCGTTGACGAAGTAGTTTTGCGCGGTGTTGCCCAGCAAGTACAAGATCAAACGTTGTGCCAACCCCGGCTGATCACTCGTGCTGACCACGCCCGTGCCCGCCACATTGATCAAGCCGCCCGCGTCGCCATCGGGGAAGAAGTAATCCGCCACCGGAGCCGTCGGGGTGTCGGCGAGAAATCCATAGACATAATAGTGATTGGTCAGCCCGACGGCGATTTCGCCATCAATGACTGCTTGCACAATCGCCGAATTGCCGTCATACAGCACGGTGCCATTGGCGACCATACCTTCTAGCCAGGCGCGGGTGGCGTCTTCGCCCAACAAGACGCGCATCGCCGTGATATTGGCTTGCAAGGAACCGTTGGTCGGTGCCCAACCCACGCGCCCCGCCCATGCCGGATCGGTCAGGTCGAGGATCGAGGCGGGCAAGTCGGCGGGTGTCACCATATCGGTGTTGTACACCAGCACACGGGCGCGCCCTGATAACCCAACCCATACGCCTTCGGTCGAGCGGAAGCGAGCGGGGACACGTTCTAAAATATCACTCGAGAGAGGTGCCAAACGATTTTCGCGCGCCAGTGCGCCTAACGCGCCGGCATCTTGACCGATATAGACATCGGCGGGGCTGTTGTCGCCCTCTTCTAAGATCACACCCGCCATTTGGGCGGTGTCGCCATACCGCACTTCGACCGCAACGCCGGTCTCGGCGGTGAATTGTGTCAAAATTGGGGCGATTAGCCCTTCACTGCGCCCAGAATAGACGACCAGTGTTTCGCCAGTCAAGGGGACTTCTTGTGCCCACGCGGGCAGGGATAAAACGGTGAGTAAGCCCAGAACCACTGCTGCCACTGCGAAACGTCCAAAACGCATTGAAACTCTCCATAAAACGCTAAAAGTAAGGTGAAGACAAGCATTGAGTTTGGTTGTTCAGCGCCGAACTTTTCCTATTGTGACAGACTTCACAGCCAAGATCGACGCCAACGGTAAATTCTGTACTGTCGATTTGTAAAACAGTCGATTAAACAGACAGTGTATGCCCCACTACGCATGGCGGAAAACGATGTGTGATCGCGGTTAAATTTTAGCCCCAAATCCTAAACCCTTGGTAACTACCCAGCTACCCCTCATCCCCCGACCCCAGGGTCAACGCACGAGAGGGTACTCGATATTCACAAAGGGTCACAAAAACACACAATGGGTTTATCCTCGGTAGGGGCATGATATATCA
>JBBRTY010000185.1:0-8269 GCA_038248285.1 Aggregatilineales bacterium
CGTTGCTTCGACAATGGCGGCTTGGGTCGCCGTTGCTTCGACAATGGCGGCTTGGGTCGCCGTTGCTTCGAGAATGGCGGCTTGGGTCGCCGTTGCTTCGACAATGGCGGCTTGGGTCGCCGTTGCTTCGACAATGGCGGCTTGGGTCGCCGTCGCTTCGATCACGACTGCCGTCGCTGTGGCTTGTTCTTGGAAGACCGCAGTGGTCGTTGCGGCGATGATGGCGGTGGCAGTGGCGGCGGGTTCGGGCGCGATGCTGAAGGGCACATCCAACGTCGAAGTCTGTCCGCTGGCGTTGGCGGTGGTGATCGTCAGGATATGGTCGCCGGGGGCGATGCTGAGGACGCCGAGCGTGGTCAGCAAGGGTACATCGCTTGATTCTAGGAAGGTGAGTCCGTCCAGCGCCAGCGACGTGTTGGTGATCGGCGTTTGGCTGATGAAGTCGATGGTGATGGCGCGGTCTTCCGACAGGAGATCGCCCGCTGTCAATCCGCTCAGGAGGATTTGCGGTTGCAACGCGGGGACGATCAGCGTGAGCATAGCGGAACCGCTCAAGCCGTTGTCACTGGTCGCGGTGACGGTGAGCGTATTGGCACCGGGCGCAAAACTGATCGGGTCAACGGTCAGCAAGCCTGCTGAGTCGGCGGGGATGGTGGTTTCGCCGACGGTGGCGGTTAACCCCGTCAGTTGCCCCTGCGTGATGACATTGGCGGTGAAACTGGTGCGCGCGTCTAAGGTTTGCCCATCTTGCAACCCACGAATACTGACACTGGGCGGCACGGGAGCGACTTGGAAGACGAGGGGCGCAAAGCTGGTTTCGCCACCGGCATTGGTTGCCGTCACAAAAGCGACGTGTTCCCCCGGGCTGAACAAAATCGGGTCAATGGTGAGGCTGTATGGCTCCACAAGGGCGGTGGCTTCGGCACCATCGAGCGCGCTGGTGACGCTGGTGACGGCAGTTTGCCCGCTGGTGAGGATGTTGATCGTAGTTGGGCTGCTGATCGCCCCCAACGTCGTCGGGTCGGGGTCGAAGGTGACGATAGGGGGCAACACGCCAATCGTGAGGGCGGTGGTGATCCCGCCGACTTCATTATCATCATCGGTGGCATTGATGGTGAGGGGCAGGTCGCCGGGGGCGAAGAGCGCCGGATCAATGTTGATGGTGTAGGGCGCTGTGGTTACGATGGTTATGGGTTGATCCCCCACCGTAAACGAGACCGAAGTGATGGGATCATCCGCCAAAATATCGGCGCTGAGCGTGATGGGCGTAGTAATGGCACCCTCAGGTAGCCCCGTCAACCGCACGATGGGCACCGGAATGGGCGCACGCAATGTCGCGGAGGCTTCGGCACTGCCTTGGGCAGTGGTGGCGCGCAAGGTGAAGTCATAAGTGACGCCATCTTGGGGGACATTGCTTTGTAAGGTGATGACGTATTGACTGCGGAGGAGTTGTGCCAGATCCAGATAGATTTGTTGCAGTTCGTCCCCATTGGGCGATTCATAGAAGCGTGCATTGGTGGCGCTGGAAAATTGTTCGAGGTAACTACGGTCAATGCCAAAGCCGAGACCAATGGTATAGACCGGAACGCCGCGGGTAAGCGCTTCTAAACTGCCGGCATCGCGATCTACGGTGCTGTTGCCGCCGAATTCGCCGCCATCGCTTAGGAAGATGACGACACGCCGCGCAACGGGTGATTCTGCCGCCAAGCGCACAGCGTCATAGCCCGCTTGATAGAGCGCTGTTTCGCCAGCGGCTTGCAGGCTATCAATCGCGCTGATGAGGGCGTTTTTGTCGGTGGTATAGGGCAAGATGACGTTGACGCTGGAGCCAAAGGCGACCAGTGCCACCGCATCTTCTGGACGCAGAGCTTCGATATAAATTCGGGCAGCGGCTTTGGCGTTGTCGAGCGGGACGCCGGTCATGCTGCTGCTGACATCGACAACGAGGACGGTGGCAAACGGCAGATTATCGTCGGCAATATTTTGCACATCGACAATGCCGCCGAACTGCGCGAGCGACCCGCTGAGCGCGAAGTCGGCAATGGTTAAGCCAGAGACCGGCTGACCGAGGTTATCCACAACGTTGGCGGTGATAATGGCGGTCGGAAGTTGGGATGCGTCCACGCCCGTAATTTCGAGACGCGGCGGGTTCTCGCCTTGTCGCGCGAATATGGCGATGGGCATCAGCAACAGCAGCAGTAAAATCGGCAGTAGCTTCCTCAAAATAACGCCCCTTTAGGCTGTGGTCGTGATTAGCGAGTGGGTCACGACGCGAAAACATATGCAAGGCGATAGATGCCCAGAAAGCGGCACCACACCCTGAAGTACTTTACGTGGTGTAAGCGTAAAAAAATTATACGTCAATGGTAGCGCGAAATTCAAAATCTGGCGAATTCAGGATCGGGAAAGGACCGGACAAGGCTTTAAGTGCCTTTGTCGCTCGTGTTCAACCGGTGACGGTGATGGGTAGGGTGAGCGTGAAAACACTGCCCTCGCCTTCTTCGCTGGCGACGGTGATCAATTCATTCATGTCGTCGGGGGTAGGGGGCGTTCGTTGCGTCGGACACGCTATCTTAATAAATATTTATCTGATCGTATTGTCTCGATCCTGTAACGTGCCTCTAGCGCCGATCATTGAGAACAAGCGATGAGAAGGGTGTTATAATTTCCGAAACCAGCACTTTAGGGTACTTTGTCACTTTAACAAGGGATTGGTTACGGCGTGACACTCTCACACGATGAAGTTCGCAGAATTGCGGAACTAGCAAAATTGGACCTGACCGATGCCGAGGTCAGTTTGTATGCGGGGCAGCTTTCCGACGTTTTGGACTCGTTTCAACGGCTGCAACAGATCGACACCTCGCATATCCCGCCGACCGCCTCGGTGCTGCCATTAAAAAATGTCCTGCGTGATGACATCGCGGGGGCACCGCTGACCGTGCAGCAGGTGATCGCCAATGCCAGTTCTGCGCGCAATGGGCAGTTTATGGTCGAGGACATTTTGGGGGAGTCTTAGACCGCCTGAGGCGCGGGTTTTTGACAGCATCTCTTGATGAATTTCGTCGCAGTAGCGTCACCACTTAGAATAGCGGAGAAATAAACCTATGCGTAAACGCCTGTTGATCGTTGAAGATGATTTCGATGTGGCTGAACTGCTTTTGCTCTACTTCAACAGAGGCGAATATGAAGTCGTTCATGCCGACACTGGACGTAGCGCTGTAGATCTGGCGCGCACGACCATGCCCCATCTCATCTTGCTGGATGTCATGCTGCCGGATATTGACGGCTATGAAGTCTGTTATTCGCTGCGCCAAATGGCGTTGACGCGCTATATCCCGATCATCTTTTTAACGCAGCGGGACGAACGCGCCAGCAAAGTGATGGGCTTATCGTTGGGGGCGGACGATTATGTCACCAAGCCCTTTGATGTCGAGGAGTTGTGGTTGCGGGTGCGCGGGTCGATCAACCGTGCCACGCGCGACAGCTTGCACGAACCGCGCAGTGGACTACCGACGGGAAACTTGGTGCAAGACGAGCGCAGTCGTCGGCATGATTTGGGGGTTGCGGGGGTGGAATTGGTCTTTGCCATTGAAGGCTTCGCCCAGTTTCGGGATGTCTACGGGTTTATGGCGGCGGATGAGGTCTTCGCTTTTGCGGGGCGCAGTATCCGACAGAAGGTCAACGAATTTGGCACCCAAGATGATTTTGTGGGCGTGATCGACGATCAATTCTTTTTGATGACCTATGCCGAAGACTCGATGATGCTGGTGGATCGCATCTGCTACGATTTTGAACAGGGGGCGCGGGCATTTTATCCCGACCGTGATGTGCAGCAGGGCGGCACCGTTGTGCATACTAAAAGCCCGCGTGTGATTCCATTGATGACGATGCAGGCGTATGTTTACAGCTAGAACGATGGTGCCGGTGTCCGGGGGATAGGAACGACTTGAGGAAGAACGGACGCGCGGGCTAGGCATCAAGCCCCGCGTCTCTAGAGTCCCCGTAGTTTATTGATCAAACGGCTGAGGATCGATTTATCGGTATTCTTCAAGCTTTGCCGTTGTGCCATCCCGCGCAGACGCCATGTCTCGCGCAGCACCATCACCCGATGGACGGCTTCGCCATTGACCATATACCAATGGTTGCCTCGATAAAAAATCTGCGGATCGCAATTATTCACACTCACATAGGCGCTGCGAAAACTATCAACGACTTCACGGGGTGGGATTGTAGGATCATCGGCGATCACGTTACTGTACCTCGGTAGCGCTCACTAAAGCCATCAGTATAACAATTTTGTATTCATTATAGTTGGAAATCTGCGAACGCAATCATGAAAAATTTGTGAAGGCTTGCCTTAGTTGGGGCGTAGGGGTCTTTAGTCTGGCATTGTTCCCTGTGGACGCTTGATTTACACTTGCAGGGTTCTTCGTCAATCACCATAAAGTACCGGGTGAAATACCCTACCGAAATAAAAAAAGGCAAGATAGAGCATGACCTCAACAGCAGCAGCGAAAACCGTCTTGATCACTGGCGGTGCGGGCTTTTTAGGGATCAATTTGGCACGTTATCTCTTGGCGCGCGGGCACCGCGTGGTTTCGCTCGACATCGCCGATTTTAGCTATCCTGAGCGGGATCAAATCACCGAGATCACGGGCGATATTCGCGACCGGGCGGCGGTGGATCGCGCCATGCAGGGGGTCGATATTGTGGTGCATACGGCGGCGGCGCTGCCCCTCTATAAGGAAGAGGATATTTTCTCGACCGACATCGAAGGCACCCGCAATATTTTGACCTCGGCACACGCACAAGGCGTGGAGCGGATGATTCACATTTCTTCGACAGCGGTGTATGGCGTGCCGGATCATCATCCGTTGTTTGAGGATGATCGGTTGATCGGCGTCGGTCCGTATGGGCGCGCCAAGATCGAAGCCGAAGAAGTCTGTTTGACGTTTCGCAAGCAAGGGATGTGCGTGCCCATCATCCGCCCCAAGTCCTTCATCGGACCGGAACGACTGGGCGTGTTTGCCCTGTTTTACGATTGGGCGAAAGACGGGCATGGCTTTCCGATGATCGGCAGTGGTAAGAATCGCTATCAATTGCTGGATGTCGAGGACTTGTGCGACGCCATTTATTTGTGCGCCACGCTGGACAGCAAAAAGGTGAATGATACCTTCAACATCGGTGCGAAACAGTTCACGACGATGCGCGAAGATTATCAGGCGGTCTTGGATGTGGCGGGGAAGGGCAAGAAGATTTTGCCGTTCCCCGCCGAACCGATGATTTGGGCATTGCGGGTGTTGGAGGCGCTGAAACTATCCCCGCTGTATGCGTGGGTGTACGAAACCGCCAGCAAAGACTCGTTTGTGAGTATCGAAAAGGCAGAGCGCGTGCTAGGCTATGCCCCTAAGTTTTCCAACAAAGATGCCCTCATCCGCAATTACCAGTGGTATTTGACGCATGTCCACGAGTTTGAAGGACAAAGCGGCGTCTCGCATCGCGTCCCGTGGAGCCAAGGCGTGTTGAAGATCGCGAAGGCATTCTTTTAGCTCAACGCGCTGCCCAGTGCGCGCTATCGGAGGCAAGCCCACCGCGATTTAAGCGATGGCGTTATGGGCTTGCCGTCGCTTTGGGTTTCGGTTGCGCTCACAAGGCGGTTCACCAAGCGCCCAGTGTCCCCACCTATGCCCAGGGTCAACGCACAAGAGGGGTACTCGATATTCACAAAGGGTCACAAAAACACACAATGGGTTTATCCTCGGTAGGGGCATGATAGTTCATACCCCTACATGCCCATCCTGACCCGTTATCATCCGTCTGACAGGTTTCATGCGTAAGCCCTACCACCTATGCCCCCTCTCATTCTCTTTTGACAAATTTTAGAAGGATAGCTTTAGATGCACACAACAGCTCTCGTGGGTGCTGCCCACATTCATACACCGGGGTTTATCAAGCGGATCAACGCGCGTAGTGATGTGCAGGTGAAATGGGTTTGGGATCACGATCTGGAACGCGCGACGCGGCGGGCGGGGGAACTAAACGCTGTTGCTACGGCGGATCTCGATGCGATCTGGCGTGACCCTGATATCACTTCAGTGATTATTTGCTCGGAGACGGATCGGCATGAAGCGCTAGTGCGCGCTGCCGCCCACGCTCAAAAACATATTTTTGCCGAAAAGCCGTTGGGCATGGGCGCGCACGACTCGTTTGCGATGGCGGCGGCGATTGAACAAGCGGGCGTGCTATTCCAAACAGGGTACTTCATGCGGGGCAACCCGGTTCACCTGTTTTTGCGCGACCAGATTCAGAAGGGCAATTTTGGCAAGATCACGCGCATCCGGCACACCAACTGCCATTCAGGTTCGCTCGGTGGATGGTTTGATACCGAATGGCGCTGGATGACCGACCCGACCCAAGCGGGGGTTGGGGCATTTGGCGATTTGGGCACCCATTCGCTTGACATCCTGATGTGGCTGATGGGCGGTATCGCGCGCGTGTCCGCCAGTATCAAAGTCGTCACGGGGCGCTATGGCGACTGTGACGAAACCGGGGAGGCGTTGATCGAGTTTGAGAATGGCGTGATCGGCACGCTGGCGGCGGGGTGGGTTGACGTGGCGCACCCCGTGAGCATGATGGTGAGCGGCACCGAAGGACACGCCTATGTTGCCGATGGCAAGTTGTATTTTAAGAGTAGCCATGTCGAAGGCGCGGACGGCGCGACGGCATGGACGGCACTGCCCGCCGAGTTGCCCCACGCTTTTGAACTGTTCTTAGACGCGGTGGGCGGCAAGCACGAGGTGCCGTTGGTTGCCCCGCGTGAAGCCGCCGCCCGGAGCGCGGTCATGGAAGCGATGTATACGGCGGCGCGGCAAGGCGTGTGGGCGGTGCCGGCAACCAGCGCCTAAAGTCGTTTCAAAACTGATTATTTCTAGCGCTCGGCACTCATTGGGCATCACAAGCGGCATCACAATTGGGCATCACAAGCGGCATCACAAGAGGAAGAGACACGATGGCAACTTCACTAAAAGTCGGCATTATCGGCTTAGGCGGGATCGCCCATACGCATATGCCCGGATGGCAAGAATCGCCGTACACCGAGGTGATCGGTGCCTGTGATATCAGCGAAACCGCAGCGGAAACATTTGGCAAGCGCTGGGATGTGGCGCGTGTAACGACCACCGCGGCTGATCTGATCAATGATCCTGATATCGACATCATTGATATCTGCACGCCCAATAATTATCATGCGCCGCTGGCGATTGCCGCGATGGAAGCGGGCAAACATGTCCTTTGCGAGAAGCCGCTCGCGCCCCTGCCCGCCGACATCCGCACTATCATCGACGCGCGCGACCGGACGGGCAAGCTGTTGATGACGGCGCAGCACTTCCGGTTTGGCGGCACCGCCAAAGCGATGAAGGCGGAACTGTCCAGCGGGGTACTAGGGCACGTCTATCACGCCCGAAGCTGGATGCTGCGGCGGGCGGCTTCGCCGGTGCGCCCCGGCTTCATCCTAAAGGAGCAAGCCAGCGGCGGACCGTGCATCGATATTGGCGTGCATATCCTCGATTTAACGTTGTGGATGATGGGCAACCCTCAGCCCATCGCCGTGACGGGGGTAGCGCGCACAGAATTGGCGCACCACCCGGGCGCGTTTAGCATTTGGGGGGGTGCCATCCCGCAGCAGTTCAATGTCGAAGATTTTGCGGCGGCATTTGTGCGCTTTGAAAACGGTGCCACGCTGATGCTGGAGGTCAGTTGGTTGCTGCACCACAATATCCCGGTGGAGGATACACAGATTTGGCTGTATGGTACCGACGCGGGTGCCCATTGGCCCAAGTGCGAGATTTATAGCACCAATTATGAGACGCAGCAACACTACACCAAGACGTTGCAACTAACCAAAGATATCCGCGAACCGCACGCGCAAGAGTGCATCGAATTTGCCGAAGCCATCGTCAATGGTGCGCCGTCGCCCGTGCCCGCTGAGGAGTCGTTGCAGGTGATGACGATTTTGGATGGCGTGTATCGTAGCCAGATCAGCGGCGGGGAAGTGCGCTTGGATTAATTGGATTAAACGGAGTAACTGCTCAGGTACCCCTCACCCCCCGACCCCAGGGCTTACGCATGAAACCTAATAGACGAATGATAACGGGTCAGGATGGGCATGTAGGGGCATGATAGTTCATGCCCCTACTGAAGACAAACCCATTGTGTGTTTTTATGACCCTTTGCGAATATTGATTACCATTTCATGCGTAAGCCCTGCCCC
>JBBRTY010000186.1:0-8240 GCA_038248285.1 Aggregatilineales bacterium
GGAGATCGTTGGTGGGGCGGATTAGGCGCTTGTCAAATGTTATCAACTCACATTGTCCCCGCGCCGAATATCCGCCCTTTGAAACCCCACATTTCCCCCGGTACCATGACGAGCATATTTTGCACTAAAGTGAAATGCACCCTTCATTAAGGCTTAACTTGACGCCCAAGACCCAATGTGGTTGCCCACCGATTCAAACCTTTTCTCAACAGGATTCTGTGGGCGTCGCACAACTTACCCGTTCACAACGCGGTCAACAACGCGCGCCCCGCTTCGGCATCGGCATGAATTTGGGCAATGAGGGCATCAATGCCAGAAAACTTCAACTCGGAGCGCAGACGGGCTTCAAAGGTGAAGGTTAGGGTTTGCCCGTAGATGTCGCGCTGGAAGTCTAAAAGATGCGTCTCGACCGTGACGTCTTGCCCCCCGAAGGTGGGGCGCACCCCGATATTGGTCACTGCCATGAACCGCTCATCCCCCAACATCGCCCAGCCCGCATACACGCCATTGACGGGGATAATTTGATCCTCCCAGACGTTGATATTGGCAGTTGGGAAGCCGATCGTGCGCCCGCGCTGGTTGCCCTGCACGACTTCGCCCCGCACCCGATAACTCTCGCCCAACCACGCCCGTGCCCGTTCGACCTCGCCACTCTCTAACGCTGCCCGAATTGCGGTACTGCTGATCGCAAGGTCGTCGCCCGCATCCGCCATCAATAGGTCAATGACATGGACTTCAAAGCCGCGTGCTGCGCCCTGTGCCCTCAAGAAATCCGTATTGCCCTCGCGCTGATAGCCCATCGCAAAATCAGAGCCGACCCACAACGCCGCCACTTTGAGGTTGTCCACCAAAAAATCCGTGAAGGTGAGCGCCCGGATGTGACGCAAGGTGTCATCGAACCGCAAGGTGATTACATAATCGACACCTTGCTCGCCGATCAAGCGGGCGCGGG
Source organism: Aggregatilineales bacterium (assembly GCA_038248285.1). Lineage (GTDB taxonomy): Bacteria > Chloroflexota > Anaerolineae > Aggregatilineales > Phototrophicaceae > Flexifilum. The sequence goes on from JBBRTY010000186.1 coordinate 953, forward strand.
TTTGGGGATCGCTCAGATAGTAGCGCCCGACGAGACCGCGCAGCACCATATCAGGGTGGGGGTAAAAGGTCACAACGACAGCTAAGCGACCCGACGCGCGCGCTTCATCGACTAGTCGTTTCAACAGATAGCGGTGTCCACGATGAACCCCATCAAAGACGCCGATGGTCACGACTGAGGGCTGGCTGAGGTGTGCTTCGGCAAGATCAGAGAGATGAATCATGCGTTATCCTGAATGATGTGCAGAGGACTGCCCGATGTTTACGCTTGCACGAATACTTTGCGCGGGTGTAATTTATCACCGCGCAGTTCGCAGATCGCCACCAACTGCGCGCCCGTTGCCGTCTCGCGATACGCCATCAGCGGATCACTTGGCGGCTGCCCCGCATCCGCCGGAAAAAAATCCTCAACGGGAAGCGCGCGCCCCTGAATAATGGTGACGACTTGGGCGGCATTCACGGTGATCGACGGATATTTGCTGAGTGCCCGCGCCGGATCAATCAGAAACGATGTGGGCTGATCGCTGGTCATGAGTCTATCAAGGGAAACGGCGTTGGCAAGGATGAAGGCGCTGGTTTGGGAATTGCCGCTGGCGGTGCGCACCAAACCGATCAGATGTCCGCCGACGCCGAGCGCCGCACCGAGGTCATGGGCGATGCTGCGGATATAAGTCCCGGCGGAACACGTAATCGTTAACGTGAGGTCGGGGGGGTGCCACGCCGTGACCGTTAAACTGTGGATGGTGACGGCGCGCGGTTCCACGATGACCGTTTCCCCTGCACGGGCGAGTTCATACAATTTGCGCCCGTTTTGCTTGATGGCGCTGTAGGCGGGCGGTAGTTGTTGGATGGCACCGCGCATGAGGGCAAGCGCCGCTTCGATACTTTCTAGCGTGAGGTGGGTAGTGTCGGCAGTGGCGAGGATGGCTCCTTCGGCGTCGTAGGTATCGGTTTCGATCCCCAACTGCACGATGGCGGTGTAACTTTTGGTGTCGCTCATGACGTAATCGCTGAGGCGGGTGGCTGCTCCCACGCAGACGATCAAGACACCCGTCGCCAGCGGATCAAGCGTGCCGGCATGACCGACTTGCCGGGACTTGACCACCCGCCGCACGCGATCCACCACATCATGGCTGGTGATGCCGAGTGGTTTGTCAATATTGAAAAATCCTGACGGCGGGGTGGACAGGTTTGCGCTCATGTGTAGGCGGGCGTGCCTTGAGCATAGGCTTCGTGGAGCAGGGGCATCACGCGCGCGCGCGCTTCTTCCAGCGTGGCGGTGATGGTTGCGCCGGAAGCTTGTTTGTGCCCGCCGCCGCCCAACTGAAAGGCGACTTGGGCGACATCAAAGCCAAATTTGCAGCGGAAACCGATTTCGACATGGGTATCGTCTTTTTCTTTGAACACGACCGAGATTTGGGCTTCGTTCGCCTGCGCCAAAAATTCGACCAGCCCGCCATCGGTGACTTCTTGCAGACCCGCGCGTTTGACATCTTCGCGGGTGATGTTAGCGGCAATCACGCCATTTTCGAGCGTCATGGTGGGCAGAACATAGCTCCACAACTTCATCACATCAAACTTTTTGCTGCTGAGGGTGCGCGCCATAATTTCGTTGAGCGGCGCGCCCGCCTCGATTAATGCCTGCGCCAAACCTAAGGTGCCGGCATGGACGGCGCTGATGCGAAAGCCGATGGTGTCGGTGACCAAACCGGTCAACAACGGCATGGCGATCGCGCGCGTGAGCGGTTGAGGCATGGTCGCCAACCACAGTTGGACGATCTCGGTCGTGGACACGGCATCGACCTTGACCAAATGGATATCGCCAAAGCCGGTATTGGTGACGTGGTGATCGATATTGATCACCCGTTTGCTGTGGGCACGCCCGAATTTGCCCGCTTCGCCGGTGCGCTCTTCGTCGCTGGAGTCCAGCGAGATCATCAGGTCGTAACTGCCCGTGACATGGGTGCGCACCGTATCGGAACCGGGCAGAAATGCCAGATAATCGGGCACGCCGCCATCAACGGCGACCCACGAGACCGCACACCCCCGTTGGCGGAGCGCATTGGCTAAGCCGAGCATCGACCCAATGGCGTCCCCATCGGGGCTGACATGCGTGACCAGTAAAATCGAAGCGGCGGTATCGACCGCCACTGTCGCTTCGTCCCATTGGGGCGGGCTGGTATAGCGCGTGGGATTAACTGCGGTCGTCGTCATCGGCGTCTCCGTCTTCTTCATAGCCCTCATCATCGATGTCGAATTCGTCCGTGTTATCGAGATCTTCATTTTCGAGAGGGGCAGGAGGGATTTCTAAGGTGGTCAACAGATGATCGATCCGTTCGCCGCGTTCGAGGCTGGCATCCCACTTAAAACCGAGGTCGGGGGCACGCCGGAGTTGTAAGCGTGCCGCGAGTTGACGCCGCAAGAAGCCTTTGGCGTGTTGCAGTGCCATCAAGATTTCGGCTTCGCGTTCTTCTTCGCCCAGCGCATTGACATAAATTTTGGCGTACATCAACTCAGCATCAATCTCGACATCAGTGACCGTGATCCCGATCAGGCGGGGGTCGGAGATTTCCCGCGCAATGAGGATGCTGAGAATTTTACGGATACGTCCTGAGACGCGCTCCTGTTTAATGGTCATGGCACAACCTTTCCAATCAGATCGACAGACACCCCATGCCCACGCTCAAGCAGAGTGCAGGGCATGGGGTGTCCGTGAATAGCGGGTGGGCTTAACTCACCCGTTCCGAGACATAACATTCGATGCGGTCGCCTTCTTTGAAGTCGTCAAACCCGCTGATGCCGATGCCGCACTCAAAGCCCGCGCGCACTTCACGCACGTCCTCTTGCATACGTTTCAAGGAACTGAGGCTCAACCCTTCGATGATAGCAGTGCCCGCCCGCATCACGCGCACTTTGGCATTGCGGCGCAATTCGCCATCCAACACCATACACCCGGCAATCGTGCCGATGCGGGGGATGCGGAACAGGGCGCGGATTTCTGCCGTGCCGATATTCTTGTTGGCATAGACCGGTTCCAGCATCCCTTGCAAGGCGAGATCGATGTCTTCAAAGAGCTTGTAGATGATGTCGTAACGGCGAATTTCGACATTGTGGCTTTCGGCGGCACGTTTCGCTGCCGTATCGATATCCACCGTGAAGCCGATCACGATAGCGTTCGACGCGCTGGCGAGCATCACATCGCTTTCGCTGATGTTGCCGACATCGCTGGCAAGGATGCGCACCTTGATGCCTTCTTTATTGCGTTCTTGGGCTTCTGCCAAACCTTCTTCAATCGGCTGGAGCGTCCCTTGAACGTTAACCTTCAAGATGATGTTCAGTTCTTTGGCGGCACCTTGGCGATATTGAGCGAAGATGTCGTCCAGCGTAACTGCCGCACGACCGCCGGTGGCTGCCAACGCTTCGGCAGCGTCCTTGCGGTCAGATGAGATGCCGCGTGCGGTTTTGTCGTTATCGACGGTCGCAAACGTATCGCCCGAAAGTGGGACATCATGCAGACCGAGGACGGACACCGGCATTGAGGGCAGCGCCTTCTTGACCGGTTTACCGTTTTCGTCGAAGAGTGCCTTCACTTTGCCATAACTTTGACCGACGACAATGGAGTCACCCAATGACAGCGTGCCGTTAAAGACCAACAGGTTGGCGATGATGCCACGATGACGGTCGATGCGCGCTTCTAGCACGGTTCCTGTTGCGATCTTGGCATCGGGGTTGGCGGTGATGTCGGTATCATCAGCCACGAGGACGATGGATTCTAACAGGTCTTCGATGCCTTGCCCTTCAACAGCGGCGACGGGCACGACAAAGGTATCGCCACCCCAGTCTTGCGGCGCTAAGCCCAGTTCGTTCAACTGTTGCTTGACGCGCTCGACATTGGCGTTACGCTTGTCCACTTTGGTGATCGCCACGATGATGGGCACGCTGGCGGCGCGGGCGTGGGTGAGCGCTTCGCGGGTGGTTTTCATCACACCGTCGTCCGCCGCCACGACCAAAATCACGATGTCCGCCCCTTGAGCGCCACGCGCGCGCATCGCGGTAAAGGCTTCGTGACCGGGGGTGTCCAAGAAGGTGATTTGTTTGCCGTTATAGGCGACACGATAGGCACCGATGCCTTGCGTGATGCCGCCCGCTTCGCCGTCCGCGACATGGGCTTTACGAATGGTATCCAGCAGGGTGGTCTTACCGTGATCGACATGACCGAGGATGGTGACAATCGGGGAACGCCCAACCAAACTTTCGGGACGTTCGGTGTTATAGACAGCACGCCATGTTTGGGTGGTCTCTTCGCGTTGGCGTTCACGGTCAATACGCGCTTGTTCGGCGCTGGCGGAACGCGCTTCAAAACCCAATTCTCCGATGACGATGGCAGCGGTGTCATAATCCACCTGCTGGTTGATCGACGCCATGATGCCGTTGGCGATCAAGCGCTTCATCACTTCGATAGGACTGGCGGAGATCAAATCCGCGACTTCGCGGACGCTGAGAAAATCTGGAACCAGAACGATCTGGTTTTCCTGTGCCATACATTACCCTCCATAGGCGGGCGATGGGACAGGAATCGCAGTCGATTATTGAGTCTGTCCCGGTTGCCCGAAGTTTACATAATTTTTGCTGCCAGCAGCCCAGACGATCATGGCGGGGCTACCTTAAATTGACGAAGCCGGTCGCGGTCTTCAGTGGTTAGGGTGGTGCGCAGCGCTTTCGCCAAAACATCTGACTCGGCGACTCGTTGCCAACACTTGGCTTGATCACACACATATGCACCCCGTCCCGCTTGTTTGCCTGTGGGGTCGATGTGAACGCCTTCGGGCGTGCGCACCACGCGGTTAAGTTCGCGCTTGCCGGCTTGCTGCCGACATACAACACAAGTTCTCATCGGCACATGTTTACGACGTGCCGATGAGGAAACTTGTTTTGCGCGTTCTTGTCCGTCACTCATCCCAGTTGTTCCAACCGCCGCCGCCTTTGCGTTGGCGCTTCACCACCATACCGCCCCGATCTTCATCATAGACGAGGTGACGCCCCTTTTTCTTGCGATCCTTCTTCTTGTCGCCGTTTTCATCTTCATCATCGGTGTCCACATAGGGTTCGACAAAGGCAGCGACAACGGGGGCAACAGGACGCTTACCAGCGGCGTCGCGTTTGGCACTATCCCCAACATCGGGGAAGACATCCGCCATGGTGATGTCTGGTTCGGCAGCTTCTGAATCGGACGCGGCGGGGGCTTGGGCTGCGTTTGCGGCTTGAGCCGCCAGTTTCGCCGCTTTATTGGCTTCGCGGGCGATGCGTGCTTCTTCAACCGCTTCCGCCTGAGCCGCAGCAATCGCTTCATCCGGGATGATCATCCGGTCCAGCGCATCTTGCAATTGCTTGAAAGAGCCGGCGGGCGTCTCGCGCAGTGCCTGCCGGATGCGCCCTTCATCAATGATGAAACGGAGCATGATTTCGCCAGCATTCTCAAACAAACGCAAGGCTTCAATAACCTCATCGGGCAACGCCAAGCGTTCGACAGGGACATGGAAGGCGGCTTGTGGGAGTGACGCCCTGACCGCCGCGATTTCGGCGATCCGGTGTTTGCGTCGTTGTTCGTGGGCGACCTGTAAGCGCCGTTGAACGAGGTCGGCAAATTTGGCGAGGGCGGTGAACTCCTCGATCATGATCGTCTTGCTCAGCTCACGCTTCGCCATGATGCGGCGCACGTCATTTACCATTTCGGGATACTGATCGGCAATTTCGCTGATCGGCTTCCGATCGATGGCATCTAGGGCTTCGGTGACGGCTTCGGGCACACTCTTGATGTCGATGCGCCAGCCCGTCAACTTGGCGGCGAGACGGGCGTTTTGCCCCTCGCGACCGATTGCTAAAGAGAGTTGGTCGTCGGGCACAATCACAAGGGCAGTGCGTCCTTCATCAGGATCATCGTTCAAGTACACGCCGGCGGTACGTGCCGGGCTGAGCGCTTTGGCGATGAAGATTTCATGATTGGGACTCCACTCGATCACATCGATTTTTTCGTGGAGTTCGGACACGATATTTTGAATACGCGCCCCACGTTGACCGACGCAAGCGCCAACGGGGTCGATGCCCTCTTGCAAAGCGGACACAGCGACTTTGGAGCGTCCACCTGCTTCACGGGCGATATTTTTAATCTCGACCTGTCCGTTATAAATTTCTGGGACTTCATATTCCAACAGACGGCGTAGCATATTGCGATGGGCACGGCTGAGGACGATTTGCGGTCCGCGATTGCTGTCTTCCACTTTGGCGATGTAAGCGCGCAGTTTATCGTGGGGTTTGTATTTCTCGCCGGGGATTTGCTCTTTACGAGGCATGACCCCTTCGGCGCGACCCAAGCTGACCGTCACGATGCCATTGTTGACGCTTTGGATGGTGCCATGCACCAAGTCACCTTCGCGTTCACGATATTCGTCCAGCAGTGTTTTGCGTTCTGCTTCCCGAATTTTTTGCAAGATCACCTGTTTGGCGGTTTGCGCGGCGATACGTCCGAATTTCTTCGTCGTTCCCTCAAGTTGAACCATGACCATATCGCCATATTCGGCTTTTTGGTCAAAGTACCGGGCTTGTTCCAATTCGACTTCGGTACGGGTATCCTGTACCTCATCGACGACTTCTTTCTCGACAAAAATACGCGCTCGCCCAGAACTGGGGTCGATTTGTACTTCGACACGCTGAGACTGCAAGCCGACATCGCGCTTGTATGCCGAGATCAAAGCTGATCTTAAAGCATCCAGCACAATATCGCGCGACAGTTCGCGCAGTTGAGAAATCTCATTAAACGCGACTTCAAACTCACTTTTCATGACGGTTTCGGTATGCTCCCGAACGGACAACAACAGGGGATGCGGCACGGCGGGCGGAAAAAAACAGGTCGCTGCTGTAGTGTTCGACGCCGTTAGACAAAAAAGTGGGTCAATGCCCACTTTTTGCCACGCTTATGGTACCACAAATTTCACGGCATGACAAGCCATTCGGAATTTCGCGCTGAGACGCTGAGACGGCGGCTAAAGCCGTAACGCGCTTCATCTACAGCCGCTGAAGCGGCGTAGCTTTCGCGGGCTAAAACCCTACTTCTGTAATGGGTATAAAAATCCATGTTATCCTTGTGACGATGGTTCGTTTTTACTGCGTATGAGGATTAAACAATGGATACAGACCGTCTCTTAGAATTGTGGCATATGCCCGAATCCGAGTTTACCGAATGGAAACTCTCGTTATCGCAAACAGACGGCATTTACCGCACTATCTGCGCC
>JBBRTY010000187.1:0-8237 GCA_038248285.1 Aggregatilineales bacterium
CCAACGCGACGCTGGCGTTGATCGTGCCCGTCGGGATGGCGGTCGCGGTGGGAGTGGGTGTTGGGGTGCGCGTCGGTGTAGCAGTGGGAAAGCGGCTTCGTTGCGGATCACCGTGCCGTCGCCGAACAGAATGCGGGTGCCGTCGGGGGAGAAGGCTGTTGCAGCAATTCCAGCCGCTTACGAGTAACTGTCACTGAGTGAAGTGTTTTGCATGAAGGTGATGTCTCGTGGTGTTGTATCATCTACCTGCCAAACTAACGCTTCAGAAAAAGGATCGGGTTGGGTGATAACGAGTGGCGGTATGGAAGAAGTTCTGAGTTATTCGTTTCTGCTAATAAAATGGGAGGGGGTAACAGTCGGCTCAATACTATCTTGAGTGGCTAACCCCACGACGGACACCCCGACAAAGGCGGCGAAAAGAAGGGTGGGCAAAAAACGACGCATAAGGCGATTCTCCATAAGCGAACGATTCTCCTAGCCAAGCGCAGTGTTATCGCACAGCTAGTCCACCCCATCTTGCTCGATCATAGCTCGCCGTAAACCACCGGGTACCCTACGGTGAGAATCCGATCTCGCCCCTAACCCCCAACCTCTATTCCCTGCTTTTCCCCCTGCCCCTTACGGCAAATTCCCTTCGCCATCGGGATCGGGGAAGGCGTTGCCCGACGTGCCGGGGATCGGCGTCGCCGTCGGCGGTGCGGGCGGCAGCGGCGCATTCCAATCAATGGGCAGCGCCTCCAAAAAGGCTTGCGTCTCGAGCGTGAACAGCGACAACCAGCCGACCGTCCCGCCGACATTGACCTTGAGCCACTCGCCGCTGTACGGGCTGCGCGCGATCAAATCGACCAATGTACCATTGCCGACGCGGGCGACCGCCCGAAAATTAATGTCCGGTCCCTGCCGCAGATTCGCGCCGTTGCTGGCGCTCACCCGCGCGCGCGTGCCCAAGTCCCCCAAGCGTTGGGGCGGCAGGGGCGTGGCATCATAGACCGCGCTGATCTCACCGACGTTTCTGACGAGTAATTCCGAAAATGCCCAACCGGTTTCGCCGCTGTCCAGTTGCACATGATACCAATCGCCGCCGCTGTTGGTGCCGAGCAAGGTCATGACCTCACCACCGCCCAGTTCGCGCAGCACCGCCGCGTAAATATCGGGGGCAGTGCGCAAATTGATGCTGCCTTGCGTGGTCAGATAGGCGGGTTGTGGCAGCACCAACGGACGCTCAAACAAGGCGACGGGCAGATTGCGCAAGGGGATCGGATCGAGTAAGTTTGGGGCGGTGGGCGCGCTGATCGGGAACGAGAAATTGCCCGGCGAATAGCGGACGCGGACTTGCTGCCCGGCGACCAACGATTGCCGCTGCCCTTGACTGAACACCGTCGCCCGCCCGCTGATCATGGAGAAGACGGTGTCGCTTTCGGTGGTGTGTACCAGAGTCGTGCCGATGACCGCCAGCGATGCGCCGTTGATCACGATGTCCGCTTGCCGCCCGACGGGGGTTTGAATGATCACGCCGTTGGCAGGGGCGGCGGTGCAGGTCGGCGGCGTGGGGCTGGTGACCATCAAGATGGAAGTCCATGCCGAAAAGCCGGCGGGCGTCACGTCGTACAGCGTCACGTCACCGATCACGAGCAGGGCACCGTTGCGATCTTCGGGCAAACGCATCCACGCCACGCCCAAACTGGCATTCTCGATGGTGATCCCCTGTAAGTCGAGCGCGTCCACTTGGTCGATAGGCACCAGCGCGCCGATGGCATCCAATTGATTGGCGAGGGTGTCGCGCGGTTCGACCGCTGGGGCAGCGCCGCCGTTACAGATGAACCCATCCGGTTTATTGATACAGGCATTGCTCGCCACTTCCCAAAGATGGTTCAAGACGGGCGCGCACTGTTCGGCGGGGATCGGGGGTAGCCCACCTTGCGCGGCGGCATGGGGCAGGACGGGGTTAAAGAATAATACGCCGATCAACACCCCGGCGAAGATCGATAGCGAACGACGGATCATGAGCGTGTTCCCGTTAATTTTTTAAGAAGGCAACTCTATGCCGATTGTAGCAGAACTGTGCTAGAGTTAGTCCTTATCAGCGGCATTGAGTCGGAAAATCAGCAGGTTGAGGGTATGAGCGAACAGGTGAATCCGCCGATCCGTTTGTTGGCGGCGTTTGAGCAATTTTTTGGCAGTGATGCGCCTGATTTGGTGGTGGCGGCACCGGGGCGCGCGTGTTGGGCGGCGGTGCGCTTCAACGGCACGACTCATTATCAGGTGGTGAATGGTGATAAACAGGTGCGCGTCAAATTTGACCAGCGGAGCGCCCGCCACAAACAAACTTTGCTGCGGCGTCCGATTCCTCGTTGGGCGCGCTATGCGGCGGGCGTGACGGTTTCGATCCAAGTGCGGATGCTGCCGGGGGCGGATATTTTGATCATCAGCGATGAGCCGCCGGGCATCCGCACGGAACATTCGTTGGGGATTTTGATGGCGGCAATGTGGCACGAGGTCAATGGCGAGACCCTAGACGAACAGGTCTTGTTCCAGATTGCCGAACAAGCCCGCCGCGAGTATATCGAACGGAACTAAAAGTGTGTTTTCAAGAATGGCGCAAAAACAGTGAGGTTCTCGCGCCATTCTTGACAGTTAACTACACACCCCTCACCTAAAGCGAAGCGGCAAACCCTCTCCATAAGCGAAGCGGCGGGGCGAGGGACTTTCTACCGCTTTTCTCCCCCTCTCCTGTTTGTGGGAGAGGGGGTGCCGAGCGCGCTCGGACGGGGTGAGGGGTAGCTGTGTAGTTACCTTGAAAGTTAAATTCTCATGGGTGTTTACAGCGGGGGCGGGGGCGCGGTGGCTGCCCATGCTACCGTGATCACAATGACGATCAAGTAGGCAGCGGGCGCGATCCGGTGAATCACGCGATTTTCCGTCGCACTCGGTTGGGCGTCCGCCGGAATGTCCGAGAAGCCCCACAACCGTTCTGCCAAATGACGCCCTGCCCAGTGGGTGGCACAAGCGGCGATGAACCCAGTCACAATCACCATTGGGATACTGGAAGCCGATAGGATAGGGTAAACAAAAAGACGGTCAAAGAACGGCAACACGGCGATCAAGCCGAGCGTCGCCCCGATGCCGGCTGCCCACCATGGTGCGGGCGTGCCGCGCACAATCCCCCAAGCAGCATAGGCAATCTCCATGCCCAGCAATACCACCACAGCGATGATCCAGGCATTGGAGGTAAGCGTGTCTGTGCCAACGATCTCAAGCAAGGACGCGCGTATGCCCAGCGCCAGCACGCCCATCAAGATTGCTGACCCTGTGCGCCGAGTAGTGTGCAACGCCAGCGACCCTGTGATACCTATGATGAAGACTATGGTGGTCGTCAACAGCCAGTCGGGGCGGCTCATCACGATGCTCAAGTTTTCTGCGCTCAGATTTTCGATACCGTCCCATTCGGTGGTCAGCAAGATCAAGAGGGCACTGCTCATAAAGGCGTAGGTCGCGATAATGATTGCATCTTTGGCGCGGATTTTGAGAACGCTGCCCCAATCACGTTTGGGCATGGTGGTGACCAGTAACATAGGCACCATCATCATCGCGCTGCTGATACTCCACAACAAGAGAATATGGGGGAAACTCCATGCTCCAATTTCGGCACCATAGAGCGTGTGCCATAGGGGATCGGTGGGCGTGGCGAAGACGAAGAAAATGCCCGCTAGCACCAGTATGCCGACCACTGGATTGGCGCGGAAACGCCGTTGATAGGTGCCTTTACTGCGAATGCCCAGAAAATAGAAGGCGACTAAAGCGATTAATGAGACTGAGCCGAGGAAGGTGTAAATCAGAATATGGGGTGCCCAGAAGAAGTCTTTCCCAAGCGGGATGCCAAATGTGTGATGCCATACGTCATCCCAAACAATCCCGACGACGTTGTTGAGCGCCGTCACGCTGATCAGTACCGCCAGCAGGGTGCGCAATGTCGCCGATAGAGAGTCGGCACGTTGAATCGTTTTGCCAGATGTTATCGGGCGGACGAGCAAATGCCAGCCACTCACGATCAGTACCGCGATTAACGCCAGCACCAGCCCGACGCCGATGATAAAAGTCACACGATACTCTGGCGCGGGGATGCCGCCCCATGCCGTGTAAAGGATAGTGAGGGCGACGGCGACAACGAACATGATCACCATGGGCAAAAGTGAAGGTTTTTGAGTTGGTGCAGAATCTCGATTCTGCGTCACGGTTGCCATAAGCTAATCTCCAAAAGAACTGAACAGGCACGATACGATAGTTTGCCGAAGAATAGCAAACAGTCGAATACATTGCAAAGCCTCACCACAGGAGATGGGCTGGTTAGCGCGCGGCGGTGCTGGCACGCACGATCAAGCGGGGGGCGATCAGCCGTTGACCGTTGGCAGCGGCGGGATTTTGAATCAGCTCTACCAGATATTCTAAGCCTTGCTGACCGAGCGCAGCAAAATCTTGCCAGACGGTGGTTAGGGGCGGATCGAAGTATGCCGATTCGGGGGTGCTGTCAAACCCGACGACCGAGACATCCGCCGGTATCCCCAAGCCTCGCGCTTTGAGAGCGCTGACGGCACCCAACGCCATTTGATCGTTGCCCACGAGCAACGCCGTGAAGGGGTGTCCAGCGTCCAGCAACGCGGCGGCGGCGGCATAGCCCCCGGCGGAGGTCCAATCGGCGGCAGTGGTAGCGGCGGGCGCTAAACCCGCCGCGCTCAAGCCTGCCAGCCAACCGTCGCGCCGTGACCCCGACCCAAACCAATCGACGGGACCACTGATCAGCGCGATCTCCCGATGTCCCAACCCGATGAGGTGTTCTGCCGCTGCCAAGCCGCCCGCCCGTTGATCGATGATGACCGACGGTTCCTGCGCGCCTTGCGCATTGTCAATTTGAATGAGCGGCGTGCCGTGCAACCAGTTGACTACGCCCTCGGCATGACGGCTGGCGACCGAGGCGATCATGAGCGCGCCGTCAATGCGCCACGAGAACAACTCATCGAGTGCGGACGGATTTTGCAGGTCGATGTTGGCGGTGATGATGTCATAGCCGGCGTCGTGCGCCAAATGCTCGATATTGACCACCATTTGCAACGGACCATAACACTCGATGCCGTGCGTGATCACCGCCAGCGTCCGGCTTTGGCGCGCCGCCAAACTGCGGGCGGCTTTGTCGGGGCGATAGCGCAGGTCGCGGATGGCGGTTTGCACGCGCAACCGCGTCTCTGGCTTCACGCTGGGGTGATCGTTGATCACGCGCGATACCGTTTGATAAGAGACGCTTGCCGCCTCAGCAACATCCAGCATCGTCGCGCGTCTTGCCCGTCCGTTATCCGACACGTTGCCTATCCTTCGTGATTATTGCCCATAAATGTTCTGGTAACGATCATACAAGCGATCAATATCTTGGGTGGCAATGGGGATGGGGGTACCTAACTGGAACGCCAGCCACGCGATGGCAGCATTGTCCTCGGTCATGACCGCCGCTTTGACCGCGCTTTCGGCATTTTTGCCGACGGCGAAGACCCCATGATTTTGCAGCAAGCACGAAGCGCTGCGGCTGTCTTTAAGCGTGGCGACCACCACTTGCCCGATCTCTTCGCCACCGATGAGCGCAAAGCCGCCACAGGGGATATCGCCGCCGAACTCGTCGCCCATCGCGGTGGTGATGCACGGGATCGCCTTGCCCACGACGGCAAACGCCGCTGCATAACGCGAATGGGTATGCACCACGCCATAGACGGCGGGCAGGTGGCGATAGACATAACAATGCGAGGCGGTATCGGACGAAGCTTTGTAATCGCCCTCAACCAGCTTGCCGTCGATATCGACGACGACCATATTTTCGGGCGTCAGATGTTCAAACTTGATGCCGCTCGGCTTGATGACGACGAGATTGGTTTCGGGGTCGCGGGCGCTGACATTGCCGCTCGTCCATGCGACCAATTGATTGCGCGGCAGTTCGGTGTGCAGGGCGCAAACTTCCGCGCGTAGGGCTTCTAGGAGCATAGCTGTGTCCTTTCTGGGAACAGGGTTTAGGGATTGGGGGGGTGGGGTGAAAGGGCGCTTGCCCCTTCACCCTTTGCAAGACCGAACGGGTGTTATTCGCCGCGCGCTTGGTTGCGGATGTGCTTCAGGCGCTTCATCGCGTCGTTGGCACCGCGCCCAAAATAGTTGTACAGCGTTTTGTATTCGGCATACAACTGGTCATAGACGGCGACATTTTCGGGGATGGGCGATACCACTTCGTCTTTGAGCTTGCCCATCACCGCCGCCGCCGCATGAATATCGGTATAGACGCCCGCCGCTACCGCCGCGAACATGGCAGACCCCAACGCCGGGGCTTGGCTTGACCCCGCCAGTTTGAACGTCCTGCCCGTCACGTCGGCGTAAATTTGGCGGAGCAAGGCATTTTTATCGGGCAAGCCCCCTGCCGCCACCAGTTCTTTGACGACCACGCCGCGCGCCTCAAACGCTTCGATGATCTCGCGGGTGCCATAGGCGGTCGCTTCGATCAAGGCGCGGTAAATATCGGGGGCGCGGGTCGCCAAAGTCATCCCGACGAGGACGCCGCTTAGCTCGGTATCCACCAGTGTGGACCGGTTGCCATTCCACCAGTCCAGCGCGATAAGCCCGTGTTCGCCCACTTTTTGTTGGGCGGCTTCTGCCTCCAAATAGCTGTGTAGGTTCATGCCCGCCGCTTCTGCCGCCGTGTGGTATTCGGGCGGGACGGCGTTGTTGACGAACCATGCGAAGATATCGCCGACTCCACTTTGCCCGGCTTCATAGCCATACAAGCCGGGGACGATGCCGCCATCGACCACGCCGCACATGCCCTCAACTTCTTGTAGCTGATCGCCCGACATGATGTGGCAGGTGCTGGTGCCCATGATCATGACCATGACGCCGGCTTGCGTCGCTTTGACGGCGGGGGCGGTGACGTGGGCATCGACATTGGCGACGGCGATGGCGATCCCCGGCGTGAGACCGAGTTTTTCCGCCCATGCGGGTGTGAGTCCGCCCGCTTTGCCGCCGAGGGGCGCGAAGGCACGGCTGACTTTTTGGTCGATGACATCGGCGAAGTCGGGGTGCAGCGCGCCGAAATATGCGCGCGAGGGGTAATCGCCATCTTGCACCAACATTTTATAGCCGGCGGTGCAGGTGTTGCGCGTTTGTACGCCGCACAGTTGCCAGATCACCCAGTCGGCGGCTTCGATGAAGGTGTCGATTTCGGCATAGACGGCGGGCGCTTCCTGTAAGATTTGCAGCAGTTTGCTAAAAAACCACTCGCTGGAATATTTGCCGCCATAGCGTTTCAGCCAACCTTCATGGCGTTGCCGTGCCACCTCATTGATGAGATCGGCTTGGGGTTGGCTGGCGTGATGTTTCCATAATTTGACATAGGCGTGGGGTTCATCGCGGAAGGCGTCTAAGAAGGCGAGCGGGGTGCCGTCGGCTTTGACGGGCATGGGCGAGCTGGCGGTGAAATCGACGGCGATGCCGACGATCTCAGCGGGGTCAACGCCGCTCTGGGCGATCACCGCTGGGATGGTGTGGGCGAAGACATCGAGATAATCTTGCGGGTGCTGGAGCGCCCATTCCGGCGGCAAGCGTTTGCCGGTGGTGGGCATAACCGTATCGATGACGGCGTGGGGATAGTCGAAGACGGCGGTGGCGACTTCGCGCCCGTCGCGCACATCGACCAAGAGCGCGCGCCCGCTTAACGTACCAAAATCGACTCCAATGGTATACATAAATCACTTTTCCTGTATAGAAGCACATTTTAGAGAGAAGGATAGCGCAAATGTGGGCGGGTGCAAAGTAGGGGCGCATCGCGATGCGCCCGTGACGACTGCGCCCGTGACGACTGCGCCCGTGACGACTGCGCCCGTGACGACTGCGCCCGTGACGACTGCGCCCGTGACGACTGCGCCCGTGACGACTGCGCCCGTGACGACGGGCGGTTCACGAACCGCCCCTACTTCTTGACTCTATAACAAAATTTGATGCGATAGCCCTCACCCAAAGCGAAGCGGCAAACCCTCTCCCAAAGCAAAGCGGCTGGGAGAAGGGGTCGGGGGATGAGGGTAGGGCTTACGCATGAAACCTGTCAGACGGATGATAACAGGTCAGGATGGGTATGTAGGGGCATGATATATCATGCCCCTACCGAGGATAAACCCATTGTGTGTTTTTGTGACCCTTTGTGAATATCGAGTACCCTC
>JBBRTY010000188.1:0-8236 GCA_038248285.1 Aggregatilineales bacterium
CTAACCACAATAGGGCGGGTTTGTTTTTTGTTGCCAACCCCTATCGTCTCATCAACGTAAATGTAGGGGCGGATTAGGCGCTCGTGGAAAAATCCCCAACCCCAAGAGTCGCCGCGCCGAATATCCGCCCGTTTACCTGTTGTGAAATCATAGCGATGCACTAAAGTGAAATGCACCCAACAGAATCCTGTCTCTTGACAACTCTTGGGTATTGCGGTTATTCTTTGATAAAGCGATTAATCAAGGCGATAGCATGAAACATGAAAAGCGGTATCGAATCGGCGATGTCGCCAAACATGCGGGAGTTTCCGAAGCGACCGTGTCCGTTGTCTTGAATAATCGTGTGGGTGAGGGCATCCGTGTCAGTGAAGAGACACAGCAGCGCGTTTGGGAGGCTGCCCGCACGCTGGGTTATGTGCCCAACCCCTCGGCACGCAATCTGGCACGGGGGCGCAATAACTTGATCGCTGTTTTCACTTTCGAGTCTATTTTTCCCATCGACTCCCGCAATTTCTATTATCCGTTTTTGGTGGGTATCGAAGAAGAAGTCGCGGCGCAAGGTTATGATTTACTGCTCAGTACGGCTGCCAAAGACTCATCGATGCGCGGGCATATTTATCATCGTGGCGCTAACCGTTTGACGTTGGCGGATGGGGCTATTCTTTTAGGACATGCCCTCGATAAAAGCGAGATCATCCGGTTGTTGGCGGACGGCTATCCTTTTGTGTATGTCGGACGGCGCGAGTCACCCGATGATGATATCTCGTATGCTGCCAGCGATTATGCCGAAGCCACACAACAGGTCGTCGCTTATGTGTTCGACCACCAGCACCAGCGATTGGCATACCTTGCTGGCAACGAACGCAACGAAGCCAATCAAGATCGCTACGCAGGGTATAAGCGCGCCCATGAACGGGCGGGATTGCCTATTCATCCCGACCTCTATTGGCAAGGCGACGCGAGTGATTTTACGGCGCAGGTATACAACCGTTTAAGTCAACAGGGCGTCACTGGCTTTATCGTCGAAACGGATCAACTCGCCTTACGACTGCTCGGCGTTACAGCCACCCTTCAAAAACATTGTCCAGAAGACTTCTCGCTCGCTGTATTGGGTGACCCGCTCTCTATCGCCGATAGCGGTTATAGTTGGACGACGTTCAAGATTCCGCGCCGCGAAATGGGGCGCGAAGCTGTTCGTTTGCTGGTCAAGCGCTTGGAGAGCCAAAGTGACGACGCGATCCCTTATCGTGCCGTACTCACTTGCCAGCTTGTTCCCGGAAACACTATCTCGGTTGCCAAAAGGGGATAGTTCCCTTTTTTTTATCACACTGATTAAGCGCTTTAGCAACAGCGCAACTTGAATAGTGAAAGGATTTTTGGTCATGAAGTTTCGTAAATCGATTTTCGCGAGTGTGTTCCTGTGTTTCGTTTTATTAGGTGTCGTCGCGGTATCCGCACAAGATGAACCCATTAATTTGCGTTATACCTTGTGGATTGCCGCCGATAGTCCCCAAGTGGCGCGCTTCAACGAAATTGCCGCCGCCTATACCGCCGAACATCCCAACGTCACCATCACGTTTGAGTCGATCCCGTTTGGGGACTATCAAACTGATGTCACCTTGCAACTATCAGGCAGCAACCCGCCCGATGCCGGTTGGATTGTGGAAGGTGCCGCCCGCTTATGGGTAGGATCAGGGGTGTTGACAGATCTCGGTCCGACGTTGTCGGCGGATGACTCCTATAACATCGGGGATTTTAGTGAATCGTCCTTGTCGCTGTGGTCAGAAGGGGACGCCGTGTATGGTATTCCGTTCTCGACCTCACCGTTTATTGTGCTGTACAACCGCGATCTCTTTGAAGCAGCGGGCACACCGACCCCAGATGAATTATTGGCAACAGGTGAGTGGACGTGGGAAAGCTTTGCCGCCGCCGCCAAAGCGATTGCCGACAATACCGAAGCGTATGGCTTCCAAAGCAATGATGCGGCGCTCTACACTGGCAATTTTTGGGCAACGCTCATCCCGATCATGCGTGGTTTTGGGGGCGATAGCTGGTCGCCAGACAACATGTGCTTGTTCAATTCTCCGGGATCAGTAGCGGGGCTACAATACCTCCACGATATGATTTTCGTTGATGAAAGCATGGTGCCCCCCGGTACCGAAGTTGATTTCTATGCCGGCAACGCGGGCATGACGATGGGGCAGCTTAGCCGTGTCAATCGTTTGGCAGAGGCAAGCTTTGAGTGGAGCATCGCGCCGCTTCCAACGGGCGTCAATGGCACCCAGTCCGTGATCGGTCAAGCGGCAATGGTGGTGTTCAACAATAGCCAAAACCGCGATGCCGCTATCGACTTTGTGCGCTACATGACGACCCAAGAAAATGTCGCCCGCATTGCTCAGTTCTTCCCCCCCGCGCGCGAAAGCGTGTTGAACTCGGACGCCCTCGTCGAAGCCAATCCCCTGATCCCCGCCGAACTGATGCAATCTGCCGTGATCGATGCTATCCAAAATGGGGTGGTTTTGCCCTCCAGCGCTCAGTTCCCACGGATTGAATTTTTGGTTCGCCCGGCATTGGATGAGATGTGGGTTGCCGATGCGGATATTCAAGCCATCACGACCAGCATTTGCGATCAGATTAACCCACTGCTGGCACGATAACCATTGACACAGGGCAGCTTCGGCTGCCCTCCTCGCTATGTTTTCCAAATGAAAGGTCAACCATGCACGCTGCTCAAGCGCCTCGCCATCGCCGGAGTCTCGCTCGACAGGATGCCGCCATCGGTTATTTATTTGTCGCTCCGCAGATGATCGGATTTTTCTTATTCGTGCTGGGTCCTATCCTTGCGGTCTTTGTGTTTAGCACCCAGCATCGGGATTTGCTGACCGGCGTGGTGGAGCCAGCGGGGTTAGCCAATTTTCAAACGATGCTGCAAACAGATCGCACTTTTCCACGGGTGTTGGCAAATAGTTTGGCGTTCACTGTGTGGTTGGTGCCGCTCAACTTATGCCTTGCGCTGTTGCTCGCCTTTCTGCTGACCCGCAAACTGCGCGGCATGATTTTTTTTCGCACGTTGTTCTTTGCCCCAGTCATCACCTCCACTGTGGCATGGGTCATCGTGTGGCGCTTTCTGCTTCAGGGGGATCAAGGCATTAATCAGTTTCTTGAAGGTGTCGGCATTCAAGGTCCCAACTGGCTGCGTGAACCCAATTGGGCGATGGCTTCGGTGATCGTGACGCGCGTCCTAAAAACCGTCGGCTTAAACATGATTATTTTTATGTCCGCATTGCAAAATATCCCGCGCGAATATGATGAAGCTGCCAGCGTTGATGGTGCCAATGGGTGGCAAATCTTTTTCCGTATCACGCTGCCCCAACTTGCGCCAACGATCTTGGTGGTCATGGTGCTAACGGTGATCGGCTCCCTCCAAGTGTTCGACCATATTCTGCTGATGACCAATGGCGGTCCCGCCAATGCCACCTCTGTACTGATTTTTTACATCTGGTTTCAAGCATTTCGCGTGTTTGACATGGGGTATGCCAGCGCGCTGGCAGTGGTCCTGTTTTTCATCGTCTTAACTGCCACCGTGATTCAGTGGGTGCTGCGGCAGAGGTTTATCTACAATGAACGCTAACATGATTTCATCAACGCACCTTCGTGAAGAGCGATCGCTCATGGGGCAAATCTCGCTGTTTATCGCTAAACACAAAAACAAGCTCCTGCTCTATTTGTTGCTATTGGCGCTGAGCATCCCTTTTCTGTTCCCTTTTTGGTGGATGTTTACCAGTGCCTTCAAGCCTGCCAACGATATTTTTGCCTACCCGCTGACGTTGTTGCCACAAACATGGCGTCTCGAAAATTTTGCCGAGGTGTTTGCTTTTCAACCTTTTGCGCGGCACTATTTCAATAGTTTATACATTGCGGTGTTAGTGACCATCGGCACCCTGATCGTCTCCTCGTTATCCGGTTATGCTTTTGCCCGCATTCGCTTTCCCGGCAGCAACCTCCTATTTTTGCTGCTGTTGAGCGCGTTGATGATGCCGACTGAGGTGACGATCATCCCCAATTTCACTTTTATGCAGGCATTGGGGTTGATCGATACGCATATTCCCCTGATCATCCTGCCGATATTGGGTGCTAATGGGGTGGTTGGTACTTTTTTGATGCGCCAATATTTTCTGGGCATTCCGATAGATCTAGAGGAGGCTGGTTTTCTTGATGGTATGACGCGCTGGGGTGTTTTTTGGCGGATAGCGCTCCCGATTGCGCGTCCGGCGCTGGTTGCCGTGACCATCCTCACTTTCTTGTATAGCTGGAACTCATTTCTCGAACCCCTCGTGTTTATCAACAACAATGATTTATATACGCTACCGCTTTCGCTTCGCAGCATCACTGACGAATATGGACAGTCCCTGTGGAATATTCAGCTTGCTGCGACGGTACTCACGGTGCTGCCCGTTTTGCTCATTTATGCAGTTGCGCAACGGCAGGTCGTGGAAAGTTTTGCTTTATCGGGAACGAAGGGCTAATTGGATCGCCCCTAGACATCATCGAAAAGAGAGATCATGCAGGAAAAACGGACACAAATCCTCGTTGTAGGCGGGGGTACGGGTGGCGTGGCAGCCGCACTAGGGGCACTCCGGTTGGGCGCGCGCGTCATCTTGACTGAGGAAACCGATTGGATCGGCGGGCAGTTGACGGCGCAAGCTGTCCCCCCCGACGAAAACCCTTGGATCGACAGTCACCAGACCGGTTGCACAGCGTCGTACCGGCGTTTTCGCGAGGGCGTGCGCGCAACCTACCGACGCAGTTATCCTCTACTGCCCGAAGTGAAGAATAATCCGACCTTCAATCCGGGGCGCGGCAATGTAAGTCCATTGTGCCACGAGCCTCGTATTGGCTTGGCGGTACTCAATGAAATGCTTGCCCCTTACCTATCCAACCGTCAACTCGAGATTATGCTGGGCGTCAAACCCATCGCCGCAGAAACAGATCATGACCACATTCGTTCTGTGACCGTGCAAGCGCTTGACCCGCGCGACCAAGCCATCATCACCGTCATTCAGGCGGATATGGTTATTGATGCAACGGAACTGGGCGATGTCCTCGAATTGGCAGATATCGAATATGTCATCGGGGCGGAAAGTCAAGCCCAGACGGGTGAGCCAAGTGCGCTCCCCGGTCAAGCCGATCCATTAGACCAACAAGCGCATTCTTGGGTCTTTGTGCTAAGCTACTATCCGGGGCAAGACCACACCATCGCTAAGCCGGACTCTTACAATTTTTGGCGGGATTATCGTGTGGGATTTTGGCCCGACAAGTTGTTGAGTTGGGTGACTTCCGACCCGATCACGCTGGAACCGACGACCCGTCCGATCTTCGTCGAAGATACCGACGCACCCTATGGCACCGATCTGTGGCATTTCCGGCGCATCCTGTACCGCAAATATTATCCCGATGGTTTTCATCAAAGTGATGCCGTTGTGGTCAATTGGCCCCAGATCGATTACTGGCTGGGACCATTGGTGGGGGTTTCTCCCGAAGAAGCGCGCCGGCATTATCAAGGTGCACGCGACCTCAGTTTGTCGATGCTTTACTGGATGCAAACCGAAGCGCCCCGTCCCGATGGGGGCTATGGGTATTCGGGTTTATACCCGCGTGGCGATCTTACCGGCACGCTGGATGGGTTGGCGAAAGCGCCTTATATCCGCGAGAGTCGCCGCTTGCAAGCCGAATTTACCGTACTAGAGCAGCATGTTGGCGTGCTGGCGCGGGGCAATCTGAAAGGGGCGGAGCCGTTCTTTGATACGGTGGGAGTGGGCAGTTATCGCATCGATTTGCACCCTAGCTATCGGCGTAATTATCTCGATATCAACAATTATCCTCATCAAATCCCATTAGGCGCGCTTATCCCCAAGCGCTTAGAAAATATGTTGGCGGGCTGTAAAAATTTGGGTGTCACCCATATCACTAACGGTTGCTATCGCCTCCATCCCATCGAATGGAATATCGGTGAAGCGGCGGGCGCAGTGGCGGCTTATGCCTTAAACGCACAGCTCACGCCACGCCAAATTCGTAATACCCCATATTTGCTAGAGGATTTTCAGCGCGTACTGGTCGATACGATGGGCTTTGTATTGCAATGGCCCGAAGAAATCCGCTTGACCTCGCGCGAAAAGCTGGATCCACTGGGAATCTAAGCTGATCGTTGCAGTTACAGGAATTTGCTTGGTGTTATGAACATGTGGGGGGCTAAGGCAAAAAACGGAGTGGGGCACAAGCGCCCCCATCCCTAGACTTTGAATTTTAAGACGCCCGACTTTGTCCAGCGGGCGTTTTTGATTCTTGGTGGGAGATCAGCGCTTAGCAGGGTTTCACGGTTTCGAGGGGTAGGGGCGCGGGTAGGCGTGTGCTTGGACGGATGATGCGCAGCATCAAGACCCGAAGCGCGCGCAGTCGTTGGTGTCTAGCCGAAGCGGGGTCGTCCGCGATTGCGACCAGGCGATCCATCGCTCGTTCCAAATAGAATCCTTCGATATGGGCTTGAGTCGTCTGTTGCAACGTGTACCAACTGTTCATCTTGTTCGTCCCTTCACTTCGATCAACCCCCTGATCATAGGCGATTGGGCGAAGCGACGCGCGCGGTTTCTTGCGCACTTAGTGGCGGCGCGGGTCAAAAAAAAGAGCGGGCACCTGTGTGCCCGCCCTCTCTTCGAGGATTTACGGCGTCAATACTTACGCCGAGGCGTCGAGCGCGCGCACAGCGGCTTCGATGTCCGCATTGTTGCCCGTGCCCAGTTCGATCCATTCCAGATCGAACCCAAAGTCCGACACGCCATCGGTGCCCGTTTGGGTGACTTTGGCGGCATACAGGGTGCCGGCGCTCAAATCGCCGGGGGTGGTGGCGATGAACTTGTAGAAAATCTTATCAGTGCCATCATCGCCAAAATAGACGGTCTGGCTATCGGGCGCGACCCACGATTGTTCATTTTCACGGCGACCCATCGCGTAGTGCTTGACGACTTCGGTGCCGGTTTCGGTGGGGATGAGTTCGGTGATGTATCCGTAGTCGTAGGGGTTGGCGATGCCACCGACATACGCATTCAAGCCTTCGGCGTATTCTTCAACCCATGTTGCGGCATCCAACGGCGCATCTTCTTCGCTGGTCAAACCGGTATTCCACGGGGTGACGCTGGCGTTACAATTATAAATCACGCCGTTGACCGACGCGAAATCGACCATCTCGCCCGAGTCGACAGTCCACGAACCGTCGTCGTTCTGGCTCATGACCAACTTGGACACGCCACCGGGACCGCATTCCCAGTTGGTGTACAAAATGGCTTCGGTTTGGGCTTCGTTTTGGGGCAAGAACATGTTGCCATCGGGGTCGTTACAAACATCAACGCCCATGTCTTCGCCATTGAGGGCGGGGGTATACCCAGCCCGAACTTCGCTGCCGGGGAACGCGACGCCACTTTGCGCCAAAATCTGATATTCGCCCGCGGCAATCGTCAAAGTCAATTGCGCGTCGCCTTCGGCAAGCGCCAACGGTGCAAACGAATCGGTCGGGGCATAGCCCACAACCACACCGACGGTGCCCACCGCATAGGGGGCAGTGCTGGTGTCTTCGGGGTCTTGAACATTCAAAAAGAGTTGGTTATTATCGGTGATGCTCAGACCCGTGCCTTCAGACCCAACAGGCAAGGTGGCGAAACGGAGCAATTCGCCCGTGCTGACCACATACTTCCATACCATGTTGTTGACATGCAAATCGGTGTCTTCGTAGATCCACAGGTCGCCATTGGCATCGACAAGCACGTTATCGGGTTCCGAGATGTTATCGGAATCGCACAAGCTGGTGGCTTCGTCGTAAGGTCCGCCGATGATGAGGGGGGTCAAGCGCGAGACGTTCCAAGAAGCATCGAGATCGCCGACCAAAACCATACCGCAACGATTTTCTTCGAGTTGAATATCGCCTGCGCCGTCGGACATGCCGTTACGGGTGCGGGTAACCGCCATGTAGAGCTTTTGGTTGGCTTCATCAATGATGACGCCCTCCATCTTACGCCATTCAGCCGTCGCGCCTTGCGCAGCCGCATAATTTTGCGTGAAGATGAACGGGGCAGCGGGATTGGTCAGGTCTGGCTCAGGAAAATAAGGGGTTTCTTGGGCAGAAACAGCAGCGCTTAAACCCAATATCAAGATCGTTAATATGGCAAAACGTGAGAACAACTTCATC
>JBBRTY010000189.1:0-8213 GCA_038248285.1 Aggregatilineales bacterium
CCCCTATCGTCTCATCAACGTAAATGTAGGGGCGGATTAGGCGCTCGTGGAAAAATCCCCAACCCCAAGAGTCGCCGCGCCGAATATCCGCCCGTTTACTGTTATGAAATCATAGCGATGCACCAAAGTGAAATGCACCCTCCCGCCCCAAATTGCTTGACAGCATTACAAAAATTACGTATGCTGTGAAGCGTCTGTGGCGGGGTGTTCATTCAACGATACCCTCCCCGGTCTTTATCGAAGCGCACCCTGTAGGCAACCATGCACATACACATCCCCGCATTGTTCCGCAACTAAGGACGACCTCAGTCCCGCGCTTTTGATTGGCATCCTTTCAAGCGCCACCTGTGTTCGTTCATGGGCGGCGCTTTTGATTCTCCGACCTGCGTTTCTTCCGGAAACCAATCCCGCTGCATCGCGAAGCCCTCACCCCATTTTTTAACGATTGTCTGTCCTCCTCTGTGGACAGCAGCGCCCCCTTATCCGCACAAGTCGTGCGGGGAAGGCAACAACGTTGATGCAATTTATCACGGGGTCCCACCTCAATAAAAGTTTTGGACTGCATACCGTCCTCAAAGACATTTCGTTCGCGCTGCACGATGGCGAGCGCGTCGGTTTGGTCGGCGCGAACGGCTCCGGCAAATCGACCTTACTCAAAATCATCGCGGGGGAATACGCCCCCGACTCGGGGACGGTGCGGGTCGCCGCTGGCGTGCGCGTCGGCTATCTGCACCAGGTGATCGGCGGTATTGAGGGCGAAACGCTACAACAGCTCATCGACCGGACGCTGACCGAGTTACACCTTCTCGAAGCGCGCTTGCGCACCTTAGAGATCGCGATGAGTTCGGCAACAGGCGCAGCGCTTGCCGCCATCCTGACGGACTATGGCGATTTGACCGAAGCCTTCGAGGTGCGCGGCGGTTACGATAGTGATCAGCGCATCACGGCGACGCTGGCAGGCTTGGGCGTGGGGCACCTCCCGCGTGATCGGACGTTTAACACCTTGTCCGGCGGGGAAAAGGAACGGGTGGCGCTGGCACTCCTCTTGATCGACGCGCCGCCCTTACTGCTCCTAGACGAACCGACCAATCATCTCGATGCCGCCAGTCTTGACTGGTTAGAGGCGACGCTCGCTCGTTATCACGGCGCAGCGTTGATCGTCAGCCATGACCGTGCTTTTCTAAACCGGACGATCAACGCCATCATCGAAATCGATGAGCATGACCACACCGCTCGCCGGACGGTCGGCAATTATGATGCTTTTCTGCGGGCAAAAGAGAGCGCCCGCCGGCAGTGGATCGAATCCTATGCGCGGCAACAAGAGGAGATCAACATGTTGCGTCATGAGATCGCCGTCAAGTCACGCCGCAACGACAACTATCGGGCGCATACCGACAACGACAAATTCGTCGTTCACATCAAATCCCAAACGCACGATGCGACCGTCTCCAAACGGTTACACAACGCCGAGGAGCGCCTCAAACGAATCGAAGCGGATCCGCTCCCTGAACCCCCTGATGACCTATGTTTTGACGGTCGGCTCGATCCAGTCGCATTGAAAGGACGTCTGCCGTTGATCGTGCGGGGCGTGAGCAAACACTATGGGGAGCGCGTCATTTTGGATGAAGTATCGTTTGAAGTCGGGCTGAAGACGCGGATCGCCCTCGTCGCCCCCAACGGCATGGGCAAATCAACGCTCGTGCGCATCCTCACGGGGCGCGAAAGCGCAGACAGTGGCGAAGTCGTCATCCATCCAGCAACGCGCTTAGGCTATTTGGATCAAGAAGCGCTGGAACTCAATCCGGCACATGATCTGTTCACAGCGTACAGCACAGGCATAGACCGCGCACCCCAAGCGCTCATGTCGATCTTGTTGCGGTCGGGCTTGTTTCATTATGATGACCTGCGCCTCCCTGTCCCTGCCTTAAGCAGTGGGCAACGCCGCAAAGTGCAGATCGCGCGCTTGATCGCGGGGGGTGCCAATCTCTTGATTTTGGATGAGCCGACCAACTATGTCAGCTTTGATGTTTTAGAGGGGTTGGAAGCGGCGATCCAGTTGTTCCCCGGACCGGTCATCGCCGTCTCGCATGATCGGCGCTTTCTGGAACGGTTCAACGGGGAACGTTGGTCATTGGAGGCGGGGCAGTTGCGGCGCTAAAGCGACCACCAAAAGTATCGTAGGAGCATGAGCTGGCTCGTGCCTCTACGATTTAACCGAAAGCGAAGCAGAATTTTATGGCAAACTAAACCGTTGGAAGAACGTCCACATAATCGCGCTGGCGGGGATGTCTTCGCGCGTTTTGCCCAACATCACTTCCGCGAAGGATGCCGATCCGGGCCATGTATGCCCACCGTCGGCAATCTCGTACAAAATCACATCCGCATCATCGGCGCAATCGCTCCATCGCATCACGCTGACCACCGCATAATCGGGATCGTCAGTAGTGGCAATGCTGGCGCAGTCATTCCGCGCTGCCCACGCCGACGCCCATGTTTCGGCACCGGACAACCCCATATCCTCGCTCCCCTCAAAGGGGACAATCGGGTCTAACACCCCGTGAAAACTGATCACGGGGACCGCGCGCGGGGGCGCACAAGTTTCTAAGGGGGAATATGCCCCGCCCACCGTGCCAATCGCCGTGACCCGATCCGCTAATTCGCACGCAACGCGGTTAGACATGCCGCCGCCGTTGGACAAACCGGTGACATAAACATGGGCGCTATCGATGCAGTAGGTTGTCTCCACCGAGTCGAGCAGATCGCTCAAGAATTGGATATCATCCGAAGGTGCCCCGATCACGGCTTGCATCAACGCCCCGGCGCGTTCGCTGGCGCTGAATTCACCAGCGTTCCATCGCAATGGACGCCCCGTGCCGTTGGGGAACACGGCAATGAAGTTTTCGGCTTCTCCAAGAATATCCCACCCAGAGAAGTACCGTTGCTGCCCCATGTTCGAGGCAAACCCATGCAGGCTAAGGACGAGCGGCACCGCCCTCGTCGGGTCATAGCCCGTCGGGACATAAACTTGATACTCGCGCATCAGCCCGCCAGACTCAAGCGTGCCCGCCAGCAACCCCGAAGCAGCAGGGCGACCGGTACAGGTGGGGGCATCTGATTGTGCATCAGCGGGGCTTGCGACGGCGAGTGCGATCAACACACATAAAACGACGATGCTTGTGAAACGGGTAGCGATACGCATAAAAGTCACCCTCCTTGACGGGAGATTGATAAATGTTCAAACGGGGATTAACGATAGACGCCTATTCTAGCATCCTTTGGTGCTATAATTGGCACTCATCCGAACCGAGGCACCATAACTTCGGAGTCTCTCATCTTATGTCCGAACAACCCTTTGTACACCTGCACGTCCATACCGAATTCTCGCTATTAGATGGTTTCAGCCGCATTAAAAAACTGGTCAAGCGCGCCGCCGAACTAGGCATGACTTCGCTTGCCATCACCGATCACGGCACCATGTTTGGCGTGATCGACTTTTACAATGCCTGTAAAGATGCCGGTATCCAACCGCTCATCGGCATAGAGGGCTATATCACGCCTTTTCACCGCCGCATGAGCGACCGCGAATCCCATCTTGATCGCGAAAATCATCACTTGTTGCTGCTGGCGCAAAACCAAACCGGTTATCAGAATCTGATGAAAATCGCCAGTGCCGCCCAATTAGAAGGCTACTATTACAAGCCGCGCATCGATAAAGAATTCTTAGAACAACACAGCGAGGGCTTGATCGCCACGAGTACCTGTCTCGGTGGGCAAGTCCCCGGCATGATCATGAAAGGCAATGATCAAGGGGCGCGCGATATCATCGATTGGTACATACAAACCTTCGGAAAAGATCGTTTTTATCTCGAAGTCCAAAGCCACCAAATCGACGAACAAACCAAAGTCAACGAATGGCTGATCGCCAATGGCAAGCGCGATCAAGTGGGCATGGTCGCCACCAGTGATGTTCACTATGTGCTAGACACGGATTACGACCCGCACGATACCCTGTTGTGCATCCAAAGCAGCGCGCTCAAAAGCGATGTCAAACGCCTGAAGATGAGCGACAACAGCTATTTTCTGCACAGTGGTGCCCAAATGTGGGAGACCTTTGGGCACATCCGCGACGGCGAAGCCCTGCTCAACACTGTCAAAATCGCCGAAATGTGCGATCTCGATCTCAGTCGCAAGGGGTATCACCTACCCAGTTTCTCGGTGCCAGAAGGCTACACCAGCGATACCTATCTGCGCTATCTGTGCGAAAAAGGCTTGTACTGGCGTTATGGCGACCGTGCCCGTACCGATGCCGACTTGCAAGCCCGTTTTGAATTTGAGATCGCCACCATCTTCAAAATGGGTTTCGCTACCTACTTTCTCATCGTTTGGGACTTATGCGAGTTTTCGCGCGATGCCGATATTTGGTGGAACGTGCGCGGTTCTGGCGCGGGCAGCGTGGCACTCTATTCGCTGGGGATCACCAACATCGACCCGATTCAAAACAACTTGCTCTTTGAGCGCTTCTTGAATCCGGGGCGCGTGACCATGCCCGATATCGACATGGACTTCCCCGACGACCGCCGCCAAGAACTGATCACCTACTGCGCCCGCAAATATGGCGAGGACAAAGTCGCGGCGATCATCACCTTTGGAACGTTGGGCGCAAAAGCAGCGGTGCGCGATGTCGGACGGGCGCTGGGTGTCGATCTGGCACTGGTCAATCAAGCCGCCCGCTTGATCCCGACCGAACCCAAACCGAAACCGGTCATGGAGTACGTGACCAGCAATCCCGACCTGCAAAAATTGTATGACAGCAACCAGCAAATCAAAGATATCGTCAACACCGCGTCGCAGCTTCAGGGCATCAATCGCCATGCTTCTACCCATGCCGCCGGCGTGATCGTCGCGGATCGCCCGCTCGTCGAATACCTGCCCTTACATCGCCAAACCAAAGACACGGGCGAGGAAAATCTGACGCTAAAACAGGTGACGCAGTTCCCGATGGAAACGTGCGAGGCGATTGGTCTGCTCAAAATCGACTTCCTCGGTTTATCGACGCTCACCTATTTGCGCCGCGCCTGTGACCTCATCGCTAGGCATCACGACATCGTCTATACGATGGACAACATCCCCTATCGCCCCACTGGGGAGCGCACGGTCGATACCCAATTAAAACAAGCTTTCGAAATGTTGGGGCGGGGCGAAACCGTCGGCGTGTTCCAGCTAGAAAGCAGCGGGATGCAGACGATGTTGAAAGACATGCGCCCGACCAAATTTGAAAACATCGTCGCGGCGGTCTCGCTCTATCGTCCGGGTCCGCTCGAATTCATCCCCACCTACAATGCCCGAATGCACGGCACCGAAAAAACCGAATACCTGCATCCCAAGTTGGAGGTGATCCTCGATGAAACCTACGGCATCATGGTGTATCAGGAACAATTGATGCAAGTCGGGCAGCAGTTATTCGGCTATTCGCTGGCGGATGCTGACCTGATGCGCCGCGCCGTCTCTAAGAAGAAAAAAGCCGACCTCGAAAAACACCGCGCCATCTTCATCGAGAAGGGTCCCGAAAACGGCGTTGATCCCGATACCGCCAACAAGATTTTCGAACAGATCGAATTCTTCGCCAATTACGGCTTCAATAAATGTTTGGTGGGCAGTACCGAGATCATCGATGCGGCGACCGGTCAGCTGATCCGGTTGGATGCGTTGTTCGAGCATCCGCTCATAACCACCCTTTCCCTCGATACGGACTCGCAGCAATGGGTGACGCGCCCCATTGCGGATGTGATAGCAAATGGCATCAAATCGGTGTACCGCGTGACCACGCGCGCCGGACGACAGATCGAAGCGACCGACAATCACCCGTTTTACACCGAAAATGGCTGGCGTCTGCTGGCAGGATTGCGCATCGGGCAGCGGCTTGCCAGTGCTGGACGCAGCGTCGTTTTGGGCATTGAAGGCGGGCGGCAAGCCGCGCCGCATGAGGTCGATCACATCCTATGGGACGAGATCGTTGCCATCGACTATAGTGGGGAACAACCGACCTATGATCTCACCATTGAAGGCACCCACAACTTTCTCGCCAATGATCTCGTGGTTCACAATTCCCACGCCGCCGACTACGCCGTCATCACCGTACAAACAGCATATCTGAAATGTCATTACACTGCCGAATACATGGCAGCGCTACTTTCGACCTATTTTGACGATGCCGTCAAAGTGACGACTTTCCTCGCCGAATGCAAACGCCTCGATATCGCTATCCTCCCCCCCGACATCAACGAAAGCCAACTTGACTTTGACATCCAACAGCAAGAAGGCGAACGACGGGGCATCCGCTTTGGCTTGGCGGCGATCAAGAATGCTGGCGTCGGTGCCCTGACGACGATCATCGAGATGCGCGAACAAGGCGGACACTTCAAAGACCTGCTCGACTTTTGCGCGCGGGTCGATCTGCGTCATGTGGGCAAACGGACGATTGAAATGCTCGTCAAGGTTGGGGCGTTTAGCAGCATGGGCACCCGTCGTCAATTGATGGCGGCGCTGGATCGCATCATGAGCTATAGCATCGAGCAGCATCGTGCTAAAGAAGTCGGGCAAATCAACCTCTTCGGCGATCTCATGGTCGATTCGGCAGATGATATGCTCCGTAATCTCCCCAAAGTCGAAGAAGCCGACAACCGCACCATGATGGATTGGGAGCGCGAATTGCTCGGCATTTATGTGAGCGAACACCCGATTGACGCTTACGCCGTGCAATTGCAAAGATCGAACGCTATCAACAGCCATGATATCCTCACCGCCGAAGCGGACATGAACGAAAAACCCGTCCGCTATGCCGGGCTGATCGCTGCCGTGCGCAAGGTCGTCACCAAGAGCGGTGATATGATGGGCATCGTCAAGTTGGAAGACCGCTTGGGGACGGTGGAAGCGGTGTTGTTCCCACGCACATGGACTAAATATGGCGAGTTTTTTGAAGTGGAGGGCGAAGTGGTGCTGATCAGCGGCAAGCTTGACCTGACACGCGGCGAACCCCAAATCATTATCGAACATGTGACTCAAGAATTCACCACCGAGACCGCTACCGAGGCACCCGCTAATTTTTATGAGAGCTACAGCCCCATCATGCTCGATAACGAGGATGAGGATAACCTGCCACTAGCGGGCTTGATCTTAAATGCCGGCAGTGTCTCTTCATCGCCGTTACAACAAACCATCGCGCGCCCAACCTCTATGCCAGCGCAATACACGCCGACGTACAATGTGTCGCCGACCGGTCTTTCGAGCTTAGAAGAACCTCCCACAATGGAGGATTATGCTTCGGCGGATGACCAGATCGTGCCCTTTTTTGCCAACCATCACGCGGGGCTTGAAGCCACCCCCGCCGCCCCTAAACTCTTGCGCGTGCGCTTTTGGCGGACGAGTAATGCCGACAAGGACAAGTGGCGTTTACAAAGGCTCGTTGGCGAAATCAGCAGCTTTCCCGGTCACGACAAATTCGAGATTGTCGTCGTCAACGAGCAGTCCGAAACGCATCGGTTGCGTTTTCCCGACAAGACCACCCATTGTGGTGATACACTCATACGCAAGATCGCCGACTTAACGGGGATCGAAATCGAGATTATTGAAGCAGTCGAGACTAGCGCCGCGCCATTAGGACGCTAAAATACTGTTGCGCGATTGGTTAGGGGAGCAATCAGAAAAACATATGAAACGCATCGCCGTAATGACCAGCGGGGGGGACTCCCCCGGCATGAACGCCGCAATTCGCGCGGTTGTGCGTACCGGCATGGAATACAACATCGAAGTCTTTGGCATCCGTCAGGGCTATTCCGGCTTAATGAACGGGGATTACAATTTACTCACGAGTGTCGAAGTGAGCGGTATCCTGCAACGCGGCGGCACCATCTTGCAGACGGCGCGCAATGAAGAATTCAAAACGGCAGCCGGACAAAAGAAGGCTTTGCGCCGTTTGAATGAAAAAGGGATCGAGGGGCTAATCGTCATCGGCGGCAATGGCAGCCTGACGGGGGCTTTACGCCTGCATGAACAGGGATTCCCTGTGATCGGCATCCCCGGCAGTATCGACAATGACATGAGTGGGACGGAAAAGTGTATCGGCGACGAAACCGCCCTAAACACCAACATAGATGAGAAAGACCGACTAAAACAAAAAGCCACCAACCAACAGAGCCAAAAAAAAAAAAAAATCA
>JBBRTY010000190.1:0-8165 GCA_038248285.1 Aggregatilineales bacterium
GGTGGGCTTCGTCGCGCGTGCGGGGCAGGTCGTCAGGATGGACGAGTTGGGCTAATTCGGCTGGGGTAAGGGCGTATAACATTTCGGTGGCATAGCCCAAAAGTTCGACATGGCTGGGGTTGGCATAGCTAAAGCGTCCGTCGGGAAAATGAAGAGAGACAGCATTTTGGCTGTTTTCGACAAGCAAACGATATCGGGTTTCGCTCGTTCGCAGCGCCTCGTCTATGTGTTTACGCTGAGTGATGTCGAGGATGATGGTAACGAAAACCTGTTCGCCTTCGAGAGAGCTAAGATGCAAATGGACTTCCACCTCATAGTGGGTACCATCGTGGCGGCGGTGAACGGTCTCTAAGATGATTTGCTCTTTTTCACCCGCCACTAGTGGACGGACGAGGGCTTGAAACGATTCGCGGGTATATTCGGGTTTGATGTCAAGGGGAGTCAAGGCGCTTAGCGCTTCCATGCTGTAGCCGAGATTTTCGCGTCCACCACGATTGACCTCGATAAAACGCCAGGTATCAGCGGAAAAGACATAAATTTCGTTGAGAGAGGCTTCGAATATTTTATTATAATCTACAGAATTCATAACAGTGTCCTGAACCTCGCTCACAAACTTGCAGGGGATGTCGTGTCTTTATTCTATTCGATAATGTTGCTCCCGTGGATGAACAATATCAGTTTTTGGACAAATTTGGTATGAATACACCATTAATTTTTTCTATCCGAGGCGCGCCTTCGACTCGTTTAGGTGCGCAACACGGTGCGAAATGTGAGCGATACCCGCCGTGCGCGGGTGATGCGAACGCCATCGATCTCGTCGGATTTACGAGCCGGGATGCCATGTTTCCACTGATAACGGGCTTCCCCGGTCATGATCAACAAATCGGCGGGTTGCAACCATAGGCTGTGGTGGGCTTCGTGAGACGGGGCACTCGGCAATGAATCGAAGGTCATCACACAGGCTCCACCGAGCGATAACGACAAAATGATACCGTTGAAACACGGCAGCACCCGCCGCTTGAGGTCGGTTAACCAGAGAGCGTTATCTAAGTCCTTGATGAGGGCGTCCGCTTCGGACGGCGTGACAAAATTGTGGATTACCGTCAAACCGGAGAGGCTGACTTTGTTCATGATTTTCCCCTGATGCTCAATCGGCGAAAATACCGACTACGAGTCTACCCCAACGCGAACGGATGCGCTATAATTTACGAACAAAGAGTCCCTAAAATCCGGCAAAAATCATGACGTTCGTCGCCTCTGATCACATCCAAACGATCCTCAAAAATTTACCCATGAAACCGGGCGTCTACATCATGAAAGACGCGCGCGGGGTCATCATCTACATCGGCAAAGCCAAAAAACTGCGCAATCGTGTGCGCAGTTATTTTAATTCCAGCGCCGAAAGCAACCTCAAGACGATGAAGCTGCGCGAAAATATCGTCGATATTGAGTTCATCGTCGAGGAAAATGAGATCAAGGCGCTCATCCTCGAAGAAACGATGATCAAGCGCCACAAGCCGCGCTACAACATCAGCCTCAAGGATGACAAACACTATCCCTACATCCGCATTTCGTGGCAGATGGACTTCCCCAAGGTCGAGGCGACGCGGCGCATTAACCAAGATGGTGCCCGTTATTTCGGTCCCTATGTGGCTATGTGGGCGGTGCAAAATACGCTGCAAACCTTGCGCAAGGCATTCCCCTATTTGACGTGTGATCGCGTCATCAACGGCAAAGATGAGCGCGCCTGTCTGTTTCACGATCTCAAGTTGTGCGGCGCACCCTGCATCGGTGCCGTGACCCAAGACCAGTACCGCGCCATGATCAGCGAACTGATGGATGTGTTGACCGGCAAAAGCGAGGGCGTGGTCGCCCGCTTGATGGATGAAATGAATGCCCGCGCCGAACAACTGGATTTTGAGCGCGCCGCTGCCCTGCGCGATCAGTTGAAGGCAATTGAGTACATCACCCGCCAACACAAAGCGGTCAGCGCCAACTTTGCCGATCAAGATGTGATCGCGCTCGCCCGTGAGGACAAAGAGACGGTCGTGCAAATCTTGTTCATCCGCAATGGCAAGCTGATCGGCAGTGCGTCGCGCGCGCTCGATAACGCCGATGATGTGCCCGAAGGCGAAGTGCTGGAGGCATTCATGCGTAATTTTTATAGCGAAAGCGCCGAGGTGCCATCCGAGGTGCTGGTCGAGACCAATGTCGAAGAGGCGCGCATCATCGAACGCTGGCTGCGCGACAAACGGAGCGGCAAGCGCGTGACGATCACCGTGCCGCAACGGGGCGAGAAGAAACACTTGATCGATATCGCCAAAGAGAACGCGCTCGAAACCCTGCACATGATGAAAGCGCAATATGAGGCGGATAGCGTCAAACAAGAGACGGCGCTGGCGCAACTGCACGCCGCGCTCGAACTGCCCCGCATCCCCAACCGCATCGAATGTTACGACATCAGCACCACCCAAGGCACGGCGATTGTCGCCAGCCGCGTCGTCTTCGTGCGCGGCACCCCCGCCAAGAACGAATACCGCCGCTTTAATATTCGCACGGTCGATCACAAAGGGTCGGATGATTATCAATCGATGCGTGAGGCGCTGACCCGCCGCTTAAACCGCTGGAAACAAGCCATTGAGGAGCCGACACCGCTCACCCCCGGCAAAGAAGATCGCGATGAAACGTGGCGTTTGCTGCCCGACTTGATGATGATCGATGGCGGCAAGGGACAGCTTGGGGTGGCGGTCGAGGTCTTGGGGGAGTTTAATCTCTTGGATCGGGTACCGGTGATCTCGCTGGCGAAACAGTTTGAGGAAATTTATATGCCGGGGCAATCGGCACCGATCATCTTGCCGCGCCGTAGTGATGCCTTGTACTTGGTGCAGCGCGTCCGCGATGAGGCGCATCGGTATGCCATCACTAGCCATCGCCAGCGCCGCCAAAAAATCGGTATGACCAGCCAACTAGAAGCGATCCCCGGCGTGGGACCAGGCAAACGCAAGGCGCTGCTCAAGGCATTCGGCAATTCGATTGACGCCATCCGTGCCGCCAGCGAAACCGAACTGGCGGCGGTGCCGGGCATCAATGCGAAGTTGGCATCGGTCATCAAGGAAATGTTGTAAGGGAAGCCCTGCTCCCGGTGGCTTCCCTTACAGACGTGCCGTTGCGCGCGTCCCTATCCCTACACCCTTGATCTTGCTTCTACCCCGTCCACTCGCTTGCCAGCAACCCAAAGTCAAGCACATCATAGCGTTGCCCGTCGCGCAGCAAGGCTTCCCGCTGGATGCCTTCGCGCTGGAAACCCAAGCGTTCATACAGGCGGATCGCCCGTTCGTTGTAGCTATACACATTCAGTTGTAAGCGGTGGAGGTTCAATTCGTGGAAGGCATATTTTAAGGTGAGGCGCATCGCTTCTTCGCCATACCGTTTACCGCGATGGCTGTTATCCCCGATGGCGATGGCAACCGACGCCGTGCCATGATTCCAGCGGATGTCGTCCAAGCGCACAAAGCCGATGATCTCATCGCTGTAATGCAAACGAATCGCAAACACATACTCGTCTTGAGCATTGACCGTTTCGACGATAAATTTTTCCAGCTCGCGTTCCGACCGAGGGCGGGTTTCACTCGTCAGCAACCGACCGAACTCCCCATCTTGAAACCACGCTGCCCATGTTTTGGCATCCTCAATCCGCAATGCCGTTAAACGTACCCGTTCGCCATAAAAAAGATTGCTTATCACGTCAACTCGACCTTTCGTGCGCGCCCTAGCCGACGTCGCAACCATAAACCGATTCCCGATAGTATGATAACGCTAGTATAACCTGCCGCAGGTAAGAAAAAGGGGGACAAAACCGTTGTTCGCACTGTCCGCCGCAGATTGAAGGCACACCCCGCCGCCGGATCATCAATGCCCATGCTGACCGCTAACGGATCGCCCAGTACTGCTTCCAACACCATGACCACGACCGGCGCGATCCGTACCGGAGGCACATCTTGCCGCGCGACAATCAGCCAGGCATCACGGCGTGATCCCCTAACGTACGCATTGATCGCCAACGGATCGCTATAGGTGAAGCGGATCGGCGTGTCGCTGCGGATCGTGGCGGTAGCGATTGCCGCCGCGCGCTCAGCGATGACGCGGGTATCGCTGGTGGTCACCCCCCTCAGTTGGGAATCGGTCGCGCGCAACCACGCCACCGCTGCACAGGTTCCGGGGGTATCGACGGGCAACCAACCCGCATGGGGGGCAGTCCATAGTGGGAAAACCGACATGCCCCAAACAGCGATCAGGATCACCGTTGGGGCGAACGCCAACCACCACAGGCGGTTAGGAGTGCTGAAGCGCTTCACCCGCGTCCGCTTACGAGTCGGTGAAAGCGTCGCCGGGGAATGTCCATGCCAGCGCTTCGGGCAGTACCCCTCGGAAACCGACCAAACTATGCCCACTGCCCGTCTCGACAAAGCGATAGGCGACCCCCGCCGTGCCTTCGAGGATCGTGCGCAAGGCATTAGCGGGCTTGCCAAAACGCACGCGGCTTTCATAACGCCCGATGGATTGGAAAATCCGGTCGGGCAGCTTTTGCGCGCCATTGAAGCGCTTCACGATTTCGCGCAGATCGCCTTGGTACGAGCCTTTGCCCAAAGGTGGCGAGATCATCATAATGCGTGAAAACACGACCGGATTGGTCAAGCCGGCGTATGCCGCCGTCACCGCCCCAATAGCGACTCCGCCAATGGCAACTTGGCTGGCATCAATGCGGTAATTCGTTTGGACGAAAGGCAACAGTTCGGACAACAAGAAGGTGTAATAGCGGTCGGCGATCACATATTCGCGTTCGCGCTCGGCACTGGCGGCGCTTTGCACCATCACGATGATGCACGGGCGCAAACGGTTGTGCTTGATCAGCGCATCGGCAATCTTCGGGACTTGCAAGGGTCCCATCGCCCATTGTCCATCTTGGAGGATCAAGAGAGGATAAGAGGCGGTCGCGGTCTCGTAACCGGGCGGGGTATAGACCCACACTTTGCGATGGGCGAGGTTGATATTGGCGCTGGTGAGGCTGTGTTCGTTCACCGCCCCATGTGGGAGGCGGGCAAAGGCGTTCCAATTGGGGAAGGGGCGGGCGTTCGGCATTTTCAAAACCGAGACGGTCGTGCCGGCGGCTTCCATCCGCAAGGGGTTGAGGGCATCGGCGTGCCAATGTGCCGCGACCCGTCCGGCGACATCAGATTCGTATGCCAATGGGGTGCCAGGGTCATCGACGGCGATCATATAATCGAGCAGATCGTCCGCCTCAAACGGATACCGTAAATACCAAAAATCGGTCCCCTCGAGGTGGGTAAACGCTTCAAACGGGGGATCATTGGGGATGGTGTCAAGGTTCAGCGCTACGCTTTGGGCATCCCCCCGAAACGCGAAAGTAGCGGTGGTCTCTTCTACCCACGGGAAGACAGGATGTTCTTGCAACAAGCTTTCGACAAGCGCGCGCCGCGCCGTATCAACGGATGTTTGGGCGACATCCGCAAGGAATGAATCGAACGAGTTCCATCCGGGCATCGCAGCCGGCTCCTTCATGATGAACCAAAATTTATCCTGTCTATTGTAGCGCACCCGCGCCGATGCTGCACTGGTTTTGCTATGTGGGGTTAGGGAGCTGTTTTCGTCGTTCGCCGCTGCCCCCGATATTCGTTAAACCACTTACTGCCCAACTCCAACCCAATGCCCCCCACTTCTATGCTAAAATCGGGCGCGATGAACACCACTAAGCACCTCCGACTCGTCCTCTTACTTTGCGTCATGCTGATCTTGTCAGCATGTAACCTGTCCGATTCCCCGCCGCCGCCGTCGTTGGTGCCCCGCGCTACGTCCACGCCGCCGCCCACCATCGGCTATTCTACGCTTGCCCCCAATGAATATCCCACCGGGGCG
Organism: Aggregatilineales bacterium; assembly: GCA_038248285.1. Classification (GTDB taxonomy): domain Bacteria; phylum Chloroflexota; class Anaerolineae; order Aggregatilineales; family Phototrophicaceae; genus Flexifilum. Next base: position 5,935 of record JBBRTY010000190.1, read on the forward strand.
ACCCAAGTGGCTGCCGTCCCACAGATCGACACTCTTGCCGTCAGCGCGCTGATCAATCAAGTCGCGCCGGATCGCCTGTTCGTGTATGTCAACAGTTTGATGAACATGCGCACCCGCCATGTGAACTCGTCCGCCAGCGTCGCCAATCAAGGCATTGGGGCGGCACAGCGCTATGTTATGGGCGAATTTAACCGCATCCGCGAACAATCCTATCAACAGGCATTTTCGGTATTCACCCACGAATTCCCGATAGCGTTCGCAGGTATCAATTCGATTGGGCAAAATATCGTCGGCGTGTTGCAAGGCTATGAGACCGGCGCAGGCGTGATCGTGCTGGGTGCCCATTATGACAGCATCACCCTTGATTTTGAAAATGCCGAAGCCAATGCCCCCGGCGCGAACGACAACGCCAGCGGGGTAGGGGCACTTCTAGAAATCGCCCGTATCCTAAGCCAAAAACGGCATCGCGCCACGATCATGTTCGTCGCCTTTAGCGCCGAGGAGATTCAACGGCAGGGCAGCATCGCCTTCGTGCGCGATTACCTGCAAGGGGCGAATATCGAAGTCACGGCGATGTTGAACATGGACATTATCGGCAGCGGTGATTCCAGCACGGGCGCGATTGATAACGAAGAGATTCGCATTTTCTCCGCCGAACCCAACGAGTCGCGGTCGCGGCAGTTGGCGCGCGGGCTGTCGATGTTGTGTCAAATCAACGGCGCACCCTTAAAAATAATTGTCCAGCCGCTGGGCGACCGCGAAGGGCGCTATAGTGATCACTTGTCGTTTAGTGATGCCGGTTATCCCGCCGTGCGCTTTATCGAAACGTTGGAAGAAATTGACCGCCACCATACCGATCGTGACACGATGGAAGACATCGATACGATTTATTACATGCGCGCCACCCAAACCGTGCTGACGTGTGTGAACGCGCTGGCGGATGGTCCCCGCCCGCCGCGCAGTATCAGCTTGCGGGAAGCGGGGGGCGGCTTGCGGACACTGGTCTGGGAGCGTACCCCCGATGCGGCGGGCTATGTGGTGGCGTTGCGCCCGCCCGGTGCCTTGACCTATGAGACAAAATTTGAGACCGTCGATAACACGGTGACATGGGAGGGCTTCGTCGGGGCGCGTTTCGTGGGGGTGGCGATTGCGGCAAAGGACGCAGCGGGGGTGGTGGGTCCGTTTTCGGGCGAATTTGGCATCGCGAATTAACAATCATCAGTGAATCACAGATTTGATTATCCCCACCCCGTCTGACCTTCGGTCAGCGCCCCCTCCCCATTGTATGGCTGAGGGGGAGAAAACGGCTCACAACAGTTCTTAACAGTCCCCTCTCTACGAAGTGGGGAGGGGATGTACTTTCGTGATTCGCTAATCATCCCTTTTTTGTTAAAGTATGTGCAGAATATACATCATCACTGTACATTCCCTAAAAATGATTATGGACTTTCTATGAGGAATGTGTCATATTCATTGGTAGGCGTGGGTCTTTTATCTGATTTGCTCACGGATATTAAGGAGAATGATGGGGATGGCTCGTTCATTTCGCTTTGTGGTGCTTTTTGTGGTTTTAGTGGTTATGGGTTTGCTCACTGTACCTGCCTTCGCTCAACAGACCGAAGCCGTATGCCCGACCAAGCCTGTCGCTCAGGTGCGTTTCTATAATTTCTCTGATATTCCCTTATACGGCATTGAAGCGGATGCCGATTTGGCGACGGAAATTTTCTCCGGTGCTGTAGAAGCCCCCAGCATCCCCCCCCCGTTGGCGCGTGTCCCCGGTGGCAATCGCCAGAAGTATCTTCTGTGCGGCAGCTTCACCATGGGCAATGGTTCGGTTCAAGTTGTGTTCAACGGTCGTTTGCTGTGGGGTCCCGAGTGGCTGGTGGAGTCGATTGTCCCCCGCAACTGGCGTGATACTCAGGCAGGTTCGCCCGGTTCGTGGTAATTTAGGGTCGGCGATACAAAATTAATTCAACCGATGAGGGCGGCGTCAGCGATGACGCTGCCCTTGTTTTTATTCATTTTCGGTGACTACTCAGGCATAGAAACATAATAAAATAAATAGGGAGGCATGAAAACGTGAAGAAAAAAGGGAAAATACCCCTCGAAACGTGGATGTAGGGGTGGATTAGGCGCTTGTCAATCGTTCGTTAACATGAAAGTTCATGTGTCAAATATCCACCCATTTGCCGCCAACGGTCATTTCTCCCTTTATTACCGACCGTTTTTCA
>JBBRTY010000191.1:0-8163 GCA_038248285.1 Aggregatilineales bacterium
ACCACATTGGAATCTGTTGCAAAAGGGTTTGAATCGGCGGGCGACCACATTGGGTCGCCCCTACAACAGCGGGTCTCGTAGGGGCAACCCAATGTGGTTGCCCGTATTTTTCAACAAGTTGTCCGACTTTTGCAACAGCCTCAAATGAAAAGTCCCTCCAACAATGTGTGGAGGGACTTGTGATGGGTATGGATGTGATGGCTATCGTGGTCATCACATCCAAAAGGGGAGGACATGCACAGCAGATTATCGGACTGCTGCCACCGAGGAGAAAGCATAGTGGGTCGTGCTTGCTAAACGTTTCACATCGTTCCCAAACCGTTGTTGATAGTGTCCTTGGCGGCAAGCCAACACATTGCCAAGAGCATCGACGACAATGGCATACATGGACGAAATCGTCAGGATATTCAACGCACGGTTGAAGTCGTTCAGATCAACATCAGAAGTCCAGTGAGACACATGAGGGATTTTAGGGACATTTAGTCTATGATTACGTCTATTATAGCTTTGAAAGCCAATGGGTAAAGCCTGAAATAGACGAATTTCATAAACGTGCAACTTTGGCGTTGCAGCGCACAAGCGTGGTAACGCCTCATTCCATTTTTGCACATCATTGTTGTGCGCTTCTTGGAAGCTGATCAACACCAAATTAAGGGGTGCTTCAAAAGCGTCTGGAAGCGTGACCGTTTTTCCTTCTTTATTTTCACAAATGACCGTTGGGAAGCGCATTTGCATTTACTCTCAAATTTTCTTTACATACTTCATACTCTAGCACACATTTCGAATGTTGCACCATGACCTTAATCCTATGTTCATATCCCTGCGACATATGTGGAAACCCCCATATGTAATGTCACAATTTCGGTATGGGGCATTTTGGATGCGGCAGGATTTGCAAATTGTGGTTATAGTGGAGCAAATGCCTTGCGCGGGCGGGCATTATGCGTTACTTTTGCCATGTCCTGTTTTAAGAATACGATCTGCACCTTAAAGGAGATTTTCATGCGCCGCTTTAGTTTTTTACTCGCTCTGTTACTGGTTTTGGTCATGGGGGCGACAGCTTTAAGCGCCCAAGACACCCCCACCGTCGCGGTGATCACCCCCTACTTGGCACAACCGGGGACTCAGTTTGTCGTGGAGGGCTTCCAAGCCGCCGCCGAGGGTTATGGCTGGACGGTTAACGTGATCGACACGGCTGACGATGTGGCAGCGGTCATCAGCCGTATTGAAGATGTCGTCAATCAAGGCGTGGATGCGATTGTCATCAATGTCGATCCAGCACAGGTGGAAGCGGGCTTGCAAGTCGCGTCCGATGCGGGCGTGCCCGTATTTGGTCTGGATGCGGGGTCGCACCCCCTGCTCGTGACCAATGTCACCAGCAATGGCTATGCGATGGCAGCCGAGACGGCAACCTATGTGGTGGATCGCCTCAATGGTGCGGGCAATATCGTCATGTTCATCTTTGAAGCCTTCCCGCCTGTGCAAAAACGGGGCGTCATCGCCGATACTATCTTCGGTAACAGTCCCGACATCACCGTGATCGACCGCATCACCCCCGATGTGGCGGACGGCGGCATCGCCGACTCGCGTACTCAGATGGAAGCGATCTTGGCGGCGAACCCAGACCCGGGCAGCATCTCGGCAGTGTGGGCAGCGTGGGATCAACCCGCGTTGGGCGCGTTACAAGCCATTGAAGCTGCCGGTCGTGAAGGCGAAGGCATCCTCATCGTGGGTATCGATGCGAACCCGCAAGCGCTGGACGCGATCGCGGCAGGTGGCAACTTTGCGGCATCGGTCGCGCAGGACTTCGCAGGCATCGGCGCGGCGACTGCCGATGTGGTCGCGCTCGTCTTGTCCGGCGGCACCATCAGCCAAAGCGTGATCTATGTGCCGACGGTGTTGGTCACCAGCGCCAATGTGTCGGCGTTTCTGGGCGAATAACTCGTAATAACTGCCACACTTGTTTGACCCCCAAAGCCCCTTATCATCAGAGCGTGCGCCCGCTGATGACAAGGGGCTTTTGTGACACTTCGCCAATGCTGTTGGCGAATCGATTTTATCTAGGGTCGGCGTGTCTTTTTTTGTAGGGGCACAATCCGTAAATCTTGATCCCCAACCGTCGCTCTAGCGCTATAATCAACGCAACACCTTGTGTGATGATAGTTTTAGGAGCTAACACCCATGACGCAATCGGGAACCCAGATCGATACCCTTCGCCAGAACGAATTTGAAGTCTTGCTCGATGGCGCGCCCCTCCAAGGTGTTTTCAAAGTGGCGGGCTTGACATCCTTCAAGCTGGACCTCGTGAAGAACATCCGCGTGCAGTTGCCCATCGCCCTCACCAAGATCGTCCAGCGGGACCCGGCACTGCCATTCAACGTGTGGCTGCGCGAGACCGCCTCCGGCACCCCTGCCGCCACGCGCACGCTGGCGATCATCGCCCGCGACGACGGCATCGAGATTCGTCGGTGGACGCTGAACAAGGTGGTGATCACCGAAATTCGCTATTCGGATTTCGATACTGGCTTGGTGGAACTGGTCGAGGAAACGGTGACGCTGCAATACGAGAGCATCACCGAGACATGGTTTAGCGGGGAATAACCGCTCCCCCATGTTGTTGGCACAGGGGAGCGGGGAACAGGGTCAACACACGAGAGGGTACTCGATATTCACAAAGGGTCACAAAAACACACAATGGGTTTATCTTCGGTAGGGGCATGATAGTTCATGCCCTTATACGCCCATCCTGACCTGTTATCATCCGTCTGACGGGTTTCATGCCACGAGAGGGTACTCGATATTCACAAAGGGTCACAAAAACACACAATGGGTTTATCTTCGGTAGGGGCATGATAGTTCATGCCCTTACACGCCCATCCTGACCTGTTATCATCCGTCTGACGGGTTTCATGCGTTTCATGCGTAAGCCCTAGGAGCGGGGGACGATCAGCGCGCCAGCGACTCGCGCCGGAACGATTCGATCTGGTCGCGCCCTTGTGCCGTCAACAGCACCCTGTCGCCCGCCACCGTCACCCACTGGCGCAACCGTAAACTGCTCAACACGCGGGCGGTGCGGGTCGGTTGCCAACGCAGATGTTCGTAGAGCGTCGTCGTCGCCAGTTCGACAGCGGCTTCGGGCGTGTCCTGATGGTTGTAAACGTGTCCAAGGAAGATCATATGGGCGAAGTGGCGGCGCTGATTGATCCGGCGGATAGTCACCGCGACCAAGCCGTAACGCGGCGAAAACACCCATGCCAGCACGAACAACAAGAAGATCATCAGCACCATCGACGCCGAGATCGACGAGTCCCACCGTTCGGGCAGCGCTGTGCCCAAGCTGGCGTTAAGTTGGGCAAACACCGCCCCGATCTCGATCACGCCGAACAAGAGTCCGCGCGCCAAGTCATAGCCGAATGCCGCCCCCACCGCCCCGATCACCGGACTGATGATCAGCATCAACCACAAGCGATCCGTCAGCAAATACGCTGCCGCCGCCGGAATGATAAAGAAGGCGACCACCAAGATCGAGCCGACCGCATCAAACGCCCCCACCGCCACCAAACTGACCATGATCATTAAGCCGTAGTGCAACACGCCCGGACGAAAACCGAGCGCCCGTGCCAATGCCGCGTCAAAGGTGGACAGCTTGAGTTCTTTGTAGAAGACCACCACAAAGGCGATGCTGAGCGCCAGCAACACGCCCATGACCGTGAGCGCCTTGGGGAAAAAGACCAACGACGGCTCGCTCTCCACCAAGCCCGCTTGCCACGCTTGACCGGGGGAATAGGTGCCGCAGTTGGCGCATGTTTGCGCAAACTCCGCCGCCGGGTCACGCGGGTTGATATTGAGCGCCGCGCAGTTGCTACACGCCCGCGCGACTTCAGCACGCGGGTCGTCGGGGGTGATCACGACCGTCTCGCAGTTTTCGAGGCAATGGCTGTTGGTGTTCGCCCATGCTACACCGATCTCGCCCACCATCACGGCATCGGTATCGATATGGACATCGGCTGTGAACGCCGACACCAAGATCACGGCGATGGCGAATAAAAAGGGAAACGCCAAGCCCAATGCCGCATCTTGCTTGACCAGCCCCGACCGATAGATCAGTTCTGTCAGCACCACCGTCGCCACCCCTGCCAGCGCCGCCCCCAAAATCAATATCGGGGAGGATAAATCAGGTTCCAAGCCCAACAAGCCGGTCATGACCAAAAAGGCGACCACAATGCCGAGCAGCACCGTGTGGCTGATCGCGTCGCTGGTCATGGACATGCCGCGCAACAGCAGGAACGTCCCCAACAGCGCGCCACTGATCGCGATCATGCCGCCCAACAGGGTGGCTACGGTTTGCGGGTCGCGCAAGAAGGCATTGAGCGCCTCTTGGGGGACGAAATAGAGCAATACCTGAACGATCAGTTCTTCCAACGCAAACATGAGCTTATGCCCCCCCTATCGTGGGCACGGCAAAGCGACGGCGATCCGCGCGCTTGCGCAACAGCGTCCACACGAAACCACGCCCCGGCGCAAAGGCAATCGACAACGCGACTAAAATCGACGCCACCACGATGATCATCGGTCCGGTGGGCACATTGGTACTGACCGCGCTGATGATCGCGCCGATACCGCCGGCGAAGGCTCCACACGCGGCGGACAGCACCAGCATCACATCCAACCGATCTGTCCACTGACGGGCGGCGGTGGCAGGGGCGATCAACATGCCGACCATCAAGATCACCCCGGCGACTTGCAAGCCCAAGATAATTGCCAGCACGATCAGCGTCGAAAGCAGCGCCGTGATGAAGCGCACCCGAAAGCCGTTGGCTTGGGCGAATTCGGGGTCAAACGTGACCAGCTTGAATTCCTTCCAAAACAGCACGATCATCACCAGCGCCACCCCCCCGGCGGCGGCGATCAAGCGCACATCGCTTTCCAGCATGGCGGCAGCTTGCCCAAAGATGAATTTATCGAGTCCGGCTTGGCTGGCGTTGGGGGTCGATTGAATGTACGCCAACAACGCGATGCCCGCCGCGAACCATGCCGCCAACACGATGCCGAGCGCGGTATCCTGCTTGAGGCGCGTCGTCCGCGTGATGGCGTTGACGCACTGCACGCCCAACCAACTGGCGACCCCCGCGCCGATCAACAGCGCGCCCAGATCGCGCCCTGCCACCAAGAAAGCGACGCCCACCCCCGGCAATGCCGCGTGCGAGATCGCATCCCCGATCAGGCTTTCGCGCCGCAGCACCGCAAAACACCCCAAGACGCCAGTTAGCACGCCCAAGAGCGCGCCGCCCAATGCCACCGTCCGCAAGGTGTAATCATATTGAATGCCCCACGCCGTTTGACTGACGCCGATGAACAGGATCGCCACCAGCGCCAAGACTGCGATCACCCCAATCACCCGCTGATCGCGCCCCAGTGTCGTCATGATCCCACCCTCGCTGGGGCATACCCCGTATAGGCGGCGGGGGACTCCGCGCTATCATCGCTAGGGGCGGGGGCTTGCAAGCCCGCCACCCGCCCCCCATAGGTTTTGTTGAGCAAATCTTGGGTGAAGACCTCACGAGTGGGTCCGCTGGCGATCACTTCGATATTGAGCAGCGTCACCCAGTCGAAATACTCCGGCACCGTCTGCAAATCGTGATGCACGACGATGACCGTTTTCCCGCGCGAGCGCAACTCGCTCAAAATGGCGACGATGGCGCGTTCGGTGACGGCATCGACCGCCGCGAAAGGTTCATCCATGAAGTAGATGCGCGCATCTTGCACCAGCGCCCGCGCCAAAAATGTGCGCTGCTGCTGCCCGCCGGACAATTGGCTGATCTGGCGATCCGCGAAGTCGCCCAAGCCGACTTGTTCCAAGGCTTGGAGCGCCAACGCCCGTTCGCGCTTGCCGGGACGCCGAAACCAACCGAGCTTGCCGTATAAGCCCATCGTGACGACATCGATCACGCTGGTGGGGAAGTCCCAATCGACGCTGCCGCGTTGGGGCACATAGCCGACCAGATCGCGCGCTTGCTCATACGTTTTGCCGTAAAAGCGCACGGTGCCCGCCGCCCGCGGGATCAGGTTGAGCGCCGCCTTGATGAGCGTGCTTTTGCCCGCGCCGTTGGGTCCCACAATCGCCATCAGGACGCCTTCCGGCACCGCCAGATCGGCATCCCACACGGCGGGCTTGCCGTCATAGGCGACGGTCAAATCGCTGACGGTAAAGGCAATCGGAGTCGCGTTGTTTTTCGTCATGATGCACAGTCCACGGCTAAAAGTTCAGCGGTCGGTTCGGGTTGAACCAACGTATCCCAGTCCGGCAAGGTGACTGCCACGCCAGCACAGCGGTACGATTGCAGGATGATATAGACATTTTCGGCGATCATGCCGGTGTAGGTGCCGCCAAAGGTACCGGGGTTGCCCATCGCATCCGAATACAAGGGCAGTATCCCCAAGCGCACGGTCGCGCCCGCCGCCGCCACCCCTGCTTGCACAGCGTTGATCGTCGCGGGCGAAACGCTGCTCTCGATGAACATCACCGGAATATCATTGTCGATCACAAAATCGACCACCCCTTGCACATCCCCGACACCGGCTTCGGCGGCGGTGCTAATGCCCTGAATGGCGGTCATTTGCCAGCCGAACGCCGCCCCAAAGTATTGGAAGGCATCATGCGAGGTGACGAGATAACGCTGCCCTTCGGGGACACTGATCATGCCCGCCTGTGCCCACGCATAGAGCGCTTGCAGTTGGGCGCTATACGCCTCCGCGTTCGCCTGATAGCTATCGGCATGGTCGGGGTCAATCGCGCTGAAAGCGTCGGCGAGGTCTTGGGTCGTCAGTTCCCAATTGCGCGGATCAAACCAGAAATGCGGGTCATCGACATTGGTCAGTTCTGCCGACAGCGTGAAGCCGCCGATGGCATAGCCGGCGTCTTTGACAGGTTTCGACAAGGCGTAGATCTGAATATTTTGCTCGCCCAATGCCTGAAACACCTCATCGAACTGCCCTTCAAGATGCAGCCCGCTGTAAATGATCATGTCGGCATCGTTCATCGCGGCGATGTCGGACTCGGTCGGTTTGTACAGGTGGGGATCGACGCCCGCGCCCATGAGTCCGGTGATGGTGATGCCGTCCACCCCATCGGTGAGGATGTGGGCAATGTCAGCGGCTTGGGTGGTGGTGGCGACGATGTTAAACGAATCTGATGGGGTAACGGTCTCTTGTGCCTGCACAATGGCAGCCCCGATAGACAAAAGCGCAACGAAGCATAGCCCCCGATGTACAAGGGTATAAACACGATTCATGTCGGTACTCCATTAAATTCTAGGGTGAACGGGGTTAAATATCACCCAGTCTCGAAAAGTAAATTTAGTCTAGTCTAAATTTTTAATTTTGGCAAGAGGGCAAAATCTAGGGGTTGGGGGTTAGCTGTTAAAAGCAGGGGTTGGGGGTTGGGCACCCCCATTAATCGACATCCCTATGCCACAGGCGTCACACGGCGATAGTTGAGCCACTTCTTCAACACCTGATAGCCGCCCAGCGTATAGTCCCACACCGACAACGGCACCCCGCGCCAATAGGTGGTATCGTTCAGGTAGATATCCAGCCCGTCATCATTGGAAACGGTGCGCCCGCGACCGGGCATGACGGCGCTGCCCTTGCCAAAATGCCCCCATCGGGCAGTGACAGCAAAATCGGGGGCGCGCCCGTCCATCGTCGTCGGCACGGCGATGGTTTTGAGGTCGGGGCGGGGGTCGCCCTGTGTGACGCCGATCACCGGCGTTTCGGAGTCGAGCAGCGCCGCCACTTGACGACCGAGCGCGGCGGAGTCTTCCAGCGCATCACGAGAGGTGGGCAAAGGCACGCGGGGCCACTCTTGCTGCAAGGCACCGGCGTTTTCGAGGCGATAGGTAGGGGCGTGCAGGATAGCGAGGGCGTGGTAGAAGCGGGATTCTGCTTGCTGTTCGAGGGTAATATCCCCACCCCCCGACCCAAGGGCGGACGCATGAAACCTGTCAGACGGATGATAACGGGTCAGGATGGGTATGTAGGGGCATGAACTATCATGCCCCTACCGAGGATAAACCCATTGTGTGTTTTTGTGACCCTTTGTGAATATCGAGTACCCTCTCGTGCGTTGACCCTGCCCCCCGACCCCCTCCCCATTGCATGGCT
>JBBRTY010000192.1:0-8118 GCA_038248285.1 Aggregatilineales bacterium
CCGTGCCGTTGTCCGCACCCGTCTTCTTGAAATGATGCAAAGAAATGATGCGCCCTTAGTTCGGCGCCACTTCTTCTAAGCCAGCGTCCTTCAAAATCATATTAATCACCTCCCAGCCCACTGCCGGGACGCGATAGGTCAAAAAGGAACGTCCGTTGGTGGACTCATGGCTGGTGGTCAATCCGATGGGGAAATGACTGATCAGCCATGCCAACCCTTCGGCGTCGTCGGGCGAGACCAAGAAGAACAAATCGAGGTTGGGGTCAAGCGGAAATACCCCATTCGGACGGCGCAACAAACTGTTTCGCAAACTCGTCGGTATTTCCTGCGAGGTCAAAATGGTGTTGTCCCATTTGATCGCCCCGCCCGAAATCCCGACCGCCCGGTGATCCCACCAATACGGATAGGAAAGGATATAGGCATTGCCATACCCTTGCTGATCGCCCGCCGCAAAACTCCGCAATTGATCGCCGCCAGTGCTGTAGGATTGCGCGCTCAGCACATAACTATCGTGATAATTGACAAACACATTATAGTTGTTGGCGCTATAGCTCAAGCCGATTAAGATGATCGCCCCGAACGCCGCCACAATCGTGCCCATGCGCCCCGCCAGTCGGTGCAGATCGACAACGACCAATGCCAGCGGCACCGCCACCAACAGATAGATCCCCGGCAATGTGCCGCTCATGCGGGTCGCGCTGGGGTTTTCGGCAGGGAACGCCAACGCCGAGATCGAGGGCACCATCATCAGTACGATCGACGGGATCAGCCACCAATTGGCGGGATCGCGCCGGAACAATGACCGCCCGAACCACGCCGCTAATCCGAGGATCAACAAGGCACCGGCCATCGGATCAAGCGCGGGCTTGCCGGGGCTGTTGTGCAGCCATGTCGAGTCGCCATTCACATGATACATGCGGAAGGCATTGCGGGTGTTTTCGAGGATATTGGGCACCGTCTTGGCGAACGCCTCAAGTTGTTCTGGGACCGTGGGCTGGCGGGCGACCAAATTGCCATTTTCGTCGGTAGCTTGGATCATCTCATCCCCCAAGACACGCCCGCTCATACGCCGCCAAAACTCTTGCGGGTTCTCGACCGAATACCGAAAAAGGGGCAAGAAAATGAGCGCCGACACCGCGACCAACGACATCATATTCACGATCAGTGCCCAACGCACCCGCCCCGTCTTGGCACCGATGATCAAGGCAAAGGGCACCCCCAACACAATGATGAAGGGCAACATGCGCGTGGCTTGATAGGCATAAAGCGAGACACCAAGCGCTAGTCCGGTATACAAAAAGTCCCACCGGCGGTTGGTGCGCAAGCCACGCACGAAAAAGCCTACGACCAGCGCCGTAAACAGCGGTGTCAACACAATCCGCAAGCCCAAGCGGCTTAAAATCACATGCCAACTGGAGACCGCGACGAACGCCGCCAGCAAGATACCGACGATGATCCCCAAACGCTTATCGCGGTTGCCGATCAATTCGCGCCCCAACCAAAACATCACCGGGATCGTCAGCAAGCCTTCGATCACCGTGGCGACTTTCAGCAGCGTGAAATTCATCTCGACGCCGGGGAGCGACCCCAAGCCCGCCAAGAAAAAAAACTGAATAGCATCCCGCCCGCCATTATTGGCGAAAAACACATTGGTGACGCCTTCGCGGACATTTTGCGCGTCTAAGAGCTTTTCGACGTGATCGCTGGTCATTTCCGACGGGGTATTCGCCAAATCATACAGGCGGAAATACGTCCCCACCCCCATGATCACCAGCAACGCCACCACAACTGGGGTGATGCGAATCCGAAAGGCGCGGATTTTTTCGAGCGCATCACGGACGGTGTGTTGCGGAACCCAGCCCGCCGGCGCGAAAAACCACAACGCCGCCAAAATACTCGTGAACCACGCCAACACCCCTTCGGGGCTGAACAGATTATTGTGATTAAAGCTATATGCGCCGACGGCACCCAAGATCATGACCAGCCCGGCGAACATGCGCCCCGCCGTCATTTCGGTGACGCGGGGATCATCACAGCGAAACGGCGGCACATCCCCTGGGTACGCCTCACTACGCGGCACACGGCGGATCATGCGAGACAACACCGGCAAGGCATCCCCGACAAGCCAAATCACTATCGCAGCGGCGAAGAAAAAAGTCCCCCGTTCTTCCCAACCGGCATCAATGCGATTGGTGCTATCCGCCAGCATCGTACTGCCGAACCACGCTGTTATGAATGCCACGAGACGCAGGACAAAGCGTACCAGCACGATCCCCCGCGGGGGTTCTTCGCGCTGTTCAACTGCCACCGGCACCGGGTCGGTGACCAATAATTCTTCCGATAACCGTTGTGCCGGGGTAAGTTCAGTGCCGTCGGCGCTCATCATCACCAAAGGGACTGCGGCGGGTGGCGCTGCGCTGGGTATCGACAAAACAGGCACCGACAGGCGCGGACGCTCCGACGCGAATACGGACGGCGGCTCAGCATAATACACCGCCCCCGACGGCACCCGCGCGACGGCGAACAAGGCGGCAAGGGTGGCGATGGGGCGATTGACGAGCCGCCCAATCGCTTCCGATAACGTCAGGTCTTCAAAATCAACGACCGGAGGCGGTGCATCCGGCAGTGAAGCTGCCGGCGACTCGTTGAGGTCATGCTGTATCGTCGCTGGTGTCTGTTCTTCCATGGAGCGCCACCCTTTGTCGCAATCAAACCCATAAAGAAAGTCGGAAACCCTGCTGATTAGCCCGGCTTACGCGCTTTCGCCGCTAAATTAACTGCCGCCCGCCCGACGGGTTCGGCAATCGGATTGCGCCGATCAAACCAGTTCAGCACTGCCACGCCCAAATTAATTGGGTTCCAGATGCTGCCATCATTTTTATCAAAAGTGGTGCGGTCGGCGGCGCTCGCCATTTTATCGGGCAACGCCCCTGATTCTAGCAACGGCTTGCCGATTCCATAGACCAAATTATGGATGAACGGGAAGCTGTCATGGGTGAAGGCGCGTTCATCCTCAAGGATCAACCCCGATTGATTCACCGCCGCACGCAGTTGATCGCGTCGATACAGGCGCACATGATTTGCCCATAAGCCCGCCAACATGCCCGTGCGAATCGGGCGCTTGAACAAAAATTCAAGCGTCTTGTTGATCGGATCCCACCAAAACGGGTAATCGGCATTGGGCACGGTGATGGCAGCCACCCCGCCTGGCTTCAACACGCGCATGACCTCGCGCAGTGCCGCCACATCATCATCGACATGCTCCAAAATTTCCGACAAGATGACGGCATCAAAGGTATTGTCGGGGTACGGTAGCGCGTAGATGTTGCAATTGATCAGCGACAAATGCGGCAGGTGCCCGACATTGGCGTCGGCTTTGCGCATCACCTCCCAATCCAATTCCCCGCCGATCAAGCGGACATTGGCGTTGACATAGCGATACATATTCAAATAGAAACCGCGTCCACACGGCATGTCCAAAATCAACATATCATCGCGCGGCGGGATCCACTCAAAGATCGTCGCGACGCGCTTTTTGAACGCCATGTCCGCTTCATTGCGCGTCATATGGGCGATCACATCCGGCGACACCGGGCGCACAGTGGCGGTTGACCCATTAGCGTTGGGCATGGTGTTGCTTGGCATATTGACGGAAGTAGTGTTCATAACGGTCAACCGTCTCCTCGAATGAGAAAATCTCGTGAATTTGTTCGCGCGTGCGCTGGTAACGACTGGGGTCGTTTAAGACCTGCACCAGTGCCGAGCCAATACTATGGGCGTCCCCTTGTTTTGCCAACAAGCCCATGCCCGTCATGGTCACAGGCACGCGCCCGCCGGGGATGTCGGTCATAACAACGGGCGTCCCACACAGCATCGCCTCGACCTGCACGAGGGCGAAACATTCGCTGTCGCTGGTCAGCACTAGCACATCACAAGCGGCGTAAAAATTAGCGACCTCTTGCGTGTCCGGGATCAAGCCCAAAAAGCGCAGTTGTGCCTGATATTGCTGCACGAGCGGCTGTTCGCGCTCCCAAGTATCCTCGTATTTTATTTCGTATTCCCCCGCAAACACCAGATGGGCATTGGGGTAGGATTGATTAACCACTTCTAAGGCACGGATCGCCAAATCAGGGCGTTTTTCTTGCACAAAGCGCCCAGCATAACCGATGATCGGCGCGCCATCGGGCGACCACGCCGCACGCAAGGCGGCAACTGCCTCTGGTTGCGGCAGCGGCATCTGGATGGGCGGATGCACCACCGATACTTTGTCTTTGAAGGGCAATAAATAGTACGAGTTGTCGGCGTAATCTTGGCTGTATGCCAGCAACCGCTTGGCACGCCATGCCAACAAGCGGTACATAAAGTACATTGTGCCCTGAATGACGCGATTGACCAAGCTCTTGGGCAGGATTAAATCACCGTGATGGGTGGCGACAACATTTGTACCCGTCAATAGTGAGACTCCGGCGATGATCGCCGTTTCTGACATGGGCAAATGGACACTGACGATATCGTGTTCGGTCATTAACGTATAGAGCGCCCAAGGATAGGCGGGCATGATCATGCCTCGGCTCAGATGAATCGGTGCCCACAAGCGCACGATGCGCACACCTTCTTCCATGATCGAGTCATCACGCGGCAGGTCATCGCGATAGCGTGCCGTCAGGACCGTCACCTCGTGCCCACGCCGCACCAATTCCTCAGCCACCCGCTGGACATGGATCGTCAAGCCGGTGCGATGGGGGAAATAATACAACAGGCAAATCAAAATTTTCAGCTTATCGGACGACTTTATAGGGTCGTCGGCGCGCGGTTGAAACTGGGACTCATTGGTCGATTGGATCATGATCACTACCGTTATTCAGGACGACACCCACGCCATCCAAGGCAAACGCACAGGGGAACCAAAACTGCGCAACTTTTTTATACACCGCTATCGGCTTTTGTCCTTAAACCCCGTACCCCGCGCTGAAGTTGTCCTAACGAGACGCCTTCGGCATATAACCCAATAGCACCCAACAGGGCGTTCAAGAATAAATTCAAGCCGTGAATCGTCACCGCAAAGGCAGTCGCAATAGCCAGCGGTTCGCCATAGCCCATCGCCGCCAAGCCCACCCACACGGATGCTTCGTAGGTGCCTAAGTTGCCCGGCACGGCAGGGACGGCAACCGCAAACGATGCCGCCGAGGTGAACAAAAGCGTCGCCGCCAGATCGCCTTGTGGGAAGAAAGCGAACATCAGCACATAGCCGCTGGCGACCGAAAACGACCAACTGATAGCCGTCCACACCAATGCCAGCGCAAAAGCACGGGGTTGGGTGAGCGGCGCTAAGCCATCTAAAAAGTGCCCCATGAAGGCGACGAGATCGAAAGGCAGATCACCCCCCCAGCGGCGCACAAAGGCGAGCGCGCGCTCCCGTTGACCAGCAACGATGACCAGCACCACAAACCCGACAAAGGTGAGCGGCGCAAACAACAGCGCTGACGCCCGCAACACATCGGGCAAGGGGGCAAATGCCAACGCCAACGCCATCAGCACCAAAACCGCCAAGACATCGAGCAAACGCTCGACGATGACGGTACTCAAACTACGAAGCGGCGGCACGGACGGATCCCCCAAGGAGGCGAGATAGGCGCGCGCCAACTCCCCCAAGCGCAGGGGCAAAATCCCATTGGCAAAATAGGCGACGTTGAGGATATGAAAAGCACGCCAGAAGGGCAAGCCCGCCCCTAACAATACGCGCCAACGCACCGCCCGCGCCGTTAAGCCCAAAACGATCAAGAGCGCGGTTGGCGGCACCATAATGAGGCGCGCATTCTGGAGCGCTTCGCCAAATTGTGCTAGATTCATTTGGGAAATAAAAAACGCGCCTGCCAGCAAACTCACCAGCAGACCTATCAAAGCAAAGCGCCATCGTTTAAGCGTTGTAAGCACGGTCTATTTCACTGTATACCACTCTAAGCGGCGTGATTATATCATAAGCGCTCGTCGTGACGACAGACACCGCCAAGATGTGGACAATTCAGGATCGGGCATACCACTTTTGGCGTGTACCGCCGCCGTCCATGAAAACTAGTGAAAATCACCGACATTGGATGTTTTGTCTACTTTCACCTGACATTTCTGCAAACCTCGCCAGTTTTTAGTGCATTCTTCCTAACAAAAATTGTTTCTGAGGGGCCCATTTGGTGTTTTCGCCCCATAAACAGCGGCAAAATTTATCATAAATCAACGATAAACAATTCAGCACAATCACCTAAACTGTGTCTATTCGTTTTTACCTGCTAGGACTGATGAGACTATGAGCGTGATTTTGCGTGATTTTTTCGAGCTTCCCTATGATGAGTTGGAAGCCCTCAACCTTGAAGCAAAAGCACTGCGTTTGAGCCGTACCCCCATCAATGATATTCGTGAGCTGCGCCTTCGCTATTTGAGTGATGAAAAACGCATCAAAGCAGTCACCGTGTGCTTCTCCGACTTGGAGGGACGCCTGCATATGCTCGATTATGACAAGAAATTCCTGCTCAAGTCTTATGACAACTTGACCTTTGACGGGTCCTCCGTGCGCGGCTTCTCCGCCCAAAAAGAGTCCGATCTGCGCCTGAACATCGACTGGGCAGCGTTCTACCTGTTGCCGTCGGATGTGTTCGGTGCCGGCAAAGTGTTGGTGTTTGGCGAAGTGTTAGAAAAAGATGGCAGCCCCTACGCCGCCGATATTCGCAGCCAGTTGAAAAACTTCACTGAATCGCAGTTTGCCACGTCCGGCTTGAGCTTCAACGCCGCCAACGAAATTGAAGGCTTCTTGTTCAACGGCAAGCGCGCCGAACAAACCTATGGTTTGGCGGGCAAGTTCGACTATGTCGGCACGGGTGGCTACTATCACTCGCTCCCTGGCGACCCGCTCCGGAGCTTCATCGATCATGCCGCCGAAGTGCAACGGGCGCTCGGTTTCCAAAATGAAAAAGATCACCCCGAAGTGGCTCCCTCCCAGTTCGAAATGAATTACAGCTATGCCGAAGCGTTGGTCGCCGCCGACCAAGTGGCGCTCTACAAGTTGATTTGCCGTCAAGTGGCGGAACAACGGGGCTTAACCGCTTCGTTCCTGCCTAAACCCGTGGCGGGCGTCAACGGCAGTGGGATGCACACTAACCTGTCGATTTCGCAAAACGGCACCAATTTGTTCTGGCAAGAAGGCGGACAAGAAAATCTGTCACCGATGGCGTGGGATTTCGTCCACCGCGTGCTGACCCATGCCCGTGACTTGTGCCTCGTTTTGAACAGCAGCGTCAACGCCTATCGCCGCCTTGACCCGCACTTTGAGGCACCGAATCAAATCAAGTCGTCGCCGATTGATCGCGGTTCGATGATCCGTATTCCGGTCGGCAATTCCCGCTCGGCGCGTGTCGAAGTGCGCTCGGTAGGGTCGGACACCAACATGTATTTGGCGCTTTATGCCCTGCTGCGCACGGGTATTGAAGCGGAACGCCCTGTGGATGCCCCGCTCGACACCGGCAAGTACCTGCCGGACAACATCTATGATGCGATTGACGATTTTGAAGGCAGCAGCTACACCCGCAAGCTGTTGGGCGATGATGTGGTCGAGAAGTACGCCGCGCTCAAGCGCGCCTCGGCGGATCGTTGCCCACGTTTGTTGGGCACGCTCATCAAAACGTCGGAAATCCAATTCCATCACGAAGTGCAAAACCAATTCCTGTGGAATCAGTTCTAAAGTACACATAGGGGCGGGCGCGAAGTTCGCGCCCGCCCCTATTGACAAGTTTCGGTCTGGTTGCTATAGTATTCAAAGTTGCGGGTGTAACTCAGTTGGTAGAGTGTCTGCTTCCCAAGCAGAATGTCACGAGTTCGAGTCTCGTTACCCGCTTTCCCTCAATTCGCCTCTTTTTTGACGGTAAATTCAACACACGACTGATTGCGCCCATCGGGGAATGTTTCCGGTGAATATGCCGTTTGGACGCCACCTTTTCACCGCCTGTGAACTTTATCATTTAGATGCAACCCCCGTCGCATCGGACAACTGTCCATAAAACTAGCCAGGGCTGTTGCAAAGTCTTGTGTGAAACAATTTCAGTGGATCACAAAGCATATCCCCACCCCGTC
>JBBRTY010000193.1:0-8075 GCA_038248285.1 Aggregatilineales bacterium
ACCCATCACACAGATGATAACGGGTCAGGATGGATATGTAGGGGCATGATATATCATGCCCCTACCGAGCCCCTACCGAGGATAAACCCATTGTGTGTTTTTGTGACCCTTTGTGGATATCGAGTACCATTTCATGGTGGTCTGCACGGATAGGTGAATAAATACCCCTCAGCCATGCAATGGGGAGGGGGCGCTGACCCAAGGTCAGACGGGGTGGGGATAATCAAATCTGTGATTCACTGAGAGTGGGAAAGCCAACCCCAAGTGGTGTATCATCGGGTGCGCGAAAAGCCTACACACTGAGAAGGATCAATTTATGACAGACACCATCCTCGTCACCGGACATCGTAACCCCGATATGGACGCCATCGCTTCGGCGGTCGGCTATGCGTGGCTCCTAAGTACGTTGGGCGCAGGCGAGTACACTGCCGGACGCCCCGGCGACATCAACAGCCAAACCGCCTTCGCACTGGATCATTTTGGCGTGCAAGCGCCGCCGCTGGTGGCAGAAGTCGCCCCTGCGCGTCGGGTGGTGATGGTCGATCACAACGAACTTGAGCAATCGGTGATCGGCTTAGACGCGGCAGCAGTGATCGAAATTTTGGATCACCACCGTTTGGCAACCATCACCACCACCCTGCCCATCCGCGTGACCATTGATGCGGTCGGCAGTTGTTCGACGCTGGTGAGCGAGCGCGCCGCCGCTGAGGGCGTGACCTTACCCGCTGGCATCGCGGGGGTATTGTTGTGTGGCATTCTGTCCGACACCCTTGTCTTTCGGTCGCCTACCACCACCCCGCGGGAACATGCCGCGGCGCGACGGTTGGCAATCGAAGCGGGCTTAGCACCCGCGGACGCCAGCAAAGAGACGGTGATCGCGGCGATTCAGGCAGTGGGTGAACCGTTGTTGAACGCCAGCGCGGGCATTGGCGACCGTCCGGCAGAGGAAATTGTGGGCGGCGACCTGAAATTCTTCGAGCAAGGGGCGTACCGCTTCGGCATTGTGCAGATCGAAGTGACCAATTTGTCGGACTTGCCACGCCGTTTGGGGGATCTCAAAGGGGCGTTGACAACGATATTGACCGCCGAGTCGCTGATCTTGGCGCTATTGATGGTCACCGATGTGGTGCGCGGGGATAGCCAACTGGTGGCGGTGGGCGATGCGCGCGTGTTGGCGGCACTCCCTTATCCGCTTAGCCCCATGGGCACGCTGGACGCGCCCGGCATGATGTCGCGCAAGAAACAATTGTTGCCCGCTGTGCTGGAGGCGGTCGCGACGTTGGGGTGAAAGGATAGGGGTTAGGGGTTGGGGGTTGGCGGATTGGGGCGCGCCTTCGACTCCGTGATCAGCCGATAGCCGACCCCCGGCTCTGTGACCAGCAAGCGTGGCAGTGCTGGATCGTGTTCGATCTTTTGGCGTAGTTGGGCGAAATACACGCGCAGATAATGGGTCTCGTTGACGTATTCGGGACCCCACACTGCCCGCAAAATCTGCTTGTGCGTCAACACCTTGCCGGCATTCTGGATCATCAGGCGCAACAAAGCGTACTCGGTCGGCGTCAAGCGAATCTGTTCCCCGCGCACCGTCACCAAGCGCCGCACCAAATCGACCTGCAAATCATCCAGCACAAACACCTGTTCCTCGGGCGACGGTTGGGCATGGCGCAACGCCACCCGCAAGCGCGCCATCAGTTCATCCACGCTAAACGGCTTCGTCAAATAATCATCCGCCCCACCGTCGAGTGCCGCGATTTTGTCGCGGTCGTCACTCCGCACCGACAGCACGATCACGGGGGTACTCGTCCATTCGCGGATGCGGCGCAGCACCTCGAAGCCGATCATGTCGGGCAGTTCCAAATCGAGGATCACCAGATCAGGGCGCAAGCGGGCGACTTCTTGCACCGCCTCTTCGCCCGTCACCGTTTCAAACACGCGATAGCCGTTCGCCTCTAAGCTGATGCGCAAAAAGCGGCGAATCTGTGCCTCCTCATCCACGATCAAGACGCGGGCGCGTCCTTCGGCGGGGTGGGCGTCGTGATGCGGCTCAGTGGGCATAATCGGACTCCCTCACGGGCGGCGGGGCGTCTTTTAGGGGCAGCCAAATCGTGAACTGTGCCCCGCCTTCGGGCATATTGTGAACGCTCAAGCGCCCGTCGTGCGCCTCGATCAAGCCTTTACTGATCGACAAACCCAAGCCTGTGCCGCCCGTCGCTGTGCCGGGGGCGCGATAAAACTTATCGAACACCCGGTTGAGCGCATCTTGGGGGATGCCCGCGCCATGATCGGTGATGCGGATCAAGATGGCGTCGTCGGCGCGTTCAGCGTCAATGCGGATCGGCGCGCCCGCGGGGGTGTAGGCACAGGCATTTTCGACCACATTGACGAGCGCTTGTTCCAGCAGCACAAAATCGATCTGCAACAACGGCACATCGGGGCGAACCTCCACCTTTAAGGGGTGTTGGGCAAAGCGCGCTTCCAGCCGTTTGACGACCACCCCGATCAGATCACCGATGTCGCACCAATCTTGTTTCAGCACCAAGCGCCCGCTCTCCAAGCGCGACATATCCAGCAGATTTTCCACTAAGCCATTCAACCGTTCAGCGGCGGAGTGAATATCCCCCGTCAATTGATCGCGCAGCA
Organism: Aggregatilineales bacterium; assembly: GCA_038248285.1. Taxonomy (GTDB): domain Bacteria; phylum Chloroflexota; class Anaerolineae; order Aggregatilineales; family Phototrophicaceae; genus Flexifilum. Next base: position 2,641 of record JBBRTY010000193.1, read on the forward strand.
CCGGATCGGCGACCGTCTGCCGATCTTGCAAACTGCTGACCGCCCCCATGACCGCCGCAATCGGGGTGCGCAGTTCGTGCGAGATCGAATTGAAGAGGGTGCTGTACAGGCGTTCGCTTTCGCGCAGCATGGCGGCTTGTTCGGCGGCTTCGTCCAAAATCTCGCGCTCGATCACCAGCGAGACCTGATTGATAAAGGTCTCCAACAATGCCGCTTGATCGAACGACAAGCGCGTCGTCTGGCGGGTGCAGATGCCGATCACGCCGACCGTCCGGCGCGGGGTGCGCAAGGGGTGATATTGCGCCTCGGCGATATTCAGGGTCTCAGTGAAGCGACCGGCGGGTTGGCACTGCCCAAAGACCCAATACGCCACAGCGAGGTCTTTGGGGGTGATCGAAAAGGTGCTAGAGGGGTGCGGTTGGGGGGCGAGATCGCCCTCAGACGCCAGCAAAAACACGATCTCGGCATCAAACGTCCTGCCGATCTGAATGACTGCTGTTTTTAAGATGTCATCCATGTTGACCGCCGTCGCCGTCTCGTGGGCGAGGGTATAGAGCGCCATCGACCGCTCCGCCGAATAACGCGCTTGCTGTTCCTGACGCCGCAACCGCGCCGTCAGACTCCCCGCGATCAGCGCCGTCGCGAAGTAGAGCGAGATCAAAGCGATATCTTGGAGGCGGGAGATCGGTCTAATCGCTTGCGTTTGCAGGATCAAGACATTCCAAGACAACGCGCTGACCAATGCTGCTAGCAGCGCCGGTCCGCGCCCGATCAAAACCGCGATCAGCAGCACACCGAGCAACTCAGTAAAGCCGATTACTTGCACGCCGATCCACGGCAAGACCGAGAACAGCCCTCCATTGATCAGCGTGATCACCCCCACAATCGCCAGCGCCAAAACATAATCGCGTGGCGAAGAATGATGATGCGGAATCGGGATCATCGGGGTTGGGTGGGCATCGGCATCGATGGCATCGCCCGTCACCACATAGACATCAATATCCCCGCTTTGGCGCACCAACTTTTCGACCACCGACCCGCCACGGAGCCAAGTATAGAGCGGCGAATGTTGTGCCTTGCCGATCACAATTTGGGTGACGTTGTGCTGATGGGCAACCCGCAACAGGGTCTCGGTGATTTTATCACCCCCTGCCGTCACGATCTCGCCCCCCAGTTCCCGCACCAGTGCCAGATTACGCGCTAGGCGTTCTTTGGCGTCGGGCGATAGGGCATCACTGGTTTGCACATACAATGCCAGCCACGGTGCCTCTAGCGTGTAAGCGGCGCGGCGTGTCCAGCGAATCAGCCGTTCCGAAAACGGACTGGGACCGACCGCCACCATCAGCCGTTCGCTGGAATGCCAAGGTCCGTCGATATGTTTGCGCTGCATATATGCCTGAAGCTGATGATCGACATGCTCGGCAGTCATGCGCAACGCCATCTCGCGCAAAGCGGTGAGGTTGCCGATGCGGAAAAAATCGTGGGCGGCGATGTCGGGAGGCTCGGTAATATTGACCCGTCCATCGTACAGACGACGGCGCAGATCTTCGGGGGAAATATCGATCAACGCGATCTCGTCCGCCCGATCCAAAAGGGAGTCGGGCACCGTATCGTGAACAACCCTGCCGGTGATCTGTGTCACGGCGTCGGCGCGGCTCTCGAAGTGCTGCACATTGACAGTGGTATAGACATCAATGCCCCGCTCAAGGAGTTCGATCACATCTTGGTAGCGGCGGCTGTGACGCGAGCCGACGGCGTTGCGGTGGGCGAGTTCATCGACCAATACCAGGCGGGGGGCGCGGGCGATAATCGCATCGAGATCCATCTCTTGCCGCAGGGTGCGGTCAAATGCCGTCTCGCCATCGGCGATGTTGCGGCGGGGGATGATCTCAAACTGCTGAAGCAATGCCTCGGCTTCAGGGCGTCCATGCGTTTCGACCACGCCCACGACGACATCAGCGCCATCGGCGCGGCGCTCTAGGGCGGTAGCGAGCATCGCATAGGTTTTACCGACTCCGGCTGCCATGCCAAAAAAGATTTTCAACATGCCGCGTCGGCGGGTGGGCAGGGTTGTTGAGGGTGACGCTTCGTGTGTGTGTGTGTCCATGCCTCTATTTTAATCGATCCCGCGCCTTCCGCCCAAATCGAGGCGGGGGATGGGCTTTTGATGGGAAAGATACTTTCGCCTCCCTACCCCACGTAAGAAAACCGCTTAAAACGCATCAAAGTAATTAATGGACAATGTGGTGACAACAACGGGAGCAGAAAAACTATGGTCAAGGCGATTTGGAACAACACGGTTGTGGCGCAAAGTGACAAGACGATCATCATCGAAGGCAACCACTACTTTCCGCCCGACTCTGTAAAGGCGGAATTTTTGAAAGACAGCAGCGCCCACACCGTTTGTCCTTGGAAGGGCACCGCCAGTTATCAATCGCTCGAAGTCGGTGGGCAAACGAATAAAGATGCCGTGTGGTACTATCCGCAACCCAAAGATGCCGCAAAAGAGATCACCGGTTATTTCGCCTTCTGGAAGGGCGTGCAGGTCGTTTCTGAATAACCGAGACGTTCCCTAAAAGTACCATACAGGTGAGCGCGCCTTTGGATTCTGTTGAAAAACACGGGCAACTTGTTGAAAAACACGGGCAACCCCATTGGGTTGCCCCAACTAGCCCCGCTGTTGTAGGGGCGACCCCATGGGGTCGCCCGCCGATTCAAACCCTTTTTCAACAGATTCCCTTTGCGCATCCCTACGGCGCGTCCGCCCTGTCATTTCTTAACATCCCCCCACATCGATTTTCGCCCCGCCCTGCGTTATCATCGTTCGTGAACCTGCCATCAGTCGCGAGAGATAATCGATGAATATGCCCCCGCCCCGCGTCTCGTATGCCGAGATCGCCCGTTTGTTTCTGCGCATAAGCCTATCGTCCTTTGGCGGGCCCGCCGCCCATCTCGCGCTTGGTGAAGACGAGATTGTCACACGGCGTGGGTGGCTCAGCCGTGAACATTACCTTGATTTGATCGCCGCCACCAACTTGATCCCCGGTCCCAACTCGACCGAGGTCATGATTCATGTGGGCTATGTGCTGCGCGGCATCCCCGGCGCGCTCGTAAGCGGCTTTTGCTTCATCTTCCCCGCCTTCTTGCTCACGCTGGCGCTCTCGGTGGTCTATGTCACCACCGGCACCCTGCCCGCCATCGCCTCGATCTTGTGGGGGATTCAACCTGCCATCATCGCTATCATCGCGGTGGCGGCATACCGTCTCATGCCGACCGCGCTCAAGACCCGCCTGTTGTGGGGCATGTTCGTGGTGTCGATTGCCGCGCTCGTGTTGACCGATATCCCCGAAGTGACCGTCATGTTGGGCATTGGAGCGCTGTACGCCCTGCTGCAAATCCGCCCCACGCCCAGCGCAACGGCGCTCTTTGGCATTGCCCCGGCGCTCTCTCAGTTCACGCTGGCGGCACAAACCGTCATAGAAGGGGCGCGGGTCGGTGCTTTTGACCTGTTCTTCTACTTTTTGCGCATCGGCAGCGTTTTATTTGGCAGCGGCTATGTCTTGATCGCCTACATTGAGCAAGACCTCGTCGCCAATTGGGGGTGGTTGAGCGCGCGCGAGTTGTTGGATGCGGTCGCCATTGGGCAGTTCACGCCGGGGCCCGTTTTGACGACGGTGACGGCAGTCGGCTACATCACGGCGGGCTTCCCCGGCGCGATCATGGCGACACTGGGGGTTTTTCTGCCCTCCTTCGTGTTGGTCATTTTGACCGCCCCGCTCATCCCCCGAATGCGTCAAAACAGCCTCTTGTCGGCATTCTTGACGGGCATCAACAGCGCGGTGGTCGCCGCTATCCTCGTGACCGTCCTCAATTTGGCGCTCCAAGCCGTGCGCCCGCTGTCGGGTGCCGAGGGGGTGGATGTGACCTCGATCCTCAGCATCGGCTTATTTGGGGCGACGCTGGTCGGCATCCTCCGCTGGAAGATCAACGCGACATGGCTGATTCTGTTTGGCGCGACGGTGGGCTTGATCGTAGGGGTGTTGCTTCCGGTTTCACCCGTTTAATTCGGCGATGCGCCGCTGAAAATAAGCCCGCTCGCGTTCATTGTGGCAAAGCGCCAAGGCTTGGGCATAGGCATCGGCGGCGGCGTCCCGTTCATTGGCGCGCCGCAGCAGATCGGCACGGGCGGCATGGAAGGCGTAATAGCCCTCTAGCACTTCGTCTAACGGCAGCAGCAACGCCAGCCCCGCCGCAATACCGTGCGCCATCGCGACCGCAATCGCGCGGTTGACCTCGACGACGGGCGAGCCGGTCATCTCGACCAGCAACCCATAGAGCGCCGCGATCTGCGCCCAATCGGTCTCGGCGGCGGTGGCGGCTTCGGCATGGAGCGCGCTGATCGCCGCTTGCAGTTGATAGACGCCGATGGCTTGGGTGCGCAATGCTGCCCCTAACAGGGCAGTGCCTGCTTCGATCTCAGATTGCACCCACAAGCGCCGATCTTGATCCTCTAGCAGGATCAACTCCCCGCTTCGGCTGACGCGCGCCGCCCGCCGCGAATGATGCAAGAGCATCAATGCCAGCAACCCCTGCGGCTCGGCATTGGGGACGGACGACGACGGCAGCAGCGTCACCAAGACCCGACACAGACGGATCGCCTCATCACACAGATCATGGCGGATCAGCGAGTCGCCCGCGCTGGCGGTATAGCCCTCGTTGAAAATCAGGTAGATCACCGCCAACAATGCCGTGAGGCGTTCGGGCAGCAAATGCAAGGGCGGCACCCGGTAAGGAATACCTGCATCGCGGATTTTGGTCTTGGCGCGGGCGAGCCGCTGTGCCATCGTCGGCACAGGCACCAAAAAAGCACGCGCGATCTCGGCAGTGTCTAAGCCGCCCAGTGTGCGCAGCGTGAGGGCGACTTGGGCGTCCAACGCCAACGACGGGTGGCAACAGGTGAACATTAGGCTGAGGCGTTCGTCGGGGATATCGTCCATATCGGTCTCATCATCATCATCGGAGTCAGGAGCGGGCAAGGTGTCGGGGATCTCGATTTGTTTGCGCCCGACCGCCCCGCCTTTGCGTGTGCGGTCAATGGCGCGGCGTTTGGCGGTCGCCGTCAGCCACGCCCCCGGTTGCTGGGGGACGCCGCGCGTCTGCCAGTGTTCGAGCGCTTGCACCAGCGCATCTTGGAGGGCATCCTCCGCCAGCACAAAATCACCGTCAAATTGGCTGATCAGCGTGGCAAGGACGCGCCCGTATTCTTGGCGAAATACTTGTTCGATGGCGGCGAGGGCATCGCTCATGGCGGGTTGTCCTTTTCGGCGTTCGGTGCAAAAGGGTTCGCGGGCGGGGGGGGGGGCCGCGTGCGGCGCCCGCCCCCCCGGGGGTGTGGGGGGGGTGGGGGGAGGGGGGGGGGGTAAAAGGGCGGCGGG
>JBBRTY010000194.1:0-8021 GCA_038248285.1 Aggregatilineales bacterium
CCGTCGTCGTCGTGTTGACATCCGTCACAATCGTCAGGGTGGCTTGCCGCGCCAGTGTGTGATTACCCTTGAAGGTGAACAAATGCGTCCCCGTCGGCAGATTCGGGATGCTAAAGGTACTACTGGCATCCGTGGTGAAGTTCTGGTTATAGAACACTGCCCCACCCCCTTGCGGTTGAATCTGCACATTAACGGTCACCATGCGGCTGGGATGCGGCGCGGGCATCGTCCGTCCTTGCAGCGTCAGTTGGACATTGAGCGTCTCTGCCCCTAATGCCGCTTCGTAGGCACCGATATCGACGATGCTATTAATGAAGCGCGTGAAACCCGCTCCGCGTTGATCCGTCGTCAGGGCAACGCCATTCTGATCGACCGCTTTGGCATTGCTGCCAGCATTGATCGCTGGACTACCTGTCAACAGGGCATGCGTCAGGGTCGCGCCGCCATTATTTGCCAGCGTGCCGAGGAGCGGGTTGGTGTTCTGCCCGACTGCGCCGCCAAAGTCACAAGTGGTGCCGTTGTCGAGGTTATTGCCGTTGTCGGTGAAGGTGCCACCCATGACAGCGCAATTGTTCACCCCTTCGTTATTCGCCACAATACTGTTCTGGATTGTGAGTGTTCCACCCTCTAAGAACAACCCACTGCGGGCGCTGAACACTGCCGTATTCGCCGTGATGGTGCTGTTGGTGATCATTACCGTCGCGCTTGCCCCAGAAATATTCACGGCACCACCGTCAAGATCAGTATTATTTCCGGTGGCATTATTTCCAGAAATGGTGCTATTCATAATCCGCATGGTGCCACCGAAGGTGACTATCGCACTGCCATAAGTCGCTACGTTGGCAGATAACGTACTATGACTTAGGGTGACTATTCCGCCAGAATTGAAGACACCGCCCCCGCCCGCAGAGCTGCTGCGGCTAAGCGTGCTATGAGACAGTGTTAAATTCCCTAAATTGAAGATGCCCCCGCCCGCGAGTGATGCCGACAACTTCCCATCTGTGAGCAATAGATTATTTAAGGTCAAATTAGCACCATTATCGACATAGAACAAGCGCAAATCAGGTGTGCCAGCCGCAGTGCTGCGGGTGATCGTCGCACCGTTGCCGTGGATCGTTAATGTGCCCCCCGTAACGGTCGAAGGGATTTTCGGCAACCCGGTTGCGTTTATATTCACTGTCGTTAAAGTATAGATGCTGTTGGTCAGGTTGATCACATCGTTTGCAGGGGTCGCATTGGCGCAAGTCATGGCATTGATAAGATCCGCCACGTCACCTGCTGGCACGCTATAAGGAAATGTTGGGCATGCAGCATAAACAGGCGAAATAGCGACTCCCGCAATCTGCCATGTGAGAAGTACACAGGCGAATCCAAGAAATAAGGGAAAGCGACGGAGTCGCTGAAGCATAGCGGCATCTTTCTGGCAGGATTCCACATTCATCCTCAAACCCGCGAGCGCGCGTGGAAGAAAACAACAATCTGCCTATTTCAGAACAATACTTTGATTTTAAGCCTTATGAAGACCCATACAACGGGCAACCGGTGGGTAAACAGACACATTTTCCCATGGGTCACATAACCTATGCTACGGGATCACCCCGCCATCCCCAATCCGATTGAAATTGGAAGCCAGCAGCGAGAAATCAAGGATGTTGACCAGCCCATCGTTGCTAAAATCGGTCAAAGCGTTAAAGCCCTGCTGTCCGGTCATCTTGCCAAACGCGGTCGCCAACAATGAAAAGTCGCTGATGTTCACAAGGTTGTTGCCATTGGCGTCGCCTTCGAACAGCGTCGCCGTCGTCGTCGTGTTGACATCCGTCACAATCGTCAGGGTGGCTTGCCGCGCCAGTGTGTGATTACCCTTGAAGGTGAACAAATGCGTCCCCGTCGGCAGATTCGGGATACTAAAGGTACTGCTGGCATCCGTCGTATAGGTTTGGTCATAAAAGACCGCCCCGCCCGCTTGCGGTTGCACCCGCACGTTGACCGTTACTATGCGGCTGGGATGCGGCGCGGGAAGCGTCCGTCCTTGCAGCGACAGTTGCACATTGACCGTCGCCACTGTCGCTTCAACAGCACCGATATCGACCCTTCCGCCGATCACACGCGGGAAACCGACACCCCGTTGATCGGTGACGAGCGTCGATCCATCTTGATCGAGGGCACCGGCGGTATTGCCGGCATTGATCGCTGGGCTGGACGCCGACAGCGTGTGCGTCAGCGTCTGCCCGCCGTTATTCGCCAGTGTCCCCACCAGCGGATCGGTGTTCTGCCCGACAACACCGCCAAAGGCGCAACTGGTACCATTGTCGATATTGTTGCCATTATCGGTAAAAAAGCCCCCCGTGACCGCGCAATTATTCGCCCCATTGTTGTTGGCGATAATGCTATTCTGAATCGTCAAGGTGCCTGCTTCCATCCATACCCCACTGCGGGAGGTATTCACAGCGGTATTGCCAACGAGGGTGCTATTGACGATCACAACTGAGGGCTCCCCGCTATAGCTATCCAGCGCCCCGCCGCCATCCTCGCCCCCGCCCCCGTTGGCGCTATTGCCGGATAAGGTGCTGTTGGTGATGATGACTGTGCCATCATTATTGAGGATTGCCCCGCCGGAGAGAATCGCGCTGTTATTCGTAAGGCTGTTATTGGTCAGCAAAACGATGCCACCCGCGTTGTAGATCGCGCCACCGCCGGCACTGCTATTCCCGTTGATCGCGCTATTCGTCAGCCTTAAAATACCGGTGTTGGAGATCGCCCCGCCCGCTAAGGCACCCACTAATTGCCCGCCTGTGAGCGTAATCGTGTTGAGCGCCAAATCGCCCCCGGCACTGACAAAGAAAAAACGCATATTGGGAGTCCCGCCCGCCACACTACGGGTGATGATCGCACCATTGCCGTTGATCCTCAGTTTTCCCGCCGTCGCCGCACTGGGGATCGTCGGCAACCCTGTGACCCCAAAGCTGACCGCCGTCAGGGTGTAGGTGCTGTTGGTCAGGTTAATCACGTCATCATCGCTGGTGGCGACGGCACAAGTGATAGCATTGATGAGATCGGCGGTGTCCGCAGCGGGAACCGTATACGGAAAGGATGGACAAGCCGCATAAGCCACAGGCAGATCAGTCGTCATCAGTCGAAAACCGAGCAGTAAGCAAGCGAACCAAGCCATGAACCACCGGCGCTTTGACATCTCACATTCTTTCTGGCACACAAGCGGGATAGCAGGTGCCGATGATGAATTTCGTAAAAGGAAATGGACGTATTTAGGATGAGCATAACATTGAATCGCCGATGCGCACCATGAGAAAACGCGCGCTGACGCCTTACGCTTTTTAGCCCTCGCCTACCCACAAACGCCGCATCGCTCCTTCGGTCGCTAATAAATCATCTAGTTTGCCAACCGCCGCCACCCGCCCTGCTTCTAGGACGATGATGTGATCAGCACGCCGCAATGCCGCTGGGCGATGCGACACCGCCAACACTGTCACCCCGCCGAGCGCGCTCAGCCGCGCCCACAACGCCGCCTCCGTTTCGACATCCAACGCGCTCGATAGATCGTCGAAGACCAAGAGGTCAGGGCTGCGATACAACATCCGCGCCGCCGCCGACCGTTGGGCTTGTCCACCGCTCAACATCACCCCCCGATTGCCGATCATCGTCGCCAAGCCTTCGGGCAAATCGCGAATTGCCTCGTCCAGCACCGCCGTGTGCGTCGCTTGTGCCATCAACGCGGCATCGTCGGCGCGCCCCAAGGCGATGTTGACGCTTAGGCGGTCGCTAAATAAGCGCGGCACTTGGGGGGTATAAGCGACGCGCGGCGGCGTCATGAAGGTCGCCCCATCGGTGACGGGTGCCCCATTCCAGTAAATAGTCCCGGCTTGGATAGGCAGTAGCCCCAACAGCGCCCGCACCAGCGTCGTCTTGCCCACGCCGACTTCGCCCGTGATCACCGTCATCATGCCCGCCGTGATTTGGAACGAGACCTCGCGGACGCCCGCCGTCGTCCCGTCATAGAGGCACGTCAAGCCTTCGACCGCCAACGTTTGCAAGCGCGACATTTCACCATCCGGCGTTGCCGTGATAACGCGGGCTACCTTCGGGCGAAAATCAAGTGCTTCCGGCGCAAATAATCCTTGCGCGGGTTGATCCGGCGTCAGTTGTTCCATGCGCTCGACCGCCACCCCCACCCCGCGATAGCCCGTCACCAACCCGCTCAGCGATCCCACGACAAAGCTGAGGTTGTCCAAATAATAAACGAATAGGGCAAACTGCCCGACCGAAAAACTGCCCTCAGCGATCATCCGCCCACCCACCAACAAGATCATGCCGGTGGACAGGCTGATCGAGTTGTAGCCGATGGCGTTTAGCATTTCCGCAAACACACGATCCCGAATAGCGGCGCGGGCGCGACCCGCGTTTAATGCCGCGAACTTGGCAATGACCGGCGTTTCGGCATTTGCCACTTGCACCGCTTGGATATTGCTGAAGGTCTCGCCGATGAAACCGGTGATCGACCCTGTGCCCTGTCGGGTGGCGCGACGCAGGTCTTGCATCCGTCGCGAAGCCATCGTCGCCGCGATGCCGATCCCCACAAACGGCACCAACCCAAACAATGCCGCCGTCGTATTGATGCGCAGCATTTCGTACACCGCCACCGTCGCAAAGATCACCAGCCCCACCACCCAAAAGGCGGTGATCAAATACCCCGCAGGTTCGGCAGCATCCCCCTGAAACCGACTGACCGCCTCGCCCGGCGACTCTCGCAATGCCCGCGCGCCCGGCTCTTTGAAGACCCGTGATAACAAATTGCGGCGCATCAGCGCTTGACCGGGCAAGGCGAACCACACCCCATTGAGGGAAGCAGCATACCCGACGAGGTTGCGCGCCACCCGCAGCCCGACCAACAAACCGACGATCCCCCACACCGTCACCCCAAGCGGCGCAGCCCCGTCGATCAGATCAAAAAATAGCTGGATCAACAGCGCTTGCGCCTGCACAAACAGCATAAATCCTGTCCAACCCGCCACCGTCAAGAATGCGGTCACGGGGCGGTAGCGGATCATCGCCCACAATGCCCGCCATGTCGGGGTATTCGCCCCCGTCCGTTTTGGCGTCGTCGTCATGAGCTTAGCCCCCCATCCCGACTGCTAACAAATGCCGATAGCGGCTGGCGCTATCCGCCGCCAACGCCGCCCGCGCGCCCGTTTCGATGACCTGCCCCTGTTCCATCATCAAAATCTTGTCCACCCGTTCCAGCGTCGCCAAGCGGTGCGCGATGATGATGCCAGTTCGCCCCGTCAACAAGCGCCCGACTGCCCGCTCGATGCGTGCTTCGGTCGCCGGATCAAGGCGCGACGACGCCTCATCCAAAATGACCAAATCCGGTTGGCGCAACATCGCCCGCCCGAACGCCAACAACTGCCCTTGTCCAGCGGACAAGCCGCGCCCCCCCGCGCCGATCATGGTATCCAAGCCAGCGGGCAGTTCGCGCAGCCAATCGTCTAATTCCAAGCCCGCCAGCGCCGCCCGAATCGCCTCGTCAGGGACGGTCAGGTCGTAAAAAGTCAGATTATCGCGGATGGTGCCCTCGAACAACTGCACATCTTGGGTGACGAGTGCCATCCGCCCGCGCACATCGGACAACGGCACGCGGCGGATATCAACCCCGTTCAAGCGAATACTGCCCGCCTCCACGTCGTATAAGCGAAACAACAGGCGCGCCAACGTCGTCTTACCGCTCCCCGTCCGCCCGACGATCCCCAACAATTCGCCCGCAGCCAACGTGAAGCTGACCCCACTTAATACCGAAGCCGACTCCTCAGTGGCTCCATTGGGATAGGCAAACCCGACCGATTCGAAGGTGACTGCCAGCGCCCCCGCCGGAATCGCCAACGACTCGGTGGGGTGGGCTTCGGCTAAACCGGGCGGCGTGCCCATCAACGCCTCCACTCGTTCGAGGCTGGCGCTGATATTCTGCAAACGCTCGATCTGCTGCGACAAATCGGTCAAGGGGCGATTGAGCAAATTCATGTAATTGACCAGCAGATAAACCCCGCCAACCGTCAGGGTGCCGCCTTCATACAACCCATAACTGACCAAAAAAGCGACGCTGTAGCCGACGGCGACGATCATCCCGCTGACCCACTGAAAGATCGATTGCGTGAACACCGCTCGGCTCCACAACGCCCCAATCTGACGATGGAGCGCCAGCAAGCCGTCCATCACAAACCCGACCGCGCCGTTGGCTTTGATATCCTCCACCCCCGCGAGTCGTTCCTCGATGAAGCCCGCCAGTTCGCTGTATGCCGCCCGCACGCGCTTTTGCGGTTCCACCGCCACGCGGCGCACACGGTACAGCAACCCGACCGCGCACAGGGCGAAGATGCCAAAAACGATCCCACTGCGCCCATCTTCGATCATAAGCGCTATTAAAATGCCGAGCGTCAACAACAGGCTGCCGAGGATACGGATGAAAAATTGTGAGAAAAACTCCGCCAGCAGCGAAATATCCCCGTCGATCCGTTCGATCAGCGCCCCCGGTTTGGTCTGGTTGTGAAAACCGAGTCCCAAGCGCACGACATGGGCAAACAGATCGATGCGGAGCGCATTGGTGGCAGACCACGCCACTTGTTCCCCAAAATAAACCGCCGTCAGCGCCACCACTTGCTGAAAAATACCCAAGCCGATGAAAGTCACCGCTGCCAAGGTCACCGTCTCCAACGACGACTCGGTGGCGGCGCGGGTGGCGGTGTCGATCACCCGCCGCGTCACTTGGGGGATGACGATTTGCAGCGCGATGCCCCCCAGTAAGAATACCGCCAACAACGCGAATTGCCCCCGATGGGGGCGCAAATAGCGCCCCAAGAGCGCGAAATACCGAGAGAGCGGAATCGCCATATCCGAGTCCTTTACGGCTGACGGGGACAATGAGACCCGCTATTCTAATTCAACCGAGCGGGCTTGCCAAATAGCCCAACTGTGCCGAAAGTTTCCATGCCCCGCGCTTCACCTCATTTGAAAACGATTGTACACGGTCGCGCGTCAGCCGATAGGCAGGACCCGCAATGCTCATCGCTGCCACCACCCGCCCGGTACTGTCGAAAACAGGCGCGGCGACGCAGCGCGTCCCGTCGTCCACCTCACCATCATCAATGGCATAGCCCTGCGCGCGAATGCTCTCCAATTCGCGCTGCAACGCCTCAATATCCGTGATCGTGTTGACGGTATACGCCTTCAGCGGTGGGAACGACCCTAGCAGGGCTTCGCGTTGAGGGGCGGGCATCATCGCCAATAAAACTTTCCCCATGGCGGTCGCGTGCAGGCTCAGGCGTGCGCCCACCGACGAACGCAGTTGAAGCAGTTGCGGCAGTTCGGTGCGATTAGGGCTTTCTTCTTTGCCGATATACAACAGTTCCATGCCATCGGCGATCCCTAAATTGGCGGTTTCGCCCGATAGCGTGCAAAGTTCGTATAAATAGGGGCGCGCCAGTTCTACCAAATTGAGATCGTCTAGCACGCGCCGGCTGAGCGACAGCAAGCGCAGCCCCAAGGCGTACCGAAAACCGCCCTCGTCGCGCACAAAGCCCCGCGACATAAGTGTAGTTAACAAGCGGTAGGTCGTCGGTCGCGATAGCCCGCAGGCATCGGCAATTTTTTGCGTCGTCATCGGTTGGGCATGATCTGCCAAACAATCGAGGACATCCAGTGCCTTGATCACCGTGCCTGAAAAATTGCGTCCGTTTTCGTCACCAGATTTTGTCATAGTCGCCTTCGATATCAGCTTGAAGTTGCGGGCGGAGTTTATTGATTGAACTGACAATTCTAACGCGGGTGAAAACACGCTGTCAACCATGTATATTCACAAATGTCTCCCCTTACACAAGGGTGCATTTCACTTTGGTGCATCGCTATGATTTCATAACAGGTAAACGGGCGGATATTCGGCGCGGCGACTCTTGGGGTTGGGGATTTTTCCACGAGCGCCTAATCCGCCCCTACATTTACGTTGATGAGACGATAGG
>JBBRTY010000195.1:0-7997 GCA_038248285.1 Aggregatilineales bacterium
AAACCAAACGGCGGATGTGGGCAGCATCGCGGCGGGGGCGTCGTGGGTGGGCGCGCTCGATTTGAGCGGCAATGTTTGGGAGTGGGTGAGTACCATTTATGGGATTGATAATGGGAATGGTAATTTCTCTGATAGTGGGGAATTGACCTACGCTTATCCTTACGTTGACGACGATGGGCGTGAACAGATCGTAGATAATAGAACATATATTCGCGTGCTGCGGGGCGGTTCGTGGGGCATCAGCGATCCTACGTATCTGCGTGCGGCGGGTCGTGGCTGGTACACTCCCGATGGCGACAATTTCTATGTCAGTGTGCGCTGTGCCCGCTCTTAACTGGTTCTGGCATTCTGATTTCTGTTCTTCTGTTTTTCTGAGTCCTTTATCTTTTGCTTTTGCCCTTAACCCAAATTCCGCGAAGCGGATCGCTAAAAAATTTCGAGGATACTATGAAAACATATAATAACGTGTACTCACAAGTAGTCTCCGTCCATACCACCCGCGCAATCCCAACCAAGCGCATGGGGTAATTTAAACGGGCGGACATACGGCGCGGAAACATGCGGGTTATCGAATATACGACGGGGAGCGTAGCCCGCCTAATCCATCGCCTCGTGGGGGTGTTCTCATAGGATACAAAATGCACCCACAGAAATGTTTCACGCCTTGCGAAAATTCCCAAAACGAACCGATGCAAGGGCGGATTAGGCAATCGCGGAGTCTTTGTTCACACGAAAGAGTCCCGCGCCGTAACTCCGCCCGTTTACCTGTTATGAAATCATAGCGATGCACCAAAGTGAAATGCACCCTGCTGAACCCCAAGGCTATTGCAAAGTCCTGTGTGAAACAATGTCAGTGGATTACGAAAGCACATCCCCACCCTAAATCCCTCCCCATTTCATAGGGAGGGACTTCAAAAAACACTTTACTCCCCTCAACATGGAATGGGGAGGGGCTGGGAGTGGGGATTATAATCGCTTGATCAGTACCCCAATTTGTCCTCTTTCGACTTTGCAACAGCCCTGTGCTGAACCCAAAACTGCGGCTAAAGCCAGTGCCAACACGTTGGTAAGTCTGCTTGCTGGAATGCCAGCGTGTTGAAATGCCAGCTTGCTGGCACAGCGCCTAACCTCACCCGCTGAAGCGGGGAGGCTTGCGGCGGGCTAAAGCCCTAACCCGGTCAGTGATGATCAAGAGTGATCAGTTCAGCGCGTCTCTGCAAACGGCATTGCATCACATCACCCAAGAAAGCCTCAACAATATTGCCAAGCACGCCCACGCCAGCCACGTCGCGGTCTCGCTGGTGCAGGGGCGCAACCAGATCGTCTTGAGCATCAGCGACAACGGGCGCGGATTCGCCAGCCAAGCCCTCATCCGAAGAAGGGCACTTTGGGCTGATCACCATGCGCGAACGCGCCGAAGCACTAGGGGGTACCTTATTTGTCGAAAGCGAAACCGGACGCGGGACGACGATCCGCGTAGTGCTGCAACTATCCTAATGATTTGAATCTTCCTACCTAAAATAGGGGGGCAATTTTGGCTACTTTGCGTTATAGTAAAGTGGACAAATTCCAAATTATGATCGCATCTCGAACCATAATTTGCCCACCACATCATGAGGATCGTTATGCGTCGTGCCCGTGTGTTGACCTTTCTATTCTTGCTGACCCTACTGCTCATCAGCGCTGGTGTCGATACGGCGTCCCTAGTTGCCCAAGTGGTGGATGTCTGCCCGGCGTTTATCAGTCAAGCGTTGGAAACCGTCGGCAATAACTGTTCTGGCATCAACCGGAACAGCGGTTGTTATGGCTATAACACCGTACAGGCGTCATTTTTACAACCTCAGTCGTCGGGATTTTTCACCACGCCCAGTGACCGCGCCGAACTATCGACCCTCTCGCGAATTGCCACCAACCCCATGCAAACCGACCTCAACGAATGGGGCATCGCGCTGATGAGCGTTCAGGCAAACTTGCCGGACGCGCTCCCCGGTCAAAGTGTGATCTTCATGCTGGCAGGGGATACCGAAGTCGAAAATGCCGTCGCCCCCGAAGATGTCTTCATGCCGGGCGCGATTTTAGAACTCACCACCCAAAGCGCCGCCGTTCTCTCCTATCAACCCAGCGCCGACTCGACCACCATTATTCCCGTGCCCGCTGGCAGCCCTGTGACTGCCGATGCGATCAGCGCCGATAGCGCATGGGCGCGGGTGGTCTACAACGAATCGCCCGGATGGTTGCCGGTCTCCACATTTGCTGCCGATACCGTGCTAAGCGATCTGAGTGTTTTTAGCGCCACCAGCGCCACGCCCATGCAAGCGTTCTACTTCCGCACCAGCCCCACCGACACCGAATGCAGCGACGCCCCCGACAGCCTGATCATCCAAGGACCGCAAGGCTTGCAAGTCGATTTCACCGCCAATGGTGCTGATATCCGCATCGGCTCGACCGTCGTCTTGCGCACACTGGATATTCCGGCTGACTTAGAACGCTCGCTCGCAGAGCAATACCAGTTTGATCAACAGGTCTTCGGCTTGATGGAAGTGATCACGCTGGACGGCGAAGCGATCCTCAACCCCGATACACCGCAAGAAGAGATCGTGCCCGCCGGGTATCGCGCCCAACGTTGCTTGACGGCACCGGAGAACTTGGGGACGGATGGCAACAGCAACGACTCGCCCGTCTTTGACGAATGTCCTTGGATCGAACCGGAGCCAGTGCCGCCCGAAGAATTGCAGCAGTTTGCGGGGTTTGTCAATTTTGAACTGAACTATCCGATCACGCTACCGTTGGAAGAGTCACCGGTGACGGCGATCGTCTTCGCGACCAATACCCCCCTGCCGACGGAAACGATGACCGCATTGCCGACGGTGACGCCGACGTTTACGTCAACCTTCACGCCGACGTTTACGTCAACCTTCACGCCGACGTTTACACCGACTTTCACGCCGACGTTTACACCGACTTTCACGCCGACGTTTACGTCAACCTTCACGTCAACGTTTACACCCACATTTACGAACACAGCGACATTCACGCCAAGCCTTACGCCATCGAATACGCCGACTCATACTTTTACGCCATCTGACACCCCAACAAATACCTTCACACCAACCTTTATACCAACAGCTACACCAACGCCGACGGACACGCTCACCCCTAGTCTGACACCTTCATTTTCGCCGACGAACACCGATACCCCGACGGACTCGCCGACCAATACCGATACGCCGACGACCCTCCCGACCAATACCGATACGCCCACCTTCACGTTGACGGCTACAGCGACGCCGACGGACACGCTCACCCCTAGTCTGACACCTTCATTTTCGCCGACCAACACCGATACCCCAACCGACTCGCCGACCAACACCAATACGCCGACGACCCTCCCGACCAATACCGATACGCCCACCTTCACGCCGACGGCTACACCAACGCCGACCAATACCGATACGCCGACGTTTACGCCCACCTTTACGGCATCGAACACGCTGACTTTTACACCATCTAATACGCCGACGAATACCTTTACGCCGTCGGACACGCCAACAGGCACGCCTCCGCCTACGGATACGCCCACCAATACCTTTACGCCGTCGAGTACCCCTACCAATACCTTTACGCCGACTTTCACGTCCACCTTTACGCCGACTTTCACGTCCACCTTTACGCCGACCTTTACGCCGACTTTCACGTCCACCTTTACGCCAACTTTCACGTCCACGTTTACGCCGACCTTCACACCAACGTTTACGCCAACGTTTACGTCCACCTTTACGTCCACGTTTACGCCGACTTTCACACCAACGTTTACGCCGACTTTCACGTCCACGTTTACGCCGACTTTCACGTCCACGTTTACGCCGACTTTCACGCCGACTTTCACGCCGACCTTTACGCCCACGTTCACGTTTACGCCCACGTTTGCATCAACGTTTACGTCCACGTTTACGCCGACGTTTACGCCAACGTTTACGCCGACCTTCACCAATACCCCCATCCCATGCCTGAGCATCACGGTGACGACAGTTGCAGAATTGATCTGTGCCATTGAACAAGCAAATGATGAAGCCAATCATCCGGGACTCGACACGATCACTATGCTGGATAATACCTTCTCATTTTCGGGAGTTTATAGCGGCTTCAGCGCTCTGCCTGTGATCACGAGTGCCATTCAAATCAATGGCGGCGGGGCATCCTTGCAACGGGCAAGCGTCACGCCTTTCCGCTTCTTCGAGGTAGCGAGTGGCGCATCCCTAACGCTGAACAACATGAGTTTGACGGGTGGCGATGTCGGTGCTCAGGATGGTGGAGCCATTCTCAATCGTGGTTCGCTAACGCTCAATGGGGTAACGCTGAATAACAATTCTGCGGCAAGCGGAGGGGGTGTCTTTAGTAGTGGTAACGGCACTACCGTCGTTATTCAGAACAGCACCGTCAACTTCAATAACGCCACTGATAGTGCGGGCGGTGGCGTTTATGTGACGGGCACGACGACGATCACCGGCAGCAACTTTAATTTTAACACTGCCGAGTTCAACGGGGGCGGGTTGGCAGTTGCACCCTCGGTGCCGGGCACCATCAGCTATAACGTCACCGGTACCCGCTTTGAAGACAACACCGCCACCATCAGCAACGGCGGCGGCATTTATTTCTCGGTGGCAGGCGCTTCGATGATCCTTAACCTGACGGATGTTGAGGTCTACAACAATGATTCTGGCGGGGGCGGTTCTGGTATTTATGTCGCTGGTGGCACGATGAACATGCTCAGAACCTCTGTCTCCTTCAATCAAGGGGATGGTATCTATGGCTGCACCAGCGGCGGCACCAATATTAATCGGAGTTTGATCGCGTCCAACTCTTTCCGCGGCTATTTGGGATGCGGCACGGATGTGCTGACAATGACCAACAGCACCGTCTCCAACAATCAATCCAGCAGCGGCATGACGGTGCCGGGCGAGGCGAATCTAAGCTTTGTCACCATCTACGGCAATTTGGCGACGGGCTTGGTGGGTGGCGGCAATGTGAGAAATAGCATCATCGCCAACAACAGCACCTGGAATTGCTCTGGGACGATCACCAATCTCGGTGGTAATTTTGTGAGCGATACCACCTGTGGCACTGCCGCCACCAGTTTAGCCAGTTTGCGGATCGATCCGTCCTTGTTACCTAATGGCGGCGCACCCGAAACCCACGCCTTGCTACAAGGGAGCGTGGCGGTGGATGCGATTACGGTTGGCAATTGTAGGACTGTGGCAGGTGCTAATGTCACGGAGGATCAACGCGGATTTGCGCGCCCCCAATTTACCAATTGTGACGCGGGGGCGTTCGAATCGGAAGACATTGGCGGGATCGGTGGGGCAGCAGCGGGCGCGATTGAGGAACTAGCACCGACCGAGACGGCGACAGCAACCGCCACCCCGACGGCAACCGCTACGGCGACGGCAACGGCAACCGCCACCCCGACGGCAACCGCTACGGCAACGGCAACCGCCACCCCGACGGCAACGGCAACCGCTACGGCGACGGCGACGGCAACCGAAACCCCAACCGCGACGGCAACAGGCACCGAAACCCCGACCGCTACAGGCACCGCGACTGAAACTCCCATCGGCTGGGAAGAAACGGCGACAGTCACGCCCACCGAAACGGGTACCGACCTCCCTATCGTGACTCCA
Source organism: Aggregatilineales bacterium (assembly GCA_038248285.1). Taxonomy (GTDB): domain Bacteria; phylum Chloroflexota; class Anaerolineae; order Aggregatilineales; family Phototrophicaceae; genus Flexifilum. Next base: position 5,679 of record JBBRTY010000195.1, read on the forward strand.
GTCGTGACGGAGACCAGCGGGGCAACGACGACGCCCAGCGCCTCGGAAACAGCGTTGATCGACGCAACGGTGACGCCCCTGCCCGAAGCCACCGAAGCCGTCACGCCCGAACTAGTCGCGACCGAAGCGCCTACGTCCACAGTCGAAGCCACGGAAACGCCAACGCCCGACCTGACGGCGACAGCGCTACCGCCAGAACTGAGCGCGCTTGACCTGTGGCGGCTGCCGCTCACCCGCAACTTACCCGGCAGTCACGCGCTTCAGTCCTTCTCAAAACAGCGCTAAGCGCGGCACGTTCCCCTAAAAACAGCCCTCAGCCCGGCAATGGCGGGGGGCTGTTTTACTTTCGCCGAAGCTCCCACAACCCGACGGCTTCATTCTCGGTGCCGGATTCGACCAAGCTGCGTAAGCCGCGCGCGCTCGGCGGGACGATCTCGCGCAGTTCTAAATCCTCAAACGGGGTATCGAGATTGATCAAGCTTGCTTTGGCGACATTTTCATTAGTGAACAACATCACATCCCCCGGCGCTAAGGTGATCCCCACTTGTGCCATGCGCCGATAGTAGGTGAAGTAAAACCGCGCGCGCGGCGACTCAATCGCTACGAGCGCGGTCGTCGCATCCACCCAGATGATCGAAGCGCCTTCATCCTCAAAATAGCCCGCAACCGCCGCCTGTGCCGCGCGTACCTGCTGCCCATAGTCGGGACTATCGAGGGTCTGCACCGTCACTCAATAATGTGAGAAGAACGGGATCACGAGTAACACCGGCACCGCGATCAACAGCGGCAGGCGCGGCAGCCCGTTAGCAAGGATGCGCCATACCATATAGACTGTGAGGTACGGAAAATAATACGACCGCCAGAACAGCGTGAGGATCACCACCAGACCCACCACTAGCCCGATCTCGATACCTGCCCGCCGCGCCCTGCCCTGTTGGACGAGCATCACCAGCATGGCACCAAACGGCACCCAAATAAACGGGTTGAGCGAGGAATACTTGACATAGAGCAGGGGATCAAACGCGCTACGGGTGTCGCCCATGCCATGACGCACGAAAAAATCAGCGAACCATTGCTGCGGATCGACCGCGATCACCGGGGCATACAACACCGCCACCGTGACGGCAACCGCCCCCAGCGTGATCGCGAAGAAGCGCACGGGCAGGCGTTGCCAGCCGCCATAGATCACGATGAGCAGCACGCCAAAGACGCCGCCTACCGGTTGCACCAAGCCCATGACGGCGACCAAGCCGCCCGCGATGATCAAGCGGGCGCTGGTGGGGCGCTCACCACCATCGATGAACAGACTGAGGATGATCAAGAGAAAGACGAGATTGAGGACTTCGGGGCGGGGACCGTACAAGTAGATCGAGGTGATAAAGACCATCACCAACAGCAATTTTAAGGGGATGGACTGAAGCTGAAAGCGCTGGCACAGGCGCAGCACCAAGCCGCCGATCAAGATCAACAGCAACAAGTTCCACGCCAGCAAGCTGAGGTTAGAGGCACCAAAGACGGCAAAAAACGGCATCGAGAGAATGCCATACAGGTAGGGCAGCAGATACGGTTGCAGGTAGCCGAAACTAAACGGGACGGACAGCCAGTGCCCGCTCAAATAGGCATAGGTTTGCCCCAAATACCAGATCGCATCACCCAACGGCGCGGGGGTATAGAGGAAAAGTGCCGCCCGCCAGACGAGCAGCACGAGGCTGACGATGATGATGAAAAGTGTACCGCGTGTGAACCTCGGTTGGGTTGTCATACGAGGGTGATCCCACTGGATGCTCTAGGCAAGAAGGCATAGTGTAGCAAAAATACCTACCGCCGCCGAGTCAACCCTCACGATCCCATCGTGATGACCACATGCCCCTTTTTGTGACCTTGTTCGACATAACGATGTGCCTCGGCGATCTGTTCCCACGGGTAACAGCGATCCACAATAGTTTTGATCGCACCCGCCTCGATCAATTCTTTAAGAAAGACAAGATCTTCGATTTTTTCGCCCGATAAGGCACAGATCACCTTGCTGGAATGCCAGCGCGCCGTCAACAACATCTGAAAAAGTTGTTTCATCTTAAAGGCAGCCAGCAGATAATGTCCATGCTGTGTCAGCGAACCTTGACCGGGTTAGGGCTTTAGCCCGCCGCAAGCCTCCCCGCTTCAGCGGGTGAGGTTAGGCGCTGTGCCAGCAAGCTGGCATTTCAACATGCTGGCATTCCAGCAAGGTGATCTGTGCCTTATCGGGCGAAAAAATCGAAGATCTTGTCTTTCTTAAAGAATTGATCGAGGCGGGTGCGATCAAAACTATTGTGGATCGCT